>JANXLQ010000089.1 GCA_025355085.1 Rhodopila sp.
CACAACGAAGCCGAAAGCATCGAGCCGGAGGAAGCCGAGGCGGGGTGTCAGGTTTTGTTCGAGGCGGTGGTGGCGCGGGCAAACCGGGGTTTGTGAGGCAGGTGGACGGGATACCGCCACCATGATTCGGTTGACCAGGCACGCAACCGAGGCCCTGGAAGTCAGAAATATCCCATTCGAGTGGGTCGAGCGGACGATACGTTTCCCTGATTGGACAGACGTGGACCCACGCCAAACCAACCTGAAGCGTGCCTTCAGAGCCATCCCCGAGTTCGGCGGGCGATACCTTCGTGTTGTTTTTCGTCTTGAGGGAGGAGATATTGTTGTAATCACTGTTCACCCTGACAGGAGTGCCAAGCGATGATGCGCACCAGCTACGACCCGGAAGCCGACGCCATGTTCGTCTGGTTCGCCCCGGAGGGCACGAAATCCGCCAGCACGACAGAGGTCGCCCCGGGGATCATGCTGGACTATGATGCCGCGGGAAATGTGATCGGGATCGAAGTGCTCGATGTTCGGGAACGGGTGAGCGAGCAGAAGAACAAAGCGGCCTGAACTTATCCTACGAACCGTTGGCGATCACCACCGGCTCCCGGCCAACTGCGACGACACTCAGCCTCTGCTGGGACAGCAGGAAGCCCATCGGCAAAGGCTGAACCGGCACAGAAACCGGCAATTCATCCGGCATTTAGCTCGACGTTATAGGCGTTATATCGCTTATTTTGTTGGTATTTTTCATCCTATCAAACCGGCATATAATCCGGTATAGATCCATTTATGGACATTGCAGCGATGGAACCGCTGGTTCCCGGTGAAGGCGCGCGAGCACTCGAGGATGACGTCGTTTCGCTCATTGCCGAGTCCAACCAGCTTGCCGGCCGTATCCATCCTATCTTGCGCGACTCGATTGGCGATCTCGTTCGTTCGATGAATTGCTATTATTCCAATCTCATAGAAGGCCACGACACGCATCCGCGCGATATCGATCG
This sequence comes from Rhodopila sp., assembly GCA_025355085.1. GTDB lineage: Bacteria > Pseudomonadota > Alphaproteobacteria > Acetobacterales > Acetobacteraceae > Rhodopila. Next base: position 990 of record JANXLQ010000089.1, read on the forward strand.
CGCACTCGCCAACGACTTTTCTTCCGAACCGAAGAGGCGAGAACTACAGAAGGAAGCGGTCGCCCACATCCATGTCCAAAAGCTGATCGACACCGGACAGGATCCCGACGCTTGGCCCGCATCCGCCGCCTATGCTTCGTGGCTCCACGAGGAATTCTGCTCGCGCCTACCGCCTGAGATGCTGTGGGTGACCAACAAGCAAACCGGCCAGAAGCTGCCGGTCGTCCCCGGCGAATGGCGCAGGCACGATGTTGAAGTCGGCCACCACCTGCCGCCCGGGCATGGCGACCTGCCGCGTTTCATGGCGCGGTTCGATAGCGCCTACCAGGCGCCTACGCTGAACAATTTTCGGAAAATTCAGACGGTAGGCGCGGTCCATCATCGCTTCCTGTGGATCCATCCCTTCCTCGACGGCAATGGACGCGTGGCGCGGCTGATGTCGCATGCTCTGTTCAAGCGGCTCGGCATCCGAACGAGTCTCTGGTCCGTGGCGCGCGGGCTTGCGCATGACGAGGCGCGTTACAAAGTGCTTCTGGCTCGGGCCGATGGGCCGCGCGAGGGTGATCGCGACGGGCGGGGCAATCTGACGCAGCGGGGTCTCATTGAGTTTTGAAAATTCTTTCTTGACCAATCGATTGATCAGATACGTTTTATGAGCGGCCTGCTGGAGTCGGCAACGCTGCTGACGCGCATCGAAATCCATGTCGAGGAGGAGATACGCGCAAAGCGGCTGCTGCGAGGCAGTTTCGCGGTCCTGCGGGAGGCGGTGATCGCCGGGGAGGTCGAGCGGTCGAAAATTCCGTCTCTCACCGGGTATGAAGAACGCGGCGCGAGGAACGTGACCGCAGCCCTGGTCAATCGTGGCATGCTGACGGCTTCGTCGCATCGCGCGCCGCTGCGTCTCTCCTTCCCAGCCGAAGTCGCGGAGCGTTGGTTCCCGAACCTGTATCCCACTAACGCCGGATCGCGATCATGAGAGAGATTTTCGTCAAGCTCATTCGGAAATTCGCTTTTAGAGTCTCCGCTCACCCCCGGTTCGCGATGGCAACGCCCGCCGCCGCGACCAGCATGCCGGCCATTTGAACGGCACTTAGTTGCTCCCCGAACAGCAGGAACGCCATTGTCGCCGAGACGGGGGGACCAGATAAAACAGCGACGCCACCCCGGCGATGGCACCTCGGCGGATCAGCAGCATCAGCAACGAGATCGCGCCGACCGACAGGCCGAACACCGCCCATAGCAGGCCGAATCACACTTTTGTGGTGTGGCGCATTGTCCTTGCCCCTTCCGCCTGCTAGATATACACACAAAAAAAGTATATCCAAGGAAGCCGACATGCAGGTCGCCAAATGGGGCAACAGTCTCGCCGTACGCCTTCCCGCCGCCTTGGTCGAGGCGCTCGAACTCAAAAGCGGCGATGAGATCGAAATTCATGTTGTGGGGGCACGAGAACTCGGCATCGCGCGCAAACCGGGCCGGGAGGACCTGTTAAACCGGCTTCGTGCGTTCCGTGGCCGACTGCCTGGCGATTTTAAGTTCGATCGCGACGACGCCAATGCCCGGTAGCTTTTTCGACACCAATGTCCTGGTCTATCTCGCCTCAGGCGACCCGCTGAAGGCTAACCGAGCGGAAGAGGTCATCAGCCGTGGCGGCACGATCAGCGTGCAGGTGCTGAACGAGTTGACCAATGCCGCGCGCCGCAAGATGCGGATGTCATGGCCCGAAATCCGGACGTTTCTGTCAACGCTGCGCGAACTGCTGAACGTCCAGTCCATCACCCTCGATACGCACAAGACCGGGCTTGCGCTGGCCGAGCGCTACAATTTCTCGACGTATGATGCGATGATTGCCGCGTCCGCGATCGAGGCCGGGTGCGATACTTTGTGGTCCGAGGACATGCAGCATGGGATGGTCCTTGAAGAAGGACCGCGGATCGTCAATCCGTTTCGTGCGGCGACCAGAACGTGCGCCCGTTCCCGGGCGATGCTGGCATGCTGTCGAAGGCGTGGATTGCGGGAACGCCGTAGTGCACGCGAGATCATCGTAACAAACCGCCACTGAGTCTCCACTCACCCCCGGTTCGCGATCGCCACCCCCGCCGCCGCGACGAGCATCCCAGCCGCTTGTACGACGGTCGCCCTCGCCGAACAGCAGGAGCGCCATCCCCGCCGAGACGAGGGAACCGGATAGAATAGCGACGCCACCCCCGGCGATGGCGCCTCGGCGGATCAGCAGCGAGATCGCTTCCGGGACTGGCCGAACACTACCGATTGCAGGCGCGGCCGACACGACCAGACTGCCATCGAAGCCTGCCTTCTCCGGCAGGACCACAGCGCCGCTGTTACCACCGCCGCCTGATGAACCGCCAAATGAGAAGGGCGGCGGGTTGTTTCGAACGCTAATATTCGCCATAGCCCGCCTTCCGGCCGGCTATCGGGCAAACTAAGCCGCGAAAATCGTTGCCTAAGAGGCCTTTTCCTTCACTGGCTTCGTGTCGTTCGCCGGCGTCGGATTGATCACGCTTGTGATCGTCTCACGCAAAACGGTCACGCGAAGATTGGGGGCGATCTCCACCTCAATCTCACTGGACGCGATTTGCTTACCGTCTTTGTCCTGCACCATGGGCACTTTCTGCACCACGCCGAGGATGCCGCCGCCG
>JANXLQ010000251.1 GCA_025355085.1 Rhodopila sp.
CGCGCTGCCCAGCACCAGCCCCCAGTGCACGCCGCCCAGAAACGCCAGGATCACCGCCCCATAGGCTATCAGGCCGCGCAGATACAGCATCGCCTGCACCTCGTCGGTCTCCGACAGGCAGCCCAGGCCGCCGGCCACGAACGGTATCAGCCCGGCCACCCCCAGCAGCATCGCGAAACGCGGCAGGCGGCGGGGGTAGTTGGTCGGCATGGCATACGGCATGGCGGCATCCTCAAGGGCTGCGGGGCGAGCCTCGTGATCGTGTCATGTTCGGGGGCCGCCCGCGACAGGCTATGCTCCCGCGCAAGTTCAGGGACCGACCACCGATGGAAATCGCTATCGAGGCGCTGTTGCTGCTGCTGCTGATCGGCCTGAACGGATTGTTCGCCCTCGGTGAGCTGTCGCTGGTCTCCGCCAATCGCGCGCGCCTGACGGTGCTGGAGCGTCAGGGCCTGCCCGGGGCGGCGCTGGCGCGCAAGCTGTCGGAGGACCCGCAGAGCTTCCTGCCGACCGTGCAGGTCGGCATCACCCTGGTCAGCGTGCTGACCGGCGTATTCGGCGGCGCCCGTATCTCGGCCCATCTGCAGGCGTGGCTGGAAACCATCCCTCAGATCGTCCGTTTCGCGGAAACCCTGTCGCTGGCCGTGGTCGTCATCGTCACCACCTACCTGACCCTGGTGCTGGGGGAGTTGGTGCCGAAGCAACTCGCGTTGCGTGCACCGGAGCTGATGGCCTGCCGGGTCGCGCCCTCCGTCGCCGTGCTGTCGCGCGTCGTCGCTCCAGCGGTCTGGCTACTGGGCAAGTCATCCTCCACCATCATGCGGCTGTTCGGCCTGAAGCGCGTGTCCCGCCAATCGGTGACGGAAGAGGAACTGAAGGCGCTGCTGATCGAAGGCGAGCAAACCGGGGTGCTGGAAATGGAGGAGCGCGACATGATTGAGCGCGTTCTGCGCCTCGCCGACAAACCGGTGCGCGCGATTATGACACCGCGCACGGAACTCGCCTGGATCGACCGGTCGCTGCCGGCCAAGGCGATCATGGCGGCTTTGAAGGCGGCACCGCACTCGCGGTTCGTGGTGTGCGACAAGTCGATCGACAACGTGGTCGGGGTAGTGCAGGCAAAGGATCTGCTGGATCGCATCCTGGGCGGCGGTGAGCTGTCGATCGGCGCCAGTCTGCGTCAACCGATGATCGTACCCGACACGATTACGGCATTGGATGCGTTGGAGCGCCTGAAGTCCGACTCGCTGGGGTTGGCACTGGTGATGGACGAATACGGCAGCTTCGAAGGCGTGGTAACCGCCGCCGACGTATTGCAGGCCATCGTAGGCGACGGATCTGGTCCCGAACACCAGGAGGGCGTACCCGGCCCGGCAGGGGAAACAACCATGACGCTGGACGGCATGACTCCGGTGGACGAACTCAAAGCCCGCCTCCACCTTCCCGATCTACCCGCCGAGGGCAGCTATCACACCCTGGCGGGCTTGCTGCTTGCCCTGCTGCGGCGGGTGCCTTGCGTCGGGGATCGCATCGTGTTCGGCGGCTGGCGGTTCGAGGTCATAATTATGGACGGTCGCCGCGTGGACAAGGTGCTGGCCGGGCGGGAACCGGCAGCGGAAACCTGAAGCGGCGCCCAATAACAGGCGCATTGGCTGTCAGGCCCCTAATCTCGTCGTGGCCCCGATTTCAGCAGATTGCTTCGCTGCGCTCGCAATAACACGGGTAGCCTGACGTTCACCCGATTGCCCTGACGGACCGCCCTGACAAAGCGATCGGCCGCCTGTTTTTTCAGCCCACGTTAACGCGTTCTTAATACCTCGCCGCCATGCTGCGCCTGGAATATACGGAAGGTGATGCGATGTGGCGGTTCGGTGTCTGCGCCCTTGCGCTCATGGCGACGCCGGCTTTGGCCCACACCCTTGAGTATGCCAGCGACGACCTGCGACAGCCACGCCGGGAACACTTGCATTCACAGTACGGCAAGCCCCATCGTCCGAGGGGATCCATCGAGCCATCTCGCCAAGGCCCCGCACCAACGGGATTTTGGTATCGATGCGATCTACCGGCAGGGTATTATCCGTATGTTCCAAACTGCCGGACGCCATGGCAGATCGTGCCCTCCGCGCCCGCAATACCGTTTAGATAAGGAAAAATACGATGCGACCGTATCAACCCCCCGCCTTCGCAAAGCATCGCTTCCCGGTAAGATGCTCGGTCGCCGTCATAGTGCCGATGCTGCTTCTGGCCGCCTGTGCATCGGAACCGCTGGGTCCGACAGTCGGGGCGATGCCGCAACCCGGCAAATCATTCGATGTGTTCCAGGGTGACCAGGCGCTGTGCAAGCAATTTGCCTCCGGGGAGGTTCAGGGAGGCGCCCAGCAAGCCAACAACCAACAGGTCGGCATCGGCTTGGTTGGCACCCTGCTCGGTGCCGGACTGGGTGCTGCGATCGGCGGCGGCAGAGGGGCGGCAATCGGTGCCGGGGCGGGCGCCCTGGGCGGCACGGCCGTCGGGGCCGGCCCATCGCAAAACGCGCAAAACAGCCTGCAACAGCGTTACAACATGGCCTATTCCCAGTGCATGTATTCACGCGGGAACCAGGTCGCCGGGTATCAATCCTCCGTCGCGCCGCCTCCTCCTCCGCCCGAATATTATCCGCCGCCTCCTTCCGCTCCGCAAGGGTACTATGCGCCGCCCCCCCCGGCGGGCTATTATCGCTAAGGCATGGCGTGGCGAAAATATCACGATGCCGTTGGATCGGGGTGGTAAGCGCAACGGTTTCGCCACCTCTGCGCCCGGGCGGCGTTAAGTATTGGATTCCGAACTGTTCGAAGGAAAAAATCCGATGCTCAGAACCATAGCGTTGGCCACAGCAGTTTCCCTAGGTCTGCTGGCTGGTTGCGGTACAAAGCAGCCAGAGCGGGCTGAGGGTGGGGCCGCCGCGGGTGCGGCCACCGGCGCGACCGTCGGCCTGATAGGCGGGCCGGTCGGTGTCCTCGCCGGTGGCGCGATCGGTGCCGTGGCAGGGGGGGCGGCCGGTGCCGCGACCAAACCGAAAGACGTGAATTTGGGCGCACCGCCCTGGCAGGATAATACACCGGCCGGACAGAAGGCCGCTCGGCACCTGGCGAACTGAGCGGTATTTTTCGTCCCGGGACATCACGGCTAGAAGGCGTCACTGCACACTCCCGGCGGGTGCCTGGAACGTGCTTCCTTGGGTGTGAGATCAAACCATGCGTTACGCGACGCTGTTGCTTGTGACTGTCTGCCTGTTCGGGTGCGGGCGAACCGAACCCGACCGGGCGACCGGGGGCGCGGCGACCGGCGCCGGAACCGGGGCGGTCATCGGGCTGCTCGGTGGTCCGGTAGGTGTCCTGGCCGGTGCGTTAATCGGTGGCGGCGTAGGGGCGGTATCCGGCGTTGCGATTCCGGAAAAACATCTGGATCTGGGACCGCCGCCGTGGAGCGAGCAGAAAAAATAAAAAATATCTAACCGGCCTGTGCAAAAACACGGCGGCGCGATGGTGTCAGCCGGTGCGCGAGGTCGATCGCGGGTTGCTCGATCCACCGATGGGCAGCCGCAGCACCGAGCAAAGTGAAGGTGGCGGTAAGGACCCAAAGGGCGATCCCTGTTGCGATTGCGGTATAACCCGTCGCATGGCGGTCGATCAGGCCAAATGACCAGTCCGGGATTTTATGAGCGAACAGGAAGTGCAGCACATAGGCACTAAACGACAAGACCCCGATCCGGCGTATCCATGGATGGGTAAACAAGGTCTCCGGCCCCTTGGCCAGGATGAAAATGAACGCCATAAAACTGATCGATACGATCAGGATCGGCGGAATCCCGGCTCCCCAGTCGAATCGATTGGTTGCAAACGGATACTCTGCCACGAAAAACCATGACGCGACCGTGACGGCCAACAGACCATAGGCCGTCGGTTTGCTCGTGATTTTTAGACTGGTGTTTGTAATAATGAAGTAAAGAACGAAGCCGAGGGCAAAGACCGGTGCCTGATTTGGAAACCAGAAATACAGGAAATTATTGACCGCGGTGGCTCCGTAATCCTTCAAGATATCCGCCCCGGCGTGGTTGGCTGCAACAGCAAGCCCGACCGAAGCGACGAACAGCAGAACCGATCTGGGCAGGGTGACCACCAGCGCTGCCAGGGCTGGAAACAGAAAATAGAAAGAGAACTCTACCCCGATGCTCCAGCCGCCCGGAACGACCATCCAACCGGGCGTGGTCGGAATCCAATCGGGGTGCCACGCATTGATAAAGGCGAAGCTTCGCAGCATCTGCGCGATGTCGAACCCGGATTCCGGCGGTTCGGCGACGTAATAAATAAACGCGCCTGCATAATACATCGGCGCGATACGCAGGTAGCGACGGATGAAAAACGACCGCACCGATGCAAGGTTGGGGTCCTTCTGACGATGCCACGACATCAGCAGCGTGACAGCGCTGGCGAGGAAAAACAGTTGGACACCGTTCCAACCGAAATTCGTAAGCTTCTTGATCGGGTAGGGCATTTCGGCAAACATGCCGCCGACATGGGTGGTTATGACCATCAGGATGGCCCAGCCGCGCACGGCGTCGATATAATTTTTCTTATCCGCTGTAACCACTTAAGCCTCTCCGTACGTCGCCGGCCAAAGTTGGCCGCACCGCCGATATGCGTCGATAATAACTTATTATCTACTCTTAATGATCCGAAGACGCAAATTCTATCCGCGCAACGGCCCCGCCCCGGAGCAACAATCGCTCCAGGAGCGTTTGACCTGAATCATTTGGGGTCGATCATTTCCCGCAGGTCTTTAGCCTAACGAACGCGCAGTCTGGCCAACCAGCATATTCCACGTTTCCGCGCCGCGTTGAAGGCCCACTGCCATCGTCATGGTGCGCGAAGCCACACCATCCGTGTCTTTTTTTAGGCAAGCAAAAGACGCGGGTGCCTACATTCGGCGGCATGACAGGGTGGCGCGGCCGGGGAGTCCATACTAACACGGGTTGGATAAGGAAGCCCGGCCTCCTCCCGCATGACCAGCCAATCGAGGCCGGAAGACGTCGATCAGGCCGCGCGCTCCAACGCATCGATATCGGATGGCAAATAACCCAGTTCGGCCAAGACCTCGGCGGTATGTTCGCCAAGGAGGGGCGCCCGGCCGGCGCGAGAGGGCGTCTCGGACATCAGGAACGGCCCGCGCGGGTAGGTGAGCCTGCCGGCGCCGGGGTGGTCGACCTCGACGAGGTAGTCCCTGGCCCGCAGCTGGGGCGAATTGAAGAGGTCAGCCATGTCGTGGACGTAGGCGATGGGACCGCGCACCTCGCCGGCACGGTCGTAGGCCTCGCGCTTGTCGCTGCCTAAGGCCCAGGCGTAAAGCCTGGCACGGAGTTCGTCGTCGTTCTGGAGCCGTGCCTGGGCCGTGGCGAAGCGTGGGTCCTCGGCCATCTCGGGCATGCCGATCGTCTCGAGCAGCGCCTTCCAATTGCGGGGCATGGTGTGC
>JANXLQ010000266.1 GCA_025355085.1 Rhodopila sp.
ATCGACGCGACGACGGAACAGGACACCCACCCTTACATGCGGGACGACGGCTACTACCCGGACGAAACCATCCGCGATGACGACATCATCTCCCCAGCGATCATCCGCAAGCGGCTCCGTCTGTCGCAGCGCAACTTCGCGGAATCCATCCATGTACCCGTCGCCACGCTATAGAACTGGGAGCATGGCGACCCTCATGGACCCGAGCGCACGGGCGTTGATGACCATTCTCGCTCGCGAACCGGACGCCGCCCTCAGTTGAACAGCCCCCTGCTTCATTCACGGGATACCGTTCGGGCATTGCCCCCGCGCCGCAATGCGTCGAATGCTTTCACCACCCGATCAAAGAAACGCGGCGGCAGAAAGCCATAGTCGTATCGATCGGCGCCCGGAATTTTGCGGATATCGTACCCCGGCCAAAGAAAATCGTTACCCTCGGCAATCACAATCCATGATCGGGTATCATCGAGTCCAAGATGGCGCTTGACCGGCAACGGTATCTCTATCGCCCAATCCGGGTTATCCGGCCGACGGTGCGTAATGGGCAACACTGTGACCTCGATGAACTCGCGGCCTGGCTGTCGAGTGGCAAGCACGATGACGGCCGGGCGATTTTTACGACCTTCCTCATGACCCGCGAGATGCTCGTGGTGCCAAAGGTAAGCGTAGGAAATGACAAGACCCGCTTCCGGACCGGGGATCGCCACAGGACCAGCTATTCGTCGAGCATGGCGTCAAGGTGTGCATGCCTCGCATCCATCCGCGACGCGCTGATGGCGTTCGCCTTCTCCTCCGACAACTCGGCAGTCGCGAAGCTGCGGCGGGAGTCCCTGAAACGCTTGAAATCCTCATAGTCGTCGGCGGCGATGAAATACCCTGTCGTGCGACCGTGACTGGTCACCGCAACAGGTTCGCGTTGAGCAAGCATCTGGTAGCGACCGAAATTCCGGGTGAATTCGGAGGCGGGGATAACATGGCCCATCTCAATGGCTCCTGTCCGTTAATTGACGCTGATTATACGTCAATACATCAAAAACTGCAAGTTGCGTAACTTACGAAAATCCGCCCCGATTCCAACAGATCGTCCTCGTTGACGATACCAAGTCACCTCATCAGGCAAGGCAACTATCCGCTTCATGCGGATAACCTGAACCGGCACCTTTCGAGTCGTGAACATTGCTATTTACGAATAATTGTAATTGAATAGGAACTCAGATAAAAACGTATCAGAACGGATAAAAACCGATGAATCAGGAAACGCATGACCTGAGCCGCATCACAGATACAGTCATCGGCCGATCGTTCGCGGTGCTGAACACGCTCGGTGCCGGTTTCCTCGAGAAAGTCTATGAAAACGCCCTCGCCCACGAATTGCGAAAGGCTGGAATGAACGTCCACCAGCAGCGCGCCGTCGATGTCACGTATGATGGGATCGTGGTCGGGTCTTACTTTGCGGATATCCTCGTTGAAAACGCAGTAGTCGTGGAGCTAAAGGTGGTCAAGGCACTCGACCCCGCGCATACCGCGCAAGGATTGAACTACCTGCGGGCGACCGGGCTGCCGCTATGCCTGCTGTTGAACTTCGGCAATCCGAAGCTCCAGGTAAAGCGTGTCGCCCATCCGTCGGTGAGGTTTTAAGCAATCCGTTTTTATACGTTCTGATCCGTTCTTATCTGAGTTCCAATTTCAAGGCACCAGCGCCCGATCCGAAAACTCCATCCAAATAGTCAGAAATCGCCACAGGATGGGCGCTCCCATATCCATCCGATTAGACGACGATGTGCGGGCGGAACTAGAGGCTCAGGCCCAATCGCGTGGCATCGGCCTGGCGACGCTCCTTCGCGATGTCGCCACCAAAGCTGCCCGCGACGCAAGGTGCGCCCGCATCTGGAAGGCCAGCGAGGCTATCGGCCACAAGGTCGCAACCTCCCCGGCAGCGCGAGCCTTCTACGAAGACATCGGCATACCGACGGCCGATGCCGGCTGAATTCGACCCGAAGGCGCTGCATGCCGGACAAATCGTGCTGGCAGACTGGCGGGGCGATGCGCTCCCCAAGAAACCCAACAAACTGTGTCCGGCGGCAGATCGCCACGACTCTGGGCCTTGTCGCATAAGGTAGCCCCCGCCACCGACACCATCGTTCGCGTCAAATCCAGGCTCGGTGCCCAGCAAACCAACATCGTCATTCCCCGCCAGAAAGAAGCCGCTTCGATTGCCTGCGAAATCCCGCCGGAGGGCGTGCCGCTTACCTTCTATGGTGCCGGCATCCCAAACACCACCGCACATCCAACGCCGCCCGCCTGTTCCTGAACTGGTCGTTGTCGCGAGAAGATCAGAGGAATTGTTCGTCCACGATTCCGGCGGATTCTCCGCGCTGAAGAACGGCCCGGTGCCGAAGGGGTTCGAATACAAATCCGTGAAGCCCTGGTATGCGCAAATGGAGGACTACATCGGTCTGCAACCGAAGTGGGTTGAAGACTGCAATCGCACCTTCAACTATCGCCAGTGACGGGTGTAAAAAATACAATAGCAGGAAGACATGAAATAAAATTGTGTCGGAATATTTTACACATTGCTTACATACTATTGCATAATGGAATTATATATGAACATTATCAGATAATTAAAGTATTGGCACGCCTCTTGCTTATGACTTCATCCAGCTATTGCGCGGTTCAGGCCCCGTCGCTATAGCCTCAAATGGAGGTAAACGGCGTGGGCAACCCATCAAAACAACCAACCGGATCCGGCGAATTCATTCACCCATCGTCCTCTCCCCACCCGGAGCATCCATCGCCAAACCGCTCGGTTTTATACCAACCGGCGTTGACATCGATACACGCCGACCGCCCCTCGCATTGTCATGTGCGCGAAGACGCACCATCCATATCTTTGTTTAAACAAACAAAAGACGTGGATGCCGGCCCGCGCCCGCATGACGGGGGTTGGCTCGCGGCAAGTCAATATCAACGCCGCTCGGTCTCACGCCTGCTACACCAAGCGCGCAAGTGCGCTCTGGCGATGCTCGCTATTGCGTCGTTCCTGCCGTTTGGCGGCGCCCAAGCCGAACCGGATAGCGCCGGCATCTGGACATTGCAGGGGGAAAACGCCTCCATTTCGCTGCAACGGCCGCGTGATCATTTCTACACCAACGGCGTGCACCTCGGTTGGGTATCGCCCGGGACAATGGTGCCAGAGGTGATGGTCGATCTGACCCGGAGCCTTTGGGGCGATGGCGAAACACGCATGGGCGTCGCCCTGTCGCAGCGCATCGACACGCCCGCCGACACTCACACCGCCAATCCCTCACCGCACGGCCAGCCCTATGCCGGACTGTTGCTGGGGGAGTTCACACTCCTCAGCGATACCGCCACAACGCGGAAAATGTTGAGCCTCGGCCTTGGTGTCGCAGGTCCGCTGGCCGGCGCGCGGAATACTCAAAATGGCTTCCACGACATGATCGGCCACCCTCAGGTCGAAGGCTGGGGCCATCAGATACCCAACACCGCGGCCATCGAACTCACCCACGAACGGATCTGGCGGTTCGGTCTCGGAACTGTCGCCGGGGCGGAGGTCGATGTACTGCCATCGCTTGCGGTCGGGATCGGCGATCTGCGAGACTACATCCAGGCCGGGATAACCGTCCGGATCGGCCAGGGTCTGGATGCCGATTTCGGCGTTCCCCGCCCGCGTCCCGGCCTGAACGGCGGCGACGCCTACACGTCCGGTTCCGCTCCATCCTGGTATGTCTTCGCCGGAGCCAACGCTCAGGCAGTCGCCTACGACCTGTTGCTGCAATCCGCGCCGTTCCGCTCCGGCCCGCACGTTTCGCCGGTTTGGGATGTGGCGGAGTTGCAAGGCGGGTTCGCCGTCATGGTCAGCGGGATGCGTCTGACGCTAACCTACGTTGCGCAAACTTCCGAATTCCACGGCCAGACCGGGGGGCTGCACCAGTTCGCCTCAGCCTCGCTGTCGCTGCGATTCTGAGGCATGGCCTGCCGCTTCCCGAACCGATCAACCCTTCAGAGCCGTCTGCGGCGATCAACCCTTCAGAAGCCGTCTGCGGCGATCAACCCTTTAGAAGCCGCCTGCGGCGGCGGGGTTGAGCGATTTTTACACTCCCGCCGCCGCGTTCCATCTCGTGGTCGAACAGCATGCGATGGATGTCGTCGTTGACGTCCGCAGTCTCAAGCGCCGCCAGTTCGGCGGACTTGTTCTCGCCGATCGGTTGCGCTTTGTTTGGCTCGTCGGTCATGGCGTTCATTCCTTTGGTCGCCGGACAATCGTAATGGGATAACAGTTCGGCGCAACGTGGTCCGGCGCAATAGCCGCGATGCGGAAAAGGGTTGGCCCCAACGCAACGATGGGACTGAATCACCGATAAACACTACTACCTCATATCCAGGCCCCCGCCGCGCATGATCCCGCAATGCGATGGGTTCGAGAAAGGTATTGACAAAAAGAAATTATTCCTGTATTTGACTCAAAATCAACGCCCCGGCTGCTGAACCCTGTTGGACCATGACGGGCACACCATCGGATCGGCGAAGGAGAAAATCCCGATCCCCACCGCCGACACCGCGCGCACGTCAGAACGCGGCTTCGTCCATCTCCATCATCGCGCCTTTACCGGCCTTGATCGCGACCAGCAATCCGCCGACCTGGGGCAGAATGCGTTCCATATAAAACCGCGCCGTCGTCAACTTCGCCTTGTAGAACGCAGCATCGGAGTCCCGTGCAGCCAGTTTCTCCACCGCGATCACCGCCGATCTGGCCCACATGAAGCCAAGCGCCACCAACCCGAACAGCCGCAGGTATTCAGTAGCGGCAGCGCCGGCTTCTTCCGGGTCCGCCATGCCCGTGGCGGCAACCTGCCCGGTCGCGAGCTGCAACGCCCCGAACGCCTTGCCGAAGCCCTTGATCATCTCACCAAGAACCGGATGCGCACTGTTCTGCTCGATGAACGCGCTGACCGGATGGAAGAACGTCCGCAACATCCGCCCGGCACCCTGCGGCAACTTCCGCCCAACCAGATCCAGCGCCTGGATGCCGTTGGTGCCCTCGTAGATCATGGAAATCCGAGCATCGCGGACGAGTTGCTCCATGCCGTGATCGCGGATGTAGCCGTGCCCGCCATACACCTGCATGCCGATGTTGGTCGCCTCGAACCCCAGATCGGTGAACAGCGCCTTCACCACGGGGGTCATCAATGCCGTGAAATCCTCGGCACGCTTGCGGGCGTCGGGATCGTTCGACCGTTCCATCTCATCCAATTCCCGCGCCACCCAGCCGCCCAGCGCCCGGCAACCCTCTGTATAGGCTCGGATTGTCATCAGCATCCGCCGCACGTCGGGATGCACGATGATCGGGTCGGCGGCTTTGTCGGCGGATTTGGTCCCGCTCAGGCTGCGGCCCTGGATTCGGTCGCGGGCATAGGCAACGGCGCTTTGATAGCTGGTTTCCGCCGCGCCGAGGCCCTGGATACCGACCGACAGGCGCTCACTGTTCATCATCGTGAACATGGTCGCGAGGCCCTTGTTGGGCTCGCCGACCAGCCAGCCGGTAGCGTCCTCGAACAGCAACTGACAGGTCGCCGACCCCTTGATGCCCATCTTGTGCTCCAGCGCCGTGCAGACCACGCCGTTGCGAGGACCCGGGCGGCCATCAGCCGAAGGAATGAATTTCGGCACCAGGAACAGGCTGATGCCGCGCGTGCCCTTCGGCGCATCGGGCAACCGCGCCAGCACAAGGTGGATGATGTTCTCGGTGAGGTCGTGCTCGCCCGCGCTGATGAATATCTTGGAGCCGCTGACCCGGTAGCTGCCATCGCCCTGCGGCACCGCCCGGGTGCGCAGCATTCCCAGATCGGTGCCGCAATGCGCCTCGGTCAGGCACATCGTACCCGACCAGGTGCCATCCACCATCTTCGGCAGATACAGAGCTTTCAGCTCATCGGACGCGTGGCTGGCGATCGCCTGATACGCCCCATGCGTCAGGCCGGGATACAAACTGAACGCTAGGTTTGCGGAACAGATCATCTCCTCCACCAGCTTGTTCAGGCTTTCCGGCAGCCCTTGACCGCCATATGCCGGGTCGGACGCCAGCGAGGTCCAGCCGCCATTTCGGAACGTATCGTACGCCTCCTTAAAGCCCTTAGGCGTGCGGACAACGCCGTTTTCCAGCACGCAACCGATCTCGTCGCCAATGGCGTTGGTCGGCAGCAGCACTTCCTCCGCCAGCTTGGCGGCTTCCTCCAGGATGCTGTCCATCAGCTCGGGGGAGACATCCTCCAAACCCTTCAGGCCGGTGAGGGCGGCGCTGTCGTGGAGTTCGTGCAGCACGAAACGCATGTCACGGAGCGGGGCTTTATAGGTCTGCATGGTTGCTACCTCTGTCCTTTTGCGTCGAGGTTCGGGCTAGGCGTCCTGGCAATCTTTGTAATGCGTGTCATGGCGGGGCGTGACCCCATAGACATCGGGGTACGGCGTATCGTGGGAAGAAAAACCCTTCCCGCAAGGACGACATACTCTCTACGTCGTGGCCGGGCTTGGCCCGGCCACCCACGACCTGACGTGGCGAACCAACCAAAGTCGTGGGTGGCCGG
>JANXLQ010000288.1 GCA_025355085.1 Rhodopila sp.
CTGGAAGACCGAGCTTGGAGGATTACTCTACGGTAGAAACGATGTTTTAGCTGATTGAACCCGACCCGTAACCGTCCGGGCCCGCCCCATGGGCGTCAGGATAAAGGATGACAGAGGACGAATTTGGCGACCAGATATTGCCCTCACCGTCATGGCCGGGACAGGCAGGCCGAGTGAAAACGTCCAACCGTGCCTTCGATAAACCGGCGTCAGGTGTGACAGATTTTCACTGAGGTCATCCTTCGCCGCCCAGCCAGCGGCAATCAGATATGCCATCCACGCCTTATGGTTCCAGGTCGGACACAAACGTGGACAACAAGCGTTCGCCTGCCATGACATTCGGACAAAAACCGGCATCCAAGCCGGTCTGATCCGTAACGAGAAAGAGGAAACCACCATGCGCGCCGCCGTCTTCCGCCAAGGTTCTATTGTTGTCGATACGCTGCCAGATCCGGTGCCGGTGCAAGGCCAGGTGCTGGTCCGCACCCTCGCGTGCGGCATTTGCGGCTCCGACCTGCATGCCGCCAAGCACACGCATCAGTTTGTGAACCTGGCCAAACGCGCCGGTAACCGCTGGTCGATGGACGCCGATCGCGACGTGGTCTTCGGCCATGAATTCTGCTGCGAGGTGATCGAGTATGGGCCGAACACGCCCGACCGGTTGGCCCCCGGCACGCTGGTATGCTCAATGCCGATGACGCTGGCCGGGGAGACGGTGCAGGGGATTGGTTACTCGAACGACATCGCCGGGGGGTTCGCGCAATACATGCCGCTGGCGGATCGAATGCTGTTGCCGGTGCCGAACGGACTGTCCGCCGAAAAGGCGGCGCTGACGGAGCCGTTGGCAGTCGGCTGGCACGCCGTCCAGCATGCCGCGTTAACGCCCAATGACGTGCCGCTGGTTGTTGGCTGTGGCCCGGTCGGGCTGGCGGTGATCGCAGGGCTGGCGATCAAGAATGTGCATCCGATTATCGCTGCCGATTACTCCCCAGCGCGGCGGGCGCTGGCGTTGAAAATGGGCGCCGACATCGTGATCGATCCGGCCGAAGTCTCCCCGTACGAGACGTGGCGCCAAACCGCGACGCCCGAGGGCTTCGACGGCAGCCGGTATGCCCAGTTGTTCGGACTCGGCCCCAAAATGCGCCCGGCGGTGATCTTCGAATGCGTCGGTGTGCCGGGCGTGATCCAGCAGGTGATGGAGGGCGCCCCGGCCGGCGCCCGCGTCGTCGTGGTAGGGGTGTGCATGGAGACAGATCGGATCGAGCCGTTCTTCGGTATTGTCAAGCAACTGAACGTCCAGTTCGTGCTGGCCTACACGGCCGCCGAGTTCGCCGAAAGCCTGGGGTTCATCGCGGAGGGGAAGGTGGATGTCTCGCCGCTGGTGACCGGGACGGTGGGGCTGGATGGGGTAAGCGGGGCGTTTGCCGAA
>JANXLQ010000317.1 GCA_025355085.1 Rhodopila sp.
TCACCAGTGCGCCGTTCCAGAGGACGATGAACGTGCGAGACGATCTTCACCCAATTGCCCTGCCTCGGTATCGGCCCCGCGTTGTTGCTGGGACCATCAAAGGTAAGAAGGCAGATGATGCGGACCGCCGATCCCTTTTTCCGCAGCGCCCTCGGCCGCTGTGCGATACGGCTGCCGGTGAGACAATGTTGCCTCCACCGAGCAGGAAATGGCCGGCGCGTGCCGCCGGTTATGAACATGTTCCAACCGTTGGCGCTTATTTCAATAATCCCCGTTGGGCCAGATTCCGCATCAGCGCCCCGGGACCGAACGTCCACGCCTCGCATTTGTCGGTCGGCATCATTCGATTGACCAGCCGACCCAGCTTCGGCGCCGCAATTGTAACAATATCGCCGTACTTGTGGGTAAACCCCTGGCCCGGCGTGTCGCGATCCTGGACCGGGGCGAACATCGTGCCGAGGAACAGCACCGCGCCGTCTGGAAACCGGTGGTGTGCGTTCAGCATCTGCGCCACCAAATCCGCGGGATCGCGGCTTATCCTGGAGATGGAGGACGAACCCTCCAGCACATAGCCCTCTGGTCCATCGACCCGCAACGTCACGACCGTGGTGCGGATATCGTCCAGTCCGAATCCGGCGTCGAACAACCGGAGGAACGGCCCGATGGCGCAGGACGCATTGTTGTCTTTCGCCTTACCCAGCAGCAGGGCCGAGCGGCCCTCGACATCGCGGAGGTTCACGTCGTTACCGAGCGTGGCGCCGACGATGCGGCCGTTGGAGGAGACGGCGAGGACGACCTCCGGCTCTGGATTGTTCCAGGACGAGTTCGGATGGATTCCGGCGTCCATGCCCGTTCCGACGGCTGCCATCGGTTGCGATTTGGTGAATATTTCGGCGTCCGGCCCAATCCCGACCTCCAGATACTGGCTCCAGGCGCCTTGCTGGATCAGCACCTCTTTCAGTCGCATCGCTTCGGGGGAGCCGGGTTTCAGCCTGCTGAGGTCGTCGCCTACCAGCCGGGTTACTTCGTCGCGGATCGCACCGGCAGCGTTCATGTCGCCACGCGCGCGTTCCTCTATGACGCGTTCCAGCATGGAGATGGCGAATGTCACACCGGCTGCCTTGATTGCCTGTAGGTCGATCGGGGCGAGCAGCCATGGCAAGGCCGGATCGCGGGCCACCACGGGGGTATTGGCCAGCAGTGCGGCGACGGTGCCGATCGTCTCGCCGCTTGCGTGGCGTAAGGCGGCTGCCGGGTCCGGCATCTCGCACAGGTCCCGGATAGTGGGGAAACTGGCCGATACATCGACTGCGGAGCCATCGCGGAAGGCCACGACCGATGGTCCCGCCAGTTCCGGCCGCCAAGCGCGCCCGGCGAGGCAGGCTTGTGGGGCGTCATCGGGTAACGCGTTGCCGACGAGAGATTGAAATTGCGTCATGGCGAGCGCCTTCTGTTGATGGCGCCAACCTAGCTTATTCGTGCGATGAAGAAACCCAGGCCCGTTCAGCCTCGGTGCGCCATCCATGTCGTTTACCGGGATTTTTACTGAAAGACATGCATGGCGCGCCTTCGCGCACCACGACGAACAGGGGCCGGGACGAACAGGGGCCGGGACGAACAGGAGCCGGGACGAACAGGGGCCGGTGCTTCGCACGACACGATTTCACGGTTTTTTTCAAAAAATGGCTCCCCCCTGTCGCTTTCCGCTCACCCGATTGCCCTGGTTGAAACCCGGGCCGGTATGGCGCGAGTGCCTGAAATATATATAAGGCATATCTTGTTAGCCGAGCCGTTTCTTCGCCCCGAATTTTAGGGTAGGTGGAGCACGCGGACGCGAAGGAGGCTCTGACCATGAAACGCCTGTTCGGTGGCAAAGATATCCCGGCCGAGAAGTTTCCGGTCACCCACACCGATGAAGAATGGCGGCAGCGCCTGACACCCGGGCAGTTTCAGGTCGTGCGCAAGCATGGGACGGAACGCGCCGGCACCAGCCCGTCGAACGCCGAAAAACGGGCGGGGATCTTCGCCTGTGCCGGATGCGGCAAGGCGCTGTTCGCCTCTGACACGAAGTTCGAAAGTGGCACCGGCTGGCCGAGTTTTTTCCAGCCGCTGGCAGGCGCGGTCGGGACCACCGAGGACCGGAGCTTGTTTGTCACCCGGACCGAGGTCCATTGCGTCGATTGCGGTGGCCATTTGGGCCATGTTTTCCCGGATGGACCGCGTCCGACCGGGCTTCGCTATTGTATGAACGGCATTGCCATGACGTTTGAACCAACCCAAAAGCCATAACGACAGGCCCGTTCCGCGGGCTTTGTTTGACAGCCAAGAATCGTCGTCCAGGAGATAGCCATGAGATACCTTCCGCCATTTGAAACCGTCAAAGGCATGCTCAATCTGACCACCGTTCGTGGCAGTACGCGGGTGAATATGACATACGACGATCTGCAAAAAGTCTTGCGGACATTGCTCTCGGCCGTGGCTGTGGACGTAGCGTTTTACCTTAGGCACAACCCTGATGTCGCCGAGGGAATCGAGAATGGTACCATTTACTCGGCGCAGGAACATTTCGTCGATCACGGTTATTTCGAGGGGCGGTTGCCCTACTTCATCGCGATCGACGAAGACTGGTATCGTCTGCATCACGCCGATATCTCGGAAACCATCCGAAATGGCGAATACGCGAGCGGGCAGGATCATTTCGATGGACCCGGCTACTCCGAGGGACGGCAACCGTTTGATCTGCGTTCTTAATTTTTTTGATCGGAATGTCGTTTGTGGGATAATTTCCGGTGTCGCTTATTTGGCATGCCTGAATAATCTTATTTTTGATTGACGCGGACCAACCATGCTGGCGTAGTCAGGATCGTTAATAATACCAACCGGCGTTGACGTACCGCCATCCAACCCGTCATGCCGACCGTCTCGGCATGACGATGCGAGGGCAGTCGGCGGTACGTCAATATCAACGCCGATTGGTATAAGACGAATTGGGGATTCTGGCCATGCAGCCGTCTCGACCAATCGTTGGGCTCGCCACACGCTATGCTCCGCCAGTGTCTGTATGCGGTCGGGCGTGTCGCGCACCATGACGATGAACGTGCGAGACGGCCTTCATCCGATTGCCCTGTGGGATCAGTTGGTCATTGAGACAACGTCCATGACACGGCTAAGAATTTCGGGTGATATCTTCATCTCTCGGGCGATCTTGTCCTGTTCGGACACCATCGACTTCCGCTGTTCCGCCAGTTCCTCAGGCGGAACGTAAGCCAGCTTCACGCCATTCGCTTTCATATCTTTCTCCGCCTTTTCCTGCGCCGCGGCCAGATTGGTGCGATAGGCGCCGATGTTGGCCGCCCATAAATCGGTGAACAATGTTTTCAGCGCCGGGCTAAGCGCGCCCCAAAACGCCTCACTGACCATCGGGATATAGTTGCCCATGTTCTGGTGGTCGATCAATCCGAAGCGCAGTCCAAAATCCCAAAGCCTGGCGCTGGCACAGCTTTCATTGGTGCTTTGCAGTGCATCGAATGTGCCCTGCGACAAAGACAGCGGCACATCCGGCCAGCTTATCGTTGTGGGAATTCCGCCGAAAAACTGCGCCCGCCATGGCTGGGCAAACCCGCCGGAGTTGCGGATTTTCAGTCCCTTCAGATCCGCCAGGGTCAGCAACGGCTTGCGGGTGCTGTACCAATTAGTGAACCCAAGATCGATCCAGCGTCCGGGGATTTTGACCCGCAGCTTCTTGCTGACCTGCTCATTGACTATATCGCCGGGAACGCCATCGATCGCCCGGCGCGTCGCGTCGATCGGCTGGCCATAGAAAATCGGAAGCTGCCCCAGATCGGCTTCCGGCACATATGCGGAGACCAGCCACGTTCCCGGGGCAGCCATTTCTATCTGTCCGAGAACGAGGCCTCTGATGACGTCCCGGTCGGGAAAGAGTTGACCGCTATCGAACAGTACCGGGGCGATTGCTCCTTGCGATGCGGCTTCCAGCTTCTTCAGAAAATCCGCGATCGATATCGTCCGGCCGTGGCTGGGGGCGGTGTCCAAAGAGACGCGCAGCTTGATCGGATCGGCATGAGCCGTCCGGATGAAGGGCGCGGCGAGCGCCGAACCGAGGATGATCCGGCGCCCGATCATTGCGATCAAACCGGACGGTTCGACGCGGGTGCGGTCAGGTCGCGGGCGTCGATCGATTGGATCGCCGAGAGCCGTTTGAACAGCACGTCCGCCGGAATCGGCGAATCACCGGCATCCAGGCAATCCGCGAATTTATCGTAGAGCTGCTGATCGGTCAGCGGACGGGAAGGGTGGCCGGTGGCACGGGCAACCGGCTCGCCCGCCAGGGTGCGGCCGTCTGTCAACGTCACTGTCACCTGATCATGCAATGCGGCGCCGGGCATTTCGGGATCGTAGATGGAGGTCGTGACGATCTCCACCTTCTTCATCAACGCCTGGATGTCGGGACGTTGGACGAAGGCATCGGTTAGTTCGCGCAGTCCGACACGTTGCGCCACGATGCCGCTGGCCATGCAGAATTCGATGCTGAATTTCGCGGCCAAACCGGTGCCGGGCTGATGGTTACGCAGGACGGTTGAAAAATAATCGCTGATATTGACAGTAATTTTCTCGACGCTGTCCACCACGATCGGACTGGCGGCGACCAGATCCAGCATGGAGTCGATGGCGCGGTGGGTACAGTAGCACGTGGGGTATTTTTTGATACCGAGCCCCTGCGTCAGGATGGCCCACTCGACGCCGGCTTTGCTTTCGCTGGTGCGGTCCTCGGTGCCCGTCGGGGAAATCGCGTGCAGAAAGCCTTGCGGATGTTCGAGGGCGTCGGTGTTGGCGGTAAAGCCGGCCTCGGCCAGACGCGCTGCCATGATGCCGGCATGGGCCGCTTTTCCGGCGTGGAACGGCTTGGTCATGGTGCCGAAGTTCGACATCAGTCCGGCGGATTGCGAGGCGCCCAAAGCGATCGCGATGGCGGATTTTTCAGCGTCAAGTTTGCGGAGCCTGGCGCAGGCGGCGGCGGCACCGACCGCGCCGTACAGTCCCGTGGGGTGCCAACCCTTCTGGTGCAGCAGGCCGGTGTCGCGACGGAACAGTTCGGCCCAGGTCTCATAGCCCGCGACATAGGCAACAATCATGTCGGCGCCGGAAGACCCAAGGTGTTCCGCCTCGGCCAGAATGGCGGGCACCAGGACGGTGCTGGGGTGACCGCGCAGGGCTACGTCGTCATAGTCCAGCGCGTGGGCGGCAATGCCGTTGATCCAGGCTGCTTCGGGGGCGGGGGCGTGACGATCGCCGAATGTCAGGGTGGCGGGACCGTCGCCGGGAGCCAGGGTCTCTGTAATGATGCGGACACTGTCTTCGTTCCGGCCGGCGATCATGGTGCCGATGGTGTCGATGAAGCCCATGCGGGCGATGCGGACCACCTCTTGCGGTAGCCGGTTCGGTGACAGGCCAGCGATGAACTGGCCCAACGATTGGGTTAATGTTAACTTTTCTGAGGTCACGAAACACTTCCTTCGGTATCGCCCGGGGCTTCATTCAAGCGGTGGCTTTGAGCCAATGTAACAACTGGCCTGCATCGACGTTGGATGCGATATTCCCCTGATCGGCAGTCGCGTCAACCAGCCGGCTTATTGTTCGCCGCAATGCCGGCCCGGGTATGGTTGCGATTTCACAGAGGTGTTCCTCCCGTTAAAAATCGCCCGGGCGTTCCCATATCATCGGTGCGATGACGTCATCATCCGGTCTGTCCCCGGCATCATGGCCAGGGCGGTTCCTGAAGCAAGCTTAGATAAACGGGAGGTTACATGTTTCGTCGTTCACTGGTTCTGGCCGGCTGCCTTGCGATGTTCGCGGGCTCTGCACAGGCGGCCACGGTCAAATTTCACGCAGTGCTGACTCCGGGGGCCGAGGTGCCGCCCAGCAAGTCCACTGGGCTGGGACAGGCTACTGCGGCGTTGGATACGGCTACGCACGAACTCACCTACGATGTTAGCTTTAAGGGGTTTGCCAGCGATGTGACGGCTGCGCATATCCATGGGCCGGCGGACGCGGGAAAGAACGCCGGTGTTGTTCTGCCGTTGGGAAACAGCCCGAAGGACCCGATTCACGGGACGGTCAAACTGACGCCGGAACAGGAGCAGCAACTTACGGCGGGACTGTACTATGTGAACGTCCATTCCAAAAATTTCCCGAGTGGCGCCATTCGGGGGCAGTTGGCGGTGGTGAAGTAGGTACGCGACGAGGGCTGTTCCGAAATTCTCGGGGCAGCCCAGCCGTCCTCCGGCCAATCGAGCGCCACCGTCAGGAGGTTGCCGCCAATGGTTTCGGTCAGGATGGTTTCGTATGTCTTCGTGTCTCAATCCCGGTGACGTTGCCCGCTCGTTGCCCCGGCAGCCAGCCAATCGCGAATGTCCGATAGATGTTCCCGCCCCCAGTAGATCTCGCCTTCCAGCACGAACGTCGGCACGCCGAACACGCCTGCAGCCTCAGCATTGCGGCTGATCGTTGCCACCTCCTGACACAAGGTATCGACCAACGGCGGGAATCCGGATGCGTCGGCACCGCACTCGGACAGGAGTTCGGCCAAGGCGTCGATGCTCTCGATATCCAGCGCGCGCCGCCAGAAGCGTTCGAAAACTGCGTCGTGGTAGAGACGGAACACTGCGTCGCCGGCCTGTTGGGCGAACAGCATACCGGCGGAGGCAAGGGAAGAGTCCCAGATTTTCTGCGTTCCACGGATCGTCAGGCCGCGCAACCGAGCCTGACGCCGGCAATCCATGTAGCTGTAGCGCACGCGGCGCCATTGATGAGCGTTGCGGCTTTCTTCCAGCACGGCTCCGGACGCGTCCACGCGCGCCGAACCGAGATAACTGGGTATATCCAGGATATAAGGACGCCAATCGAGGCGGACGGCGAAGTCGCTTTCCAACGCATAGGCAAGGTCTTTGGCCAGGTACGCGTAAGGGCTTTTGTAATCCGTATAGACAGTTATTATCCGTTGCCCGGTCATCGCACTGGCTCCCGCCGTTGGGTTCGGAAGTTTGCCTTTTCCCGCCCGCGAACGCTACAGGGCCATCCCACCGCGAACGAGTGGCGAGACTGTCTGCGTGATGCCTGACCGCGACCCGGAAGGAGATTTAGGTAGAAGACCGGGAACTCAAGGACAGGCCGCGAGCCATCATCAATCCCAATTCCCCCGGGCGATCGCTGAATTCCTTCATAGTTCGATACGGCACGGCCGTGACGTCGGCGATGAAGTTGATTTTTTGTGCCACATCCAGGACGCTGAACCGTCCTGCTTTCGGCCGCCGTTCAAACAACAATGCCACTGACTGAAGCGTTCGTTGCGGGATGCTGGTCAGGACCTTTCGGTGTTCCGGGGTGATGTCGGCATCGGTGAGGACGCGTGACGGGGCGACGGGGACCAGGGGTGCCACCCGCTTTCCCGTTGGAGGTGCGGCGGTCAGCTCCCCGCTGGGGAATTCAATTTCGACCCCATTGTCCTGCATCAGATACACGATGTCGCCGACGCATTCCTGAACTTTGCCGCTGAGTTTGCGGGTTCGGTGATAGACTGTTTGTCCGACGGGAAACATGGGCTGGATTCTCCGTAAGGTGCGGGACATGATACGCTGACGCGCGGATCGCGAAAGGTGTATTACGCGGGACTAATGTTCCGCCGCGTTTGCACCGGCAGTGCTGCGTGCTCATCCGGGCATCCGTGGCATCCGAGCATTGGGGGCATCGGCGTCATTGGCATCGGTATCCGTGCCACTGGCGCGCGGGGTTATCGATTACGCCTTCTGTTTTAAGGATGCCCCAGCTTTCAGCCCTGCTGGGGCGACAGCCGCCCGCGGTCGGCGCGTATGGCATCCAGCACTACCGCGACAGTCAGGCGTGCCATCCCATCATGCTCACCGGTGTTGGGGGAGCGAACGGGTACGATTTGGCTGGCATGATCGAACGGTTCGGTTGTGCCGAACAATGCGTAGGTCCGCGTACCGGTCGCGGCCGCGATATTCATCACGCCCGTGTTGTTACCGACGTAAAACACCGCTTGCGATAGAACACCCACGATGTCTGCCAGATTCCATCCCAGCGCGACACGCACACGGCCGCCCCGGTCGCCAAGTGCGTTCATGATCATGGTCGCCAATAGCAGGTCGTCCGAACCGCCGACCAGAAGCAGGGTGGGCCAGCCGGCCTCCAACAGAACCGAAGCCAACGCGGCAAAACGGTCAGGGCCCCACTGCCGCAGGACCTCACTGCTGCCTATGCCTATTGCGATGTACCCGCCGCCGGTATCGCCCAGCCGCACCATCGCCTCGGCCAGCTTTTTAGGCGGGATCGTGATTTTCGGTTCGGCTGACTCCATTGGAATGCCGGCGGCCTGCAGGTACCGCGTCGCCCGGGTATGCTGATGCATCTTTTTCACGCCGGACGGCAGGAAGGGGCCTGTATTGAGGAACCATCGTTGCCGGCCCCAACCATAGCCTCGGCGGTCGGGAATCCCGGCTGTCCAGGCGGCTGCCGCCAGCAATGTGCTGTGGTGTAGAAGAATGACCGTCCCGAAATTACCGCCTCGCAACTTGCTCACCAACCGGCGAAAACCGCTGACTCCGTCATGCGCGCCCTTTCGCCCGTTCGGGTTCAGGTCCAGCCACTGAATGTCAGCAACCGACGGTTCATCGACCAGGAGCTGGTCGGCTAACGAACGCGGTTTGGTCAGCAGCGTCACCGGTTCGCCCGCGTGCTCGGCGATGGCGCGAATATGCGGCAGGTGCCAGACCATATCCCCAATACCCGGTAACGGCTGAATGACCGCGACCGGTCCCTCATAGGGTGGCCAGTCGTTTTGGGATTCGCTCACAGCGGCCTGTGGGACAAAAGACCTGTCTCCGCGTGCAAAGTCCGTCTCCTGTAAAAATCGATTCGGTAAGGGTAGCTCCGGCGGGCTGTCAATCTGTGTTTTATCATTCCGGAGGAAATGGTCAGGGCGCGGCCGTTGTCGCCTATTCGACCGGCTCCGGCTCCATGGTCGAACGTTGGCGGGGTTTGCGCATCAGAAAAAGCAGCAGTATCGTCGGCAGCGTGGTGCAGATCAGCAGCACGTAATCGTTCATATAGGCAATGATCTCCGCTTGCCGATTGACCACCCGATCCAGGAGTGCCGCCCCCTGGTGCGTGGCGGGGTTATAGGCGGCCACCGCCGCGAGCGCCCGGTTGAACGGTGTCACGCTGGCCGCGATCGTTTCATGCAGGGCCTGCGTGTTGCGTGCCAGCACGGTCGTGGTCACCGACACACCGATCGCGGCACCGATGTTACGTAACAAACTGAAAAGCGAGGCTGCCTCGGTTCGGAATGCTGGCGCCAGGGTCGCGAAGGCCAGAACCTGCAGCGGCATGAACACCAGCCCCAACCCGGCCCCTTGCAGGATGATGGTGAGGACGATGTTGCGTTGGGAGATATCGGGCGTCCATCCCGTCATGATGTAGAATGACGAGCACAGCAGTAACAGGCCGGTGCCCACCAGATAGCGCGGGTCGATTCGGGTCGCCAGGCGTCCACTGATGACGATGGCGGCGAAGTTGCCGAGACCACGGGGCGCCATGATCAGGCCGGCGGTTTCAACCGGGTAATCGGACAACACCTGCAGCCAGGGGGTCATCAACGCCAGGCTCGACACCAGCAATGTGCCGACCGCGAACATCAGAAGCAGCCCCGACAGAAAATTGATGTCGCGGAACAGGCTGGGTGGCAGCAGCGGTTGCCGGGCGGAAAACAGATGCACGGCGAACAGGTAGAAGCCGAGGCCGGACAGGACTGCCTCTATCAGGATTTCCCGCGACGAGAACCAATCCAGGTTCTGCCCGCGATCCAGCATCAACTGTAAGATACCGATTCCCGCGGACAGCATGGCGAAGCCCAGCCAGTCGAAGCGGCCGCCCGTGGGTTCGCGCCCATTGGGCAGGAACAGCGCCAATCCGGCCGCAGCCAGCAAACCGAACGGCAGATTGATGTAGAACACCCACCGCCAGTTATAATGTTCGGTCAGGAAACCGCCCAGCGTGGGGCCCATGATCGGGCCGATCATGACGCCCATTCCCCAGATCGCCATGGCGAAACCGCGCCGCTCATGCGGGTAGATATCCAGCAGCGTGGCCTGGGACAGCGGCACCAGGGCGGCGCTGAACATACCCTGCAACAGGCGAAACACGACGATTTGGGTCAGCGACTGGGCCGCGCCGCACAGCATCGACGCGATCGTGAAGCCTATGATGCAGCCGATATACAGCGGCTTGCGGCCGAAGCGGGCAGCGACCCAGCCCACCGGCGCGGTCATAATCGCCGCCGCCACGATATACGATGTCAGCACCCAGGTGATCTCATCGAAGCTCGCCGAGAAACTGCCCTGCATATACGGCATTGCCACGTTGGCGATCGTTTGATCGAGCGATTGCAACAAGGTCGCACCGATGGCCGACACCGTGATCATCGCGCGATGCGGAACAATCTCGGGATCTTGCGTTGATCCGGGGGCGGCCGTGGAATTGGTTATGGAAGGGGCCTGCGCGGCCATGCTGCTACTTCTGGTTGAGGTCTCCTGCGTTCACAGGATTGGCGCAACGGCTGATCGCGGTCAATTGGCTGCGCTTCCCGGCGTTCGTCCGGGTCTTGTGACCGCTTCGGCTGTTGGCTTCTGGTAACCTGTCGGTCCGCGAACAGTATTTTTGATTATTTGGAGGCTGAAATGGCGACATGGCGCGAGCAGGTAGCGCTTGTTACGGGAGGTGGCCGGGGCATCGGACGGGCCATCGCACGACGCTTGGCGCAGGAGGGGGCGGCGGTCTGCGTGAATTATCTCACACGCGCCGATGCCGCCGAATCCTTGGTTGCCGATATCATCGCCAACGGTGGCCGAGCGATTGCCGTGGCGGCGGATGTGGCTGATGACGCGGCGGTAGAAGGCATGGTCGATCATGTTGCCGCGGCGTTCGGGCCGGTCACAATTCTGGTGAACAACGCCGGGGTGTCGCACAAGGCGACCCTGGAACACTACGATCCGGACAAGCTGGAGCACATGCGCCAGGTGAATGCCAACGGCGTGATCCACACCACGCGCGCGGTGATGACCGATATGCGCCGGCAAAAATACGGACGCATCGTCAATATTACTTCTATTGCCGCGCTGGGGACTGCATTGCCGGGTAATACTTTTTATGCTGCGACTAAAGCCGAGGTACAGATTCTGACCTTGCGGTTTGCCATGGAACTGGGGTCGTCGGGTATTACCGTCAACGCAGTCGCACCCGGTTTCATCCAAACTGAATCGACGCGCGGCTCCGACGACGAAGCCTGGAAAGCCACCGCACAAAAAATCGGCGCGCTCGCCATGCTCGACCGGGTCGGAGAGCCCGAGGATATCGCGAATGCGGTGGCCTTTTTTGCATCGCCAGAGGCCGGGTGGGTGACCGCGCAGGTGCTTGCGGTGGATGGCGGCCGGATGGATTATCTCGGGCGGTGATCGAGTTCCGCATCCAGCGCGTCGCCAAGGGCACCCCAACTCGATACGCGCTGGATGCGGACCGCGATGACCGGGAGTAACGCCAGATCCATCGTCCGGTATTGCCGATAGCGCGACCGGAGAAGAGCCTGGGCATGGTCGTGTTCGTCCCCGCCGGCGAGGATATCGGCGGAGCCGCGCAGCATGATCCAGGCAAGGCGCGTCCAATCCTCGTCCCAACGATCGACCGTGAACGCCACGGCGGGGTTGTCCTGAATGTTCCGGATGCGCTTCAGCGGCACGTCGGTGCGCTTCGGTTTCTCGTCCACGGTGATGTAGAGCGATAGCGCGTCCAGACCGAAACACACCGGCACGAGATGGGGCACGCCGCCGCGATCCGCGGTCGCCAAATGCCCAACCCGGCCGTGGTCGAGAAAACGCCGTTGCACATCGGTCAGCATGGCAGCACCATGGGGTTCAGCCCGCCGGAGAGCGACCAGGATGACCGCCGCCGGCTGCTGTATGGGAGAAGCAAATCATGTCCGATGTTGCCACTGCTGAACAGTCCGCGACCACCGCATTGCCGCGCACGCCGCCACAAATCCTGGGTCCGTTCTATCCGTTCATGCATACCCCGACCGATAGTGGCGATCTGACCGGCGGCGGTCAGGCCAAGGGCACGATCTTGTATCTGTCCGGCCGGGTACTGGCTGCCGACGGCCACCCGGTTGCCGGCGCGAAGGTCGAAATCTGGCAGGCCAACGCTGCTGGCCGCTATGCGCACCCGAACGATGACAATCTTGCCGCGCCGATTGATGAAAAGTTCAACGGTTTCGCGGTCGCCATGACGGACGGGCAGGGGCGCTATTCGTTCAAGACCGTTCGGCCGGCTGCTTATCCGGCGGCTCCCGGTCGCTGGCGGCCGGCGCACATCCATTTTTCAGTCACCGCGCAATACGAGCAACTCGTCACGCAGATGTATTTCAGTGGCGACCAATATAACGATTCGGACTCCTGGCTGAACAGTTCCAGCCGCAAGGACCTGCTGATCGTCAACCCAACGCAGGCTGAGGGGAAGGAGCCCGGCGCCCGGGCGGTGACGTTCGATATCGTGTTGACCCGGGGATAGGACAGGGGGGGTGAGAGCCGCCGCCCCTGCATCAGCCCGGATGCGCTATCACAGCCTTGCCATCACAGCCTTGCCATCACAGTCCGGGAAAATTCCTCGGCCAGCCGCCACTTTGTTTTGTTGCCGACCGCAAAGATCATTTCCTGCAACCCGTCTTTCTCCAACCCCCTGATCTGTTCGACCAATTCGTCCGCGGTGCCGACCATGCAGGTGTCGCGAATGAGTTGTTCGTCGATCAGTTCCGCCTCGCCCGGATGCAGATCGGTGTAGTGGAATTCGTGGGTGCGAAAATGCCGGTGTTCGGGCGAGGTCTGCTCCACCAGGGCGCAGTATGGTTTCCAGATACGGCGCAGGAACTCCGGCGGTTCGATACCGGTTTCATGTACCACGTCGTAGAAATAATAAACGCTGGCCATCACGTTCGCGCCGATCGCCTGCTTCACCCGATCGGAGTCCGCCGCTTCCCCCGGCTGCAACAGTGCAACGCTGGTCAGGGTGGCGTTGCGATACCCGGTCATGTCACGGCCGTTGCGGGCAGCCCCTTGGCGGGCATGACCGAGCGCGTCCTGGATGGGAACGCCTCGGGGGGGAATGGCGAACACCAGGCCATCGCCATATTCCCCGGCAAGCGCCATCGCTCGGGGACCGAATCCCGACACATACATCGGAATCCGGGGTTCCAGGTTCATGAACCGCGTTTCGTGCCGCAGCATCTTCACCGGACGGGTGCGGCCCGCAAAGGTGTAATCCACGATTTCCGCATCCAGCAGACCGCGCATCACCCGCAGATACTCGCCGAACGCCGCCATTTTCATCGGCTTTTGGCCCATCGTGCGCATCGCGGTGTTACCGGTGCCGATCCCCAGGAACACCCGGCCGGGGGCCATGCGGTTCAGTGTTGCTATCGCCGCCACCTGGACGGGTGGGATGCGGGTGCCGCAAATCGCCGTGCCCGGGCCGATGCGCAAACGTTTGGTTTGTTGGGTGGCCAAAGCGCAGACCATATAGACGTCGGAGAACATCATCTGGCTGTCGGCAACCCAGGCGGAATCGTAGCCGAGGTTCTCGATGAAGCTGAAGAAGCCGATCTCGTCGATATCCGACATGATGCAGAAGCCGAATTTCATCGCTCAGTCCTTCCTCGGATACCCCGGGCGGGTATCAAATACCTAAATACGCCTTGCGCACGTAATCGTTGGCCATCAGCGCTCGGGTTTCATCCTCCGCGATGCAGCTTCCTGTTTCCAGTAAATAGCCGCGGCTGGCCAGACGCAGTGCCATGGCCGCATTCTGTTCGACCAGCAGAATGGCGACCCCGTCGGCGTGGATTGCTCTCAGGGCGGCCGATAGTTCTTTAACCATCAGCGGCGATAGCCCGACGGTAGGTTCGTCCACCAGCAGCAACTTAGGCCGAGCCATCAGGCCGCGGGCAAAGGCGAGGATTTGTTGTTCGCCGCCGGACAAACTGCCGGCCGCCTGTTTCTGGCGCGATTGCAGGATCGGGAAGCGGGCATACATCGCGTCTATATCGGATCGGACGGCCGCATTGTCAGTGCGCAGAAAG
>JANXLQ010000100.1 GCA_025355085.1 Rhodopila sp.
CGGGGCGCTTATTGACGCCGACCTTGCCAAGGAGTCTGCCCAGCTCACGGCCTTGCAAATCCGTCAGCAGCTTGGAACGCAAGCGCTGTCGCTCGCCAACCAGGCGCCCCAGTCGCTGCTCAGTTTGTTTAAGTAACCGTCAAATTATAACCAACGGACCCTAATGCGGGTCCGTTCGGTTTACCAATTAATTTGCAATTGCGCTGCGAGAGGGATCGCATGTCTAATCTCGTTCTGGAGTTGCGGCAAGGCGAAGTCATGATCGTCAACGGCGCCCCCATTCGCTTCCGTACCCGGTCACGCATAGAACTGACCGCGAAGGCGCGCTTTCTTTTTGGCAAGCAGATCATGCCGCCCGACCAGATTGGTACCCCGGCCCGTCGTATCTATTTCGCGCTTCAATCAGCCTACATCGGGAGCGAAACGGAACGGGAAACCGGGCTGGAGGCCGCCCGGCACCTCATCGCCGATTTCCAAAGTGCGACGACCTCGGACCTTGTCCGCATGATACTCGCCCAAGCCCTGGTCGCGGCCGAGGAAGACGACGGCTATAAAGCCCTTAAGCTCGTTCGCCGGATCATCCAACACGAAGACGCCGTGCTCGGGAAGGCACCCACCGTCCCAAGTCCAACAGGGAGTAATGATCGTCATGCTGAATGCGAGCCA
Source organism: Rhodopila sp. (assembly GCA_025355085.1). GTDB lineage: Bacteria > Pseudomonadota > Alphaproteobacteria > Acetobacterales > Acetobacteraceae > Rhodopila. The sequence goes on from JANXLQ010000100.1 coordinate 667, forward strand.
TGCCATCCAGGCCTATAAGACCGCATCCCGGTATCGGTCCCAGCGCGACCAGGAAGCAGACGTATTTCGCCACGCGATCACCGCCCTGAAAGGTGCCAGGAATGCCGGACCGATCCAGCAAATTCGCGCCTTAGCGGATAATCGCCGACTGTGGATGATGGTCAGCGACCTGCTGCGCGACCCCGGTAACGCCTTGCCGGATCCCTTGAAAGCGTCGATCCTGTCAGTCGGACTAACGGTCCAGAGGGAGATGGACCAAGAAAGTCCGGATTTCGATTTTTTGATATCCATCAACGAGAATATCGCAGCCGGCTTGGCTGGTCAGCCCTGACAAATGAGCGTTTATTTGACGATGTCTTACAGTGATTTGCCTGATCTCTGCCCAAGAGTAAGATCAGGAATGTGCTGCTGACAACGCGCCGCACGATGGATCAGATCGGCTGCATCGCGGTAGCCGCCAAGATTCAGGATCAAGATGAAGTAGTTCCAAATCCGGAACTCTAACGAAGTCGTCATGCGTAGCTATCTAGTGGAGATAATCTGACAGAAACACCCTTCCGATTTAGCGGATTTCTGCCACATCGGCGGAATTCTTCCGGGCACCAAACGTCGGATTAGATCCACTAGCCGTCAACACATCCTTTGTTTTCTTTCGAAGCCGGATATTACCACGCTGGCGGTGCAGGGACGGGGCATTCACGCCTGACTGTTTCTTCACCGGCTCAAAAGGAGCCCCCACATGGAAACCCTTCACGTCACCGCCGATGCCGATGCTTTAAGTAGTCGCGCGGCACAGCTTATCTCCATTGGCAGGGTCGGTGCGGCCCGTCCGCTCTTGGCCGCAGCCCGGGCGCTGGCCCCCCCCTCGGCTGAATTCACTTTGATCTGTGCACGCCTCGCGTTGGCCAGCGGGGCATGTGAAGAAGCTCTTGAAGAGTTGGATCACGGTATTGAAACCGCTCCTTCTCACGCCGGGTTGCGTAAGTGCAGAGCGGACGTGCGCCAAAGGGCCGGTGACCTCGATGGCGCCGCACGCGACGCGGCTGAGGCGGTTGTCTTGGACCCTGCCGATCCAGAGGCTAAGGCCATACTTGGCGCGGTGATGCTCGACCTGGGGTATGCAGCGGACGCCGCCGCCTGCCTGGCGGACGCGCTGGCTGCCGCACCGTCAAACCTCGATTATCGTCAGGCATTTGCCCGGGCACTGGAAAAGGCCGGCGATGTGGATGCTGCCCTCTCGGCTTTAACCGACGGCATCGCCCAATCTCCCGCAAGCGTCACGATGCGTAATGCCGCCATTTTACTTTGCATACGCCGGCGGGACTTTAATCGAGCAGTGCGGCTCGGGGAAGAGGCTCGTTCACTTGGCATCGCCGATGCCTGCACGTTCGGCATGCAGGGCCACGCGCTCTCCAGCCTCGGACAACATGACCAGGCCGGCATAGCTTACCAAGACGCCCTGAAGCTCGGCCCTGATGATACCTATGTGCGCCATCTCGTTATGTCATCCGGCTTGATGTCCGATTCACAACGAGCCCCGGAGAGCTACGTCCGAACTGTCTTTGACGGATACGCGGATCGCTTCGAGGTTCATCTGATCCAGTTAGGCTACCGTATCCCCAGCGCAATTCGCACCGTGCTGGAAACCCACCCTAAAATCGTCACCGGCGTGCCGATCGGCCCCGTCCTCGATCTTGGCTGTGGCACTGGGCTGGTGGCTTTGGCGATAGGGGATCTTCCATTAGGGCCGTTCACCGGGATCGATTTGTCACCGCGGATGCTCGCGCACGCACGCGCAAAGCAACTGTATGGCACGCTCCGCGAAGGCGACATCATCTCCGACCTTGCAAGCCACGAACAGCGCTGGCCACTGATCATCGCGGCCGACGTGCTGTGCTATTTCGGTGCGATTGAAGAGCTTCTGGGGCTGGTGCACCAGCGGCTGGAACCGAACGGATGGTTCGTGTTCACTGTGGAAGAAATTCAGCCGGATCATGATGGAGTCGTCCCGGGGAACGGCAACTGGGCGCTACAGCGACAGGGCCGCTACGTCCACGCCGAACACTATATCTACGAGGCCGTTTGCAATGCGGGATTTCGGATCTTGCGCATGGACCGGCCCGTGATCAGGCAAGAAGCGGGGGCGGACGTCCCGGGATTTCTTCTGGTGATTGAACGCGTTCGTCATGACGGTTGACGTTCTGACTCCATCGTGTGGCGTGGAACTGCTCGCCTCCGGGCGCTTCAAAGACGCATTGGCGCCATTGCGTCTGGCCCTTTCTCTCGGTGACAACGCCCCCGCGACTCTTCTGAATATGGCGATCGCGGAGGATCGTGCCGGCGATCAGGACCGGGGCCGGCGCCTGATGCAGCAACTTGCCGTGCGCCTGCCTGATTGGGATGAACCTTTACTGCGCCTTGCCGAGAGCTTTCGGACTGCTGGCGAGACAGGGGCCGCCGAAGAGGCCTACCGGGAAGTACTCCGGGTCAACCCCGCCCGTCCGGAGGCACTAATCGCCCTGGCCGGCCTACTGTTGATGCGGGGACAACCTGAACCCGCGCGTGACTTCCTCATCCAGTGTTGCCGTCTAACACCAACCAATGCGGAGGCTTGGAGCACGCTAGGTCTTGCCTTGCGAGCGATTGGAGAGGCCGGCTCGGCATTGGTCGCATTCGTTACCGCCCAGGGTCTTCGGCCGCATTGCCTGGAGGATGTTTTGAATGGCGTCGAAGTCGCCATCGATGCCAACGCGGGGGACGCGGAGTTGGGCCGGCTCTCGATGGCCTCCGAGCAGAATCCGTTGAATCCGGTGTTGCTGATTGGGCGTGGAATGTTGCTTGAACGCCTCGGCCGCCGGTCGGAGGCGATCGATGCCCTGGAAGCTGCCACCGAACTTGCGCCTGATGAAATGGTGCCGCTAAGGCTTCTGGGCGGTGTGCTCGCCCGTTCCAGCCGGGTTCGTCAGGCGGAACAGGTGCTGCGTCGCGTCGGCGTCATGGACCCTGAAAATCCACAAATCGGCAACGATCACGCGGCAGTGCTGATGCGCCTGCACCAACACGCGGAGGCAAGGGCGATTTTGCAGAAGATTGTGGATCACCATGGGCCACATACGTCCATATTGTGCAATCTCGCCAACGCTACGGCCTGCGTCGGCGAGCAGGATCATGCGGTAGCGATTGCGCGCCGGGCGATCGGACTCGACCCAACAGCGGTGCTTCCTCGCCGCGCGTTATGCAACACGTTGCCATACCGGGACGGCACCACCGGCACTGAACTTCTGGCGGCGATGCGTGACTGCTCCGACACATTACCCCGCCAAATCCAGCCGCCGTTACTGAATATTCCCGACCCGGATCGCCCTTTGATCGTTGGCCTGTTGTCGGGAACGTTGCGGTCGCACCCGGTTGGGTGGCTGACGGTCGCCGGGATCGAATCTTTGGACCCTGAGCGGTTTCGTGTGGTCTGCCTGACCCAAAACTCCGCGTCGGAGGACCCGATCGCCAAACGTTATCGAACCGCTGCGCGCGATTGGATCGAAGTCGATAACTTCAACGACACGGTACTGACCGCCCTGGCCCGGGAACAGGGAATTGACATCTTGATCGACCTCGGCGGCTACGGCGACGCAGCCCGCATGCCGGCATGTGCCAATCGGCTCGCGCCCGTACAGATCAAGTGGGTCGGCATGCAGGCGCACAGTTCCGGTCTCGCGGAGATGGACTGGTTCCTGACCGACCGGTGGGAGACGCCTGCGGGATTCGAACAATTCTACAGTGAAAAATTGCTGCGTCTTCGAGACGGCTACGTATGCTACAGTCCGCCGCCACATGCGCCCGATGTGGTCGGGCTGCCAGCTTTGACGAACGGTTTCGTGACCTTCGGCTGCTTCAATAACCTGGCGAAAATCACGCCGCGGGTGATCGAAACCTGGGCCGAAATCCTGCGGCAGATTCCGACCGCTCGGCTGATCCTGAAGACTCACCAGTTGTCTGACGCGGCCACTGCCGACGGTTTCCTGGCGGTTTTCGCCGTGCTCGGCATCGGTGGCGATCGGGTGGAGCTGCGTGGTTCGTCCGGCCATCGCGCTTTTATGGGCGAATACGGTCACGTCGATATCGTGCTGGACCCATTTCCCTATTCCGGCGGCCTGACCACCTGCGAAGCGCTTTGGATGGGAGTACCCACTATTACATTGCCGGGCGAGATTTTTGCCTCACGGCATTCTGCGAGTCACATGAGCAATGTTGGCCTTCCGGACTGGGTGACCGGGTCCGTCGAAGCCTACATCGCGATGGCGATCTCTCGTGCCAAGGACTTGCCGCGGTTGGCGGAATTAAGGGCGGGCCTGCGGGAGACAGCGCGGCGAAGCCCGCTGTGCGATGCGCCTCGCTTTGGGAGCAACCTCGGGGCGGCACTGCGACACACATGGGTGGCGTGGTGCAAGGAACAGCCGTTTCGATGAAGCACTGGGAACCCGAATATGTAAAACAGTGGTAACTGCCCAGGTACCCCTCTAGCGTGCCCAGGTAGTCTCCGGGAATCGGATATGTGGTCGAGTTTGCGCGGCTTCGAGGATTTTTTGCGGTACAAACTGGCCCACAGGCTGGATTCAGGCGACCTACCTGGGCAGTTACAAACATTGAAATACCAGCCAACCTTTCCCAAGATATTTGGCTGCATCGCGGACGCCAAGGCGTTCTGCCACACCTTCTTCGATTGAGACAATCAACAGCATCATCACGCCGGCATCGGGCTGATGACCCCCGGATCAGGTGCATTACGGCCAGGCCGATGCGATTTATGCGGCACGAAGGGAAACCCTCTGCCAGGCATTCCGCGACAATCCGCAACGCTTCGTGAACAAGGCCCCGATGCCACCGAACAAACCCACCGAGGTGTGGATCGCACCCGCCGACAGTGAGGTCAGAGAATCAAGTGTAAATATCGAACCACACTGTCTCAAAGTCGTTGACACATTCCGGCATCCGATCCATCGGTAACCGCGATTGGGCGTGTGTCAATGTTTAGGCCGACTGGTATTAGTGTCGGCTTCCATCGATCAGGGCTTTGCTTAAGGACTATCCGCGAGAGTGATCTGAGTAGTCTGACCCACTAAATTGAAAATGAGGGATGAATGACATTAGTTTATCGTATCGATCGTATTATGGGTGTGATCCAGGCGCTGTTGCCGGCTTACCGCCTTGCCCTATCCGTTTGGGGGGTCGGAATTTCGTTGCAAATGGGTATATCAGCGCCGGTGCGAGCCGCGGAAGTCCGGCCGGAACTGCGCCTGACGGTTGCAGGACCTGTAACGACAGTATTCTCCAGGTCACGAAATGGTTGTGATCCCGTGGACATTCCCGACGCCCCGGCACGCGCGATCCGCCTAGCGTCCGGAACGGTGCAGCTATACGCGGCGCATCTGTATAACCGCAGACTTGTCGGCCCGAATTTGCTGACACTTTCCAACGACTGCCGGATCGTTTTCAAAGGCAATGAGCGTGACGACCCGGCGGCATTCGATGATCGTGCATGGATCACGAGCCTTTACACACCTGACGGGCGCACGATTTTCGCCGCGATTCACAATGAATTCCAAGGGCACCGGCGGCCGGCATTGTGCCCCAGCGGCCAGTATATGGATTGCTGGTACAATGCGATCACCGCTGCCGTCTCACGGGATGGCGGTATGGGTTTCAGCCGGCTTGCTCCCGGCTCCGACCTGATCGCGGCGTTGCCGTATCGTTATGATGAGGTGACCGGCCATCACGTCGGATACTTCAATCCTTCCAATATGGTCACGGATAGGGGGATGCTGCTCATGATGGTATTCGCTACAGAGGCGAAAGCGCAACGACCGGGCAATTGTCTTCTTCGGACGGATCGGATATCGGATCCTGCTGCATGGCGCGCATGGGACGGCAAAGGGTTCGGGGCCAGCTTTATCGATCCTTACGTGGCAGCGGCGACAAAAGATGTGCATGTCTGTGCGCCGGTCGGAGGCGGTCAGTTGCGCTGGCCCGTTACAAGCCTGGTGCGCCATGCACCAAGCGGACTTTTCATTGCCCTCATGATGAACGGGGCCCATGATGGCGGCGTGTTCTTCGCAACAAGCCTGAACCTGATCGATTGGTCATCGCCGATCAAGCTGATGGACGGACTTGGCGAGGGTGCCTATCGATGCAGCGATGCGGGACCGATCGCATACCCATCGTTGCTGGACGCCAACAGCTCGGACTCCAATTTCATGACGGTCGGGGATTCAGCAGAACTCTTTTTAACACGCTTCAATGTCTCCGGGTGCAAAACGAGCATGGATCGCGATCTGATCAGGATTCCAATTGCCATCTCGTTCGACAGACACTGACGCCGGTAAAATTGAAGGCTGTAGTCCCGGCAGCCCAGTCAACCCTGCTTCCTCACCGCCCTGGCCGATGTCTCGCCAGTTCGCCCGGCCGATATCCGGACGCGCCCTGTTGCCGGTTAGGCTATAATGTTCGGCCGTCGGCGCCTCATCAAGTAGGTGGGTAAAAAAGACCCGGCGTTGAAATTTGGGCGAATGGGCAATTCGATGAGCCGGTCAATCAAATGACACCGTAGGCTCGATCTCGGCGGGCATGGGCATGAGTTTCGCCCAGCTAATCTCACGCTTGTTAACGAATTGTTAAGTTTTACTGTTTAGCCCTGTCTCCCGAACGAACAGGACGAGCACAATGTTCAGGCACGATGGCTAAGGCCCCGCGCGGCTTACCGGAAGGGGAAATCTCCGGTCTCCACAAGGCATCGATCCTGATGCTCGCGCTTGGAGACGAGCACGCCGGCAAGCTTTTCTCGATGATGCACGAGGACGAGATCAAGGCGATTTCGGCCACGATGGCACAGCTCGGCGTCGTACACGCTGATACTGTGGAAAGCCTGTGCGGCGATTTCGTGGACAACTTCGGTGCCTCCGGTGGGATACTGGGAAGCTTCGAAAGCACCGAAAACCTGCTGATGAAGGCGCTGCCGAAGGAACGCGTCTCCCAAATCATGGAAGAAATTCGCGGCCCGGCCGGTCGCACGATGTGGGACAAGCTGGGTAACGTCAGCGAAGAAATTCTCGCCAGTTATCTTAAGAACGAATACCCGCAAACCGTCGCCGTCGTACTGTCGATGATCAAGCCGGATCACTCGGCTCGCGTTCTGACGCTGTTACCGGACTCCTTTGCGATGGAAGTCGTCATGCGCATGCTGCGGATGGAATCGATCCAGAAGGACGTGCTGGAACGCGTCGAACGAATATTGCGGGCCGAATTCATGTCGAACCTCGCCCGCGCCTCACGCCAGGACTCGCATCAGTTGATCGCCGAGATTTTCAACAACTTCGACCGAAAGGCGGAGACCAGGTTCCTCAGCGGCCTCGAAGAACGGAGCCGCGAGTCGGCGGAGAAGGTGAAATCGCAAATGTTCACCTTTACCGATCTGCAACGCCTGAGTACGGCAGGCCTACAGGTGCTGCTGCGCCAGATCGACAAAGAGAAGTTGCCGATTGCGCTGAAGGGCACCACCGAGACAATTCGCAACCTCTTCTTGTCGCAGCTATCCGAACGCGCGGCGAAAATGCTGCGCGACGACATCGCATCCCTCGGCCCGGTAAAACTGAAGGACGTCGAGGACGCGCAAGGTTCGATCGCCAATCTGGCAAAGGAGTTGGCGGCCAGCGGTGAAATCGAGATGAGCACGGGAAGCGATGACCGGATGATCGAATAACTCTAGCGAAGGCGTGCCAAAATGGCTTCCAAAACACTTCTCGCTGTATTCGAGGACTTCAATGATCGGCACGAGGCGCCGTCCGTCCCGCTTGTCGATCCCGAGATTTGCGAGCCTGCGCCCGGTCGCGACGAATCCTGGACTGACGGCTATCTGGCGGGGCGGCGGGGGCGTGACCCCGACAGCGATCGCCCGGATATGGCCGCGACATTGCTGACATCGGTGTTCGCGCTGGATGAAAAAGCCTCCGCAGCAGTGGCGGCGGCGTCCCTCGTGGTGGCGGAACTGCTCGTCAACACGGTTATCGCTGCCGTCGCCAATGCCGTCTCTGCCGATGACTGGCCGGTGCGGCTGATCGACCGGGTCCGGACGGTTGCGGATCGCATCAAGCCGGCATTGATCGTGGCGCCGGAGTTTATAGTACGGAATGAACACGGCGATCCTCGCTGTTTTAGTGACATATCGCAACTGTCGCGCGCTTTGGAAGACAGCAAGGATAGCGGCCACGTATCGATCCGATGGCAGCGTGGCGAGGCCATAATCAGCCGTTCGGACCTATTGGAAGACCTGCGTCAAGCGATCGTGCCGCTGTCTTCCGGCCTACCCAAAGAACAATTTTTCAGGAATCAGACATGAGCGATTCAAATCAGGTGCCTGCCCCGGAATTCCGCGAAACGCCAGAGATTGGGTCCGCCAAAGAACTGGAGGCGGTTTACGACATCTCAGTGACCGTCAGCGCCGTTCTGGGCAAGGCGACGATGCAGGTTTCGCAACTTCTCAAGCTGGGTCGCGGCGCGGTCGTCGAACTCGACCGCCGCCTAGGTGAGGCGATCGATATCTACGTCAACAACCGTCTGATTGCCCGCGGCGAAGTCGTCATGGTCGATAATACCAGATTAGGTGTAACAATGACCGAAATCGTGAAGTCGGAGCGGTGACGATGACCGCCTACGCGAGTCCGGGACTTCTGGTTCCCGACGACCTGACGGACACGTTCCCGTCAAATCGCGATTTTGCATCTCAGAGCGCGCCGTTCACACCGGTCCGGGCACCATCGGTGCCCGGCGACGGACTTATCTATCGCGACGCCGCCATGTTGGATGTGGTGCAGCGCGCACGGCGCATCGCCCGCTCAGACGCCTCCGTTCTGATACGGGGCGAATCCGGCACCGGGAAAGAGGTTATTGCCCGTTACATTCACCGTCACTCCCCCCGCGTGAACGGTCCTTTCGTGGCGCTTAATTGCGCCGCGATCCCCGAACAACTGCTGGAGTCCGAATTGTTCGGCCATGAACGCGGTGCGTTTTCCGGCGCTTTATCGCAACGAATTGGAAAATTGGAGGCGGCACAAAATGGGACCATCCTGCTGGATGAGATCAGCGAGATGGACCGCCGCCTTCAGGCCAAGTTGCTGCGAGCTTTGCAGGAACGGGAAATCGATCGCGTCGGCGGCCGCGCGCCGATACGGCTGAACATCCGGATTTTGGCGACTACGAATAAGGACCTTGAGCAGGAGGTGATCCGGCAAGCGTTTCGCGAAGATCTGTATTTCCGCCTGAACGTCATCGCTGTCCACGTCCCACCGTTGCGTGAGCGGCCACAGGACATCCTCGTACTGGCCGAACACTTCATGGAGAAATACCGCTGGGACAGCGGACGGCAGGCCCGCCGGTTATCGGCCGCAGCATTGAACGCCCTGCTAACCCACGATAGGCCCGGTAATGTCAGGGAGCTTGAAAACACCATCCATCGCGCAATTGTTCTAACAACCGAAACAGTGATTGACGTTCAGGCGCTTGAAGTCGGCCCGTCGAGTGGAAGGTCGCGCCGAGCGGAGGCGCCGCACGGCACGTCAGCGTTCGTCGCCCGAAAGCTGCATTTGGTGGAACGCGACGCCATCATAGGCACGCTTCAGGCGACCGGTGGAAATCGGACCAAGACGGCGATGGCGTTGGGCCTATCGATCCGCGCACTGCGTAACAAGATATGCCTTTATACCGCGCAGGGCGTTACGGTCCCGCCTAGTTGCTCTGCAAGGTCGCCATGAAAGGCCTGGCTCCGCTTCTTGACACGGTAACGTCCCTTCGGCGGGTTATTCCGGGCGGTGACGTCGGGCTGGCCTTGTGCGTGCTGTTCCAGCTTTCAATACTGATCCTACCCATCCCCACCTTCGTTTTGGACATGGCTTTGGCCCTGTCGTTTATCGCTTCTATACTCATTTTGCTGGTTTCGCTCGGATTAGAGCGACCTCTGGACTTCTCCAGTCTTCCAACGCTGCAGCTGTTGACCACGCTTCTTCGTTTGTCACTGAACGTCGCGACCGCGCGATTGATTCTATCGCATGGCAGTGAGGGTCCTTACGCCGCAGGTCAGGTCGTGGCGGCGTTCGGTACCTTTCTGATGGGCGGGGATGTGGTTGTCGGCGCGATCGTCTTTACGATGCTGTTGCTGGTAAACTTCATCGTCATCACAAAAGGAGCCAGCCGCATCGCGGAAGTCGCGGCCAGATTCTATCTCGATTCCATGCCGGGCAAGCAAATGGCTATCGATGCGGATTTGTCGTCGGGCACTATCGATGAGCCGACCGCCCGCATTCGACGCGCGGAGTTGTCGGAAGAAAGCGGATTTTACGGGGCGATGGACGGCGCCAGTAAATTCGTTCGCGGCGACGCGATCTGTGCGTTAATCATTACATTGATCAACATCGTCGGCGGCTTGGCGATGGGGGTGTTCCGAGCGCATATGTCGCTTGATACGGCATTTTCGACCTTCACCACACTAACGGTCGGCGACGGACTGGTTTCCCAAATTCCAGCGCTGTTGGTGTCAACCGCGGCCGGCATGGTTGTTTCCAAGGGCGCCATCGAAGGCAAAATTCATGGTAAGCTTGCCTCGCAATTGGGGTCCAATCTTAATCCGTTGATCATCGCCGCGGCCGCCGCCGGTATCCTGGCGTTGTTGCCGGGTCTGCCAACAGTGCCGTTTCTGATGGTTTCAATCCTGACCGCAGCGGCTGCGTGGCATCGATTTAGCGCACACAATGCCGAACTGGCGGCTGCGGTGCCGATCGTCCAACCTCCCGACGACAGCGTGATCAGCGTCTCGATGCTCGACATTGTGCGGGTCGAACTGGGATACGGATTGTTGGACCTAGCCGGTGGGATGGGCCAGCAACTTCCGGAACAAATCAAGCGATTGCGCCGAGCGCTGGCGACGGATCTGGGGTTCGTGCTTCCGTCGGTTAGAATTCAGGATAATGTGGAACTGGAACCCTACAACTACACGTTCGCATTGAAGGAAATCTCGGCCGGCAGTGGCGAATTGCGTCCGCTCATGATGCTGGCGATCAGTCCCGGGGACCAAGCCCTCGCGTTACCGGGCGAAAAGACCGTGGAACCCACGTTCGGTCTTCCGGCATGTTGGATCGCCCCGGCCCTGGCCGATCAGGCGCGCTCGGCGAACTGGACTGTGGTCGATCCGGCGACGGTGCTAACGACTCATCTGGCGGAGGTGGTGAAGGAAAATATCGCCGAGTTCTTATCTTACACCGAAACCCAGAAGATTTTGGCAAGCTTGCCGCACGATCACCAGAAACTGGTGGCCGATCTGGTTCCATCTGTGATTACCACCGGAGGCTTGCAGCGCGTGCTGCAAATGCTACTGGCGGAACGGATTTCTATTCGCGACATGCCTACGATTCTTGAGGCTGTCCAGGAAGCTTGCGCCAACAACATGAAGTCGGTCGGCGTTATAGTTTCGCACGTACGGAGTCGGCTGTCGCGGCAGATCAGCGATAGCCTGGTAGGGCCAGGAGGGTATCTGCCGGTTGTCGTAATTTCAACGGAATGGGAGGACGTGCTGACCGGATCGTTGGTTGGACCGTTGGAAGATCGCCAACTGTCGTTGGGCCCAGAAAAGCTGCGAGACTTCCTGGATCGGCTGCGAACCACCGTTGATTCCGTCCTTCAAGGCGGCGACAAACCTGCGCTTCTGACGAGCGTTCAGATTCGGGCTCACGTCCATTCCATCGTTGATCGCACGCGCATGAATATTCCGGTGATTTCACAAGCCGAAATTCACCGGCGGGCAAGGGTAAAAGTTGTTGGTACAATTTGATTAGGACAACTTTCAAATATCACCGGGCGGATTTACGTTTCGGGACGAACACCACCCAGGCGGCGACTTTTGCGCGCCGGCCAATCCGGCGAGTAGGTTCGTGAATTGCTCCCTCGGCGTCGCATAGTCCAGTGTCTTCCGCGGCCTGGCGTTCAGGCTGTCGGCGACGGTATCAAGGTCGGCTTGATCGAACCCCGCCGTATCATACGGCGGGTTTTTTTGTGGTTGTTGGGGTGTTGCGCTAACGCAGGGCGGGTTCACGTTCCGCAGAGGACGCCACCCGGTGGTGTTCGCTGCGGAACTTAAATTTGCCTGTTGTGTTTAGAACGTCAAAACGCCCCGGACCATTTGGTTCCGGGGCGTTTTGGCTAGAGATGGTTGCGGGGACAGGATTTGAACCTGTGACCTTCAGGTTATG
>JANXLQ010000382.1 GCA_025355085.1 Rhodopila sp.
CGCGCTCGTCATCTGCGACGGCGCTGGTTGGCACCAGCGGGGCAAGCAACTGATTGTGCCCGAGAATATCCGCCTACTGTCATTGCCGCCAGCGTTGCGTTTCTCTGCTCCGAGCAGGCGGACTTCATTGTCGGATCGGTACTCACGATCGATGGCGGTATGACCGCGACGTTTCCGGTGCGATGAGGACCGGCCGTCTAGATGCCGAATTTTGCAAGCAACTGCCGTTAACTTCGACCGTTACCGAGTTGCGCTGCATGCGCGATATGGTATGCCATATCCAACGTCCAGTCAGCACCGATAGAACCAAGAGCGTGAGATATGTCCGAGGCCATGCAACAAGTTCATTCCAACAATTCGGCGTCAGATCAGCGTCAATATGACGTCGTAGTGGTCGGCGGAGGATTGGGTGGGCTTTATGCTTTGCATCGCCTGCGTGGACTGGGATTTACCGTCAGGGTGTTCGAAGCCGGCTCAGGGGTGGGCGGCACATGGTTCTGGAACCGCTATCCAGGCGCACGCTGCGATGTCGAGAGCATGGAATACTCCTATTCCTTCTCCAACGAACTGCAACAGGAGTGGAAATGGCCGGAACGCTACGGCACACAGCCCGAGATTCTGCGGTATATCAATCATGTGGCGGATCGGTTCGATCTGAGGCATGACATTGAGCTGAATACCCGCGTGGTTTCCGCGGTGTTCGATCCTGAAACCGGCCGCTGGTCTGTCGAAACCGACCAGGGAGAAACTGTTTCCGCACAGTTCTGCGTCATGGCGAGCGGCAATCTTTCGACCCCCAGGGTGCCGTCCTTCGCCGGGCTGGAGACCTTCACGGGCAAATGGTACCACACTGGCTTATGGCCGCACGAGGGTGTCGATTTCTCAGGCAAGACCGTCGCGGTGATCGGTACAGGCTCTTCGGGCGTCCAGATGATCCCGCTGATCGCAGCTCAGGCCGATCATCTTACGGTCTTTCAGCGCACAGCTAATTTCAGCTTGCCGGCCCGCAATGCACCGCTGGACCCCGGTCGCGAGCGTCAACATAAAGAACACTACGAAGAACGCCGGATTGCCGCTTTGGATACGCCGTTCGGCATCGCCGGCTTTCCCGCTCCCACCCAATCCGCGCTCGCAGTCAGCGATGCCGAGCGTCAGGTTGCCTACGAGGCCAAATGGGCCGAGGGCGGCAGTATCAGTTTCTTGTATTCCTACACCGACCTGCTGCTGAATAAGGCATCGAACGACACGGCATCCGAATTTGTGCGGCAGAAAATTCGTAGCATCGTGGGCGATCCGTCAGTGGCCAATATTTTGGCACCCCGGGATCATCCAATCGGGACGAAGCGTTTGTGTCTCGACACGAACTATTATGAGACTTATAATCGTAACAATGTTTTCCTGGTGGATGTGAAGGCCGATCCAATTCAGGAGATCACCGCGACCGGACTGCGTACGCAAAGTCGTGACTACGGTCCGTTCGATGCGATTGTGTTTGCCACCGGCTTCGACGCGATGACAGGTGCATTGCGAGAGATCGATATCCGCGTGCAGGGGGGGGCCGTGTTGACTGAACAATGGGACGCTGGGCCACGGACCTATCTGGGCCTTATGGTTGCCGGATTTCCCAACATGTTCGTCATTACCGGACCCGGAAGCCCGTCAGTGAAGACACAAATGATCCTGGCGATCGAGCAGCATACCGACTGGATCGCCGATTGCCTGACTCATCTGCGGAAGCGTGGAGACGGACGGATAGAGGCCGCTCCGCATGCTCAGGACGCTTGGGTGCAGCATGTGAACGAGGTCGCCGACAGCACGCTTTATCCGCTGGCAAACTCCTGGTACGTCGGAGCGAATGTTCCGGGTAAGCCACGTGTGTTCATGCCGTATGTCGGAGGTTTCGCCGGCTACAAGCAGAAATGCGATGCGGTCGCCGCAAACGATTACGAGGGCTTCAACATATCCCGCTGACCTGGATTTCCATGGTGGGGGCGCCGGGAATGATCCGGCTGCCCCGGGCGATGGAGTCTGGGGGTCTTGCCTCTCCGGCGACTTCTTTGCCGCCGGAGAGGGTGGTTCGACGTTAGACTAAAACCGATAGCTATCGTCGATTTTGTCCAGTTTGCGCATCAGCGCCGCAAATTCGATCTCTCCCTCGGCCGTGGGCTGCATGCCCTGGTAACTGTCGAGGTCGGCCGACGACTGATCGGCAATGACGGGCGAAAGCAGGTCCAGCGTGCCGGCCGCCGCTGCATCGAGTTGGACTTGGCAGGCGCGCTCCAGACGATAGAGCCGGAGAAAACATTCCTGCACGGTTCTACCGACCGCCATAAGTCCATGGTTCTTCAAAATCATAGCTTTATGCGGGCCGAGGGATTTCACGATTCTCTCGCGTTCATCCGGATACAGGGATGCGCCCTCATATTCGTGATAGCCAATACGGTTGTGAAACACCGTGGCGAACATAGAGATAGGAAGCAGACCTTCCTTAATGGCGGCAATCGCCATGCCGGCGCGGGTGTGCGTATGCATCACCACATGGTTCTCTTCCGATCTGGTCATATGGACCGCCGAATGGATGATGAACCCCGCGAAGTTTACCGGATGTTCGTCATTCCCGATAACATTGCCTTCAACGTCGATCTTCACAAGATTGGATGCGGTGACCTCGTCATAGTTGAGGCCCCACGGATTGATCAGGAAATGATTATCGGGACCGGGAACCCGCGCCGTCAGATGACCGTAAATCTGTTCGGTCCACCCATAATAATCGACCAGCCGATAAGCGGCGGCCAGCTTTACCCGCACGTCCCACTCCGCGCGATCGATTTTGTTCCCGGCCTGACGTTCGATTTTCGGGCGATCCAGGATTGTGTGGTCGTCTGGCATAAGAGCGTCCTCCATGGCTGGTTTCTATTCACACCTATCCCGCACCCGCAGTTTGTCAATATCGACGGCGCCGCGGCCCATGGCAATCGGGTGAAGAAAGGCGTGACAAACTGCTAAAATGCTGAGTCTGTACCGATCCTCGGATTCGTTTGGTGGAGGACGGCAATGGATGAGTCGGCAACGGACTGCGGTGCGATCTTCGAAACGACGGTGTTTCTAAGTTACTTCAATGACATGCCTGACCCCCGCCAGGCTGCGAAGGTGGTCTATCCGCTCGACGAGGTGCTGCTTTTGGCACTGCTGGCGGTGCTGGCCGGGGCGGACGCATTTACCGACATCGCCCGCTTCGGCGAGAAAAAGCTGACGCTTCTGCGCCGGTTCCGCCCCTTCCTCAGCGGGACCCCGCCGCATGATCGCATCGGCGATATCTTCGCCGCCCTCGACGCCGAACAGTTTCAACGCTGCTTTGTCGCCTGGGTCGCCGCGGTGACCGGGGTTCCGGCCGGGGTGATAGCGATCAATGGCAAGGCGGTGCGCCGCTCCAGCAGTAAGAAGGGTGGCAAAGCCCATATCCACATGGTTCCCGCCTTTGCCGCCAGCAAGCGCCTCGTCCTCGGCCAGGTGAAAGTGGCCGAAAAATCCAATGAGATCATAGCAATCCCCAAACTTTTGGAAATGTTGGCGATCGAGGGAGCGATCGTGACGATCGACGCGATGGGATGGGATGCCAGCGCGATATCGCGCAAAAGATTCTTGGCAAGAAAGCCGATTACGTTCTCGCGCTAAAAGGCAACCAAGGCTCGTTGCGCGAGGACGTCGAACTCTTCGCTACGGAGCAGATGGCCAAGGGCTTTGCCGACACCAGGATCAGCCGGGCTACGACGGTCGACGGCGATCATGGCCGCATCGAAACCCGAACCACCACCGTCATCCACGACGTCGGATGGCTGCAAAAACGCCATGACTGGCCGGGATTGAAAGCCGTCGCGATGATCGAAAGCCAACGGGAGATCAATGGAAAAACCGAGCGGGAGACACGGTTTTACCTCACTTCTCTGATCATGGAGGCGGCCTTGTTAGGGCCGGCCGTGCGCAGCCACTGGGCGGTTGAGAACAGCCTGCACTGGGTCATGGACATGATGTTCCGCGACGATGAATGCCGCGTGCGAACCGATCACGCGCCGGCCAATTTCACCACCATCAAGCATATCGCGCATAATTTGCTACGACAGGCATCGGGCAAGGACTCGTTACGTATAAGGCGAAAAGTCGCCGCCTGGGATGACGACTTCCTGGCAAGCCTGATCGCCGCATGAAAATTTCACCCGATTGCCCTGCTGGCAGCGCCGGTTGATATGTTCATTAGAGCGTGATAGCTTTAGGTTGACCCATATCCTGAGTTGACGAAGTAGTTGATGCACTCCTTTGCGGTGTATTCGTCAAGTATCTGACCGATGGCCTCACAGACGGCGTCGATCGTGCGTGCGTTGGCCTTTCGCAGCAAGGTTTTGAGTTTGGCGAACACCTGCTCAATCGGATTGAGGTCGGGACTATAAGCCGGCAGGAAGAACAGCTTGGCGCCTGTCGAGCGGATCGCCTTCCGAA
>JANXLQ010000368.1 GCA_025355085.1 Rhodopila sp.
ACGGAACGCGACCTGATGCAGGCCCTTCGGATGGCCCGCTGATGCTGAAAATTCCCGCACCCAGGCTACTGCCGGCGACGATCGCCGCCTTGGGCGCACTGCTGATGCTGAAATGCGGCGTGCTGTTGCAGACGGCCATCACCCACCGCCCGCGAGCCGACAGTATCATTCTGGCCGCCGCCAACGCGGCCAGCACCGAGGCGACAAAAGAGCACGGCAAGCCCGCTGCTGCTCCGCCGCCGGGACACGGGAAAGCGGCTGGCTCCGAATCCGCCGGTCGCCCAGCGGCCCCCCCGGCGGCGCCTCCTGTTGCGCTACCGGCGGTGCCCGAGGGGCCGCCGCCCGTCAGTGAGAGCGAAAAAGCGCTGTTGCAGGACCTGCGCCAGCGGCGGAAGGAACTGGACACGCGGGCGGACGCCGTCGCGGCGCGTGAAGCGATGCTTGTGGCAACCGAACAAAAACTCGCCGCCCGGGTGTCGGAACTTCAGGTGCTGCAAAAACGGTTGGAGGGCCTGGACGCCGCACAACGCCAGAAAGAGGACGCCGGCTGGCAGGGTCTGGTGAAACTGTATGAGACCATGAAGCCCAAGGATGCCGCGACGATCTTCAACGATCTGTCGATGCCGGTGCTGCTGCCCGTACTCGACCGGATGAAAGATGCCAGGGCGGCGTCTGTCATGGCCGCGATGAACCCCGACAAGGCGCGCGACGTGACGGCGGAGCTGGCGCAACTGCGCACCGGCCGAAACACCCCCGGTACACCGGCGGGCGGACCCAAGACCGCACTTGCGGGTGGTTGAATTTACCAACACAGGAGACTGCGAAATGGCGATCGACAAGTCCATGAATGTTTTGATCGTGGACGACTACAAGACAATGCTGCGGATCATCCGCAATTTGCTGAAGCAGATCGATTTCAACAATGTCGAGGAAGCATCCGACGGCACCGAGGCGCTGTCGAAACTACGCGGCGGCAATTTCGGCCTGGTGATCAGCGACTGGAACATGGCGCCAATGACCGGCCTGCAACTTCTTCAGGAAGTGCGCGCCGACAATCGCCTGAAGGCCCTGCCGTTCATCATGATCACCGCCGAGAGCAAGACGGAAAACGTCGTCGCGGCCAAGGCGGCCGGCGTTTCCAACTATATCGTCAAGCCGTTCAATGCGGAAACTCTCAAGGACAAGATCGAAAAAGTGCTGGCGCATGCTTGATTTCCCAGAAGAGCGCGGCCCGAGCGGAATCGCGGCCTTAAAACAAAAACTGGCCTCGATCCGGAAACAGCAACCCGGCATCGATTCCGGACTGGTTACGGAGGTAGTACGTGCTGTGCTAACGACAATCAGCGACGAATTGACAGCAAAAGAAGCCTCGCTGTTGCGGGAGGTCGAAGAACTCGGACGCATGATCGCGAGTGCGAAATCCGACATCGCCGCATTGCGGGTTGACGACATCAACGACCATGACATCCCGTTCGCCACCGACGAACTGGATGCGATCGTCGATCACACCGCGCATGCGACGAATGCGATACTGGAAAGTTGTGAGATGCTGGACGAAGTTTCCGCGACGGTCAGCGGCCCGTCGGCGGCGAAACTACAGGCAGCCACAACGAAGATCTACGAGGCCTGCAGCTTTCAGGACATTACCGGCCAGCGGATCACCAAGGTTGTCACGACACTGAAGACGATCGAGCAAAAGGTGGCCCATATCATCGACACGTTTGGGCCGCCGGTCGAAATGGTACGGCGAACGGCGCAACATGTCTCCAGCGATGCCGGTCTGCTGAATGGCCCCCAACTGCCGGCGCAGGCAATGGATCAATCGGACATCGACAAGCTGCTGGCCGATTTCTAATGGTGCGTCGCTGGACCGCGTGCGCGTTCGCCGCCCTTGTCACGATCTCGATGGCCGCGGCGGTGCATGCTGCGGCTGTCGAGACCACTGCGGCGGGACCTGCCGCGGCCGTCGAGACCACCGCTGCGGGACCTGCCGCGGCCGTCGAGACCACCGTAGTTCGAACGGCGGTCCGGTCCGGCAATCATCCGGACTTTGGGCGGATCGTTATGGATACGATCGGACAACCGCGATACCAGGTCAGTCAGGACGGCGATCATGTCGTGCTGCGTTTCGACGATGCCGTTCTACTGGGCAGCCCCCCTGCCCTGCCCCGGAACGTGATCGCGATGAAAACCAACGGGTCCGTGGCAGAACTGACGTTGGCGCACGGGACGGTATTGCATACTATGCGGCTGGGTGGCCGGGTCGTACTGGACGCATTGGACGCCTCGGACAAAGCGTCCGGCACGCCTCCGGTTGCACCGTCGCCATTGAACAGACCCTCGCCGAGGGCCATCGCGGCCGGCGGTTCGTTGGCCAAACCGGTATCGGCTAAATCTGTATTGGCCAAACCAGAATTGAACGCATCGCCGCAGGGTGGAAGCGACACGCCGGCGATGAAAACCCCGCCCGTGGTAGTGTTGCCCGACCCGGGCGGCCACGCACTACCCGGACTATCGGCGGAACGAGTCGCAGTGGATACGCAACCCCTCCCGCCGCAACCACTCCCGCCGGCGCCGCAACTCCTCCCGCCGCAACCGTTGCCGTCGCTCCCCTCGCAACCACTCGCCGCATCGGTAGTGGTGCCCGCCAGCCGCCCGGCGGCAGGTGAGGAAACCCGCAGGGCACCCCCCGGGGCAGATATCCTGCCGGCGGACGCAGGGCCGATCGGTCTCCGGGCGCGGCGTGTCAAGTTGCCAAAGGACATGGATGGGTCGGCCTTCCTGGTGCCGTTCGCCAGCACCACAGCCGCCGCCGCCTTCCTGACCGCGCATGCCACCCACATCGTATTCGATGAACGCCGTCCGGTGGATATGGCGGGACTGCGGGACGATCCGGTGTTCGGGGCGGCCACGGTAGAGCTTCTTCCCGGCGGCACACTGTTTCGGGTTCCGTTGCCGCCCGGACGGTTCGTCGCCCTGACACAGATGCCGCAAGGCTGGCGGATCGCAGTATTGCCCGTCGCACCGGCGCTTCATCCCATCGTCGCGGCGTTCGCGGATGGGCGGCTCAATCTGACAGCCGATCAACCCGGCAGTGTCATTAGCCTGGCCGACCCGGACACCGGCGCGACGCTGCTTGCCGGCACCCAGCACCGTCCCGGCCAGGGTATCCTGGCTTATCGCCGCAGTCCGGAATTTATTATGCGCCCGACTTCCCACGGGGTGGTCGTCGAAGCGATTTCGGACGCGATTACCCTAAGACCGACACCGACAGGGTTCACCCTGGCCGGGCGCCCCACGGGCCTTATCCTGCCGCCCAACATTAACTTGACCGACCTGCTGACAGAGGCCGCCAGCCTCACCGGACAACTGGACCTGCCGATCATGCCTACGGATGCGTTGTTGAGGCGCGCCCGCAGACTGCTTGCCGAGGCATCTGCCAAACCACCCCTGGCACGCGGCCCCTATCGTCGCGCCGCCGCCGAAAGCCTTCTCGCGCTCGGTTTTTCCGCCGAAGCGGCAGGCCTGCTGCGCATGGTCGCGGAGCAAGACCCGAAAGAGGCGGCTTCACCCGAAACCCAGACCCTGGCCGCCGTTGCCGCGTTGCTGGCGGGCAGAATCGACCAAGCCGCCGCGCTGTCGGATCGGGCTTTGGACGGCACGGATGAGATCGCGTTTTGGCGGGCGGTCCGGCTCGCGATGCAGGATGAAGGATCGCCCGCCGCCGCCGCGGTATTCGCGAAGACCGCACCGCTGATCCTGGAATACCCCGCACCGATCCGCCAACGCCTGTTGCCGCTGGTGATCGAGACGATGATCCAGGGCGGGGAAATCGCCCCGGCGGCCCGCCTGATGAACGAATTCAAGGACATCCCGAAGCTGGCCTATGCGCGCGCCCTGATGCGCCAGGCCGAGGGCAACACCGCCGATGCCCTCAGCATGCTCGACACGCTGGCGGCCGGTCATGACCAGTTCGACCGAGCCCGTGGGGCGGTGCGTGCGGTAGAGCTGCGGCTGGCGTCACGCACGATCGATAAGCCCGCGGCGGCGAATGCGCTGGACAAGCTGCTCTATGCGTGGCGCGGCGATGGGCGGGAGTTGGCGTTGCGTCAGCGCATCGCGGAACTGCGCGGCCAAAGCGGTGCCTGGCGTGCGGCGTTGACAACGCTTCGGCAGGCGGAGACCGATTTTCCGGAACAGGCGGCACCGATCCGCGAGCGGCTGAAAGACATGTTCGCCGATATGATTCGCGACGAGGGAACCCGAAAGATTCCAGCCATCGAATTTGTATCCATGGTGGATGAGAACGCTGACCTGATGCCTGCCAATGGCGGTGAGGAGCCGATTGAGCAGGCGTTGGCGGATCGGCTGTCCGCGCTCGATCTACCCGGGCGGGCAAAACCGGTGCTGGAGAAATTGTTGCGGTCGGCCCGGTCGGACATCGCGAAAGCGCGATTTGGCGCCAACCTTGCGGCGCTGGAATCAAGAGAGGGGAACGATGCCGCCGCCCGGGCGGTGTTGACCGCGTCGGACGGCCGGCTGTTGCCGCCGGATCTGGCGGAACAGCGCGCGATCCTGTTGGCCGGGTCGGTTGCCCGTTTGGGAAATCCCGCCGAGGCTGCCGAACTGCTGACGCCCTTCCGCTCCAACCTGGCGATGGAAACACGGGCCCGGATTCAGGAGGTGGCCGCCGACTGGACGGAGGCGGCGAAGACCCGGGCAGATATGGTGGCCTTGACCGTGGCTGAAAGTGGACCGCTGGATGGGTCAGAAGCACAGGCCGTGCTTCGGCTGACCACGGCGACGGCCAGGGCGGGGAGTGATGCCGGTCTGGCCGAACTTCTGGTGAAGTTTGGTGGACGAATCGGTACCGGACCTGCGGGCGATCTGTTTCGGGTATTGACCGCCGAACCGATCCGGACATCCGCCGACATCGGGCGCTCCCAACGGGAAACGCGCCTTGCAGCCTCGCTGCCAAGCGGGATCAAGGCGCTCCAGCCGAGCTTAGCCGCCCGCTGATCCTTTCGCACATACGATATGCGATTTTATCGCAGCTCACGGCAAGAATAGACTTGCGCAACCCTCCTCTTTTCATCATGTTTCGCCGCCTTGGCCCAAGGGGACAGCGGGCGGTTTTCGCGTGTACTGTCCAACAGGCTATCTACTGGTAGGAGAGTACGCGATGAACGCACTTAGCCCACTGGGGATGGTCTCGGAACTTCCGAGCAGCAACCAGATGCAGTCCGACGCTGAGCGGATAATTTCCCATGACATGGGCACGGAAGTCCAGAAGGACTATTTCGTAGAGAAAGATGGCGTGAAGTTCGCCGGCACTCACCTACTGATCGATCTTTGGGGCGCTACGAATTTGTGCGATCCGGATCATATCGATCGGGCGTTGCGCGAAGCAGCCGAAGCGGCTGGTGCGACGATTTTGCACAGTCATTTCCACCATTTCTCGCCCAACGGCGGGGTCAGTGGCGTGCTGGTGCTGGCGGAAAGTCATATTTCTATCCATACGTGGCCGGAGCGTGATTTCGCATCGATAGATATTTTCATGTGTGGTGCATGCAATCCGTATAAAGGGCTGCCCGCGCTGAAAGCGGCCTTCCAGCCGACATCTATCAATTTAAGCGAACAACGCCGTGGCCTGATCGCTTAATTGCCCGCCACCCGATTGACGGCCGGCGGCTCGGGCGAAAGTCCGGGCCGTCGCTGTATGGAGCGACAACGATGCCCACCGATAGCTGGATCAACGAGACGCTTTACCCGGACTGGGGTCAGCGGTTTCAGGTAAAGCGCGAACTCGCGCGCGTAACGAGCGAGTTCCAGGACATCGCGATCTTCGAGAGCACGTCGCACGGTCGCGTCATGGTGCTTGACGGGGTCATTCAGATCACCGAGGGCGACGAGTTCGTTTACCAGGAGATGCTGACTCATGTGCCGCTGCTGGCGCACGGTTCGGCGGAAAACGTGCTGATCATCGGGGCTGGCGATGGCGGCGTGCTAAAGCGCGTGCTTCAGCACGGTAATGTGAAGCGGGCCGTGATGGTCGAGATCGACGGCGAAGTCATTCGGCTATCGAAGGAATTCCTGCCGGCGATCGGCGGCGATGCCTGGACCGACAAACGGGCGGAGGTGATCGTCGGCGACGGGATCGACTACGTGAAACGCGCTCCGGACGCCTCTTTCGACGCGATCATCGTCGATTCCACCGATCCGATCGGCGTGGGTGAAGTATTGTTCACCGACGAATTCTATCTGAACTGCGCCCGCATCCTGACATCGCGCGGTCTGGTGGTGAACCAGTGCGGCGTGCCGTTCATGCAGCCGGATGAATTGCGGGAAACGAGCGCCCGCCGGCGGACTTTCTTCCCGCATGTGACCGCGTATGTCGCAGCGGTACCGACTTATGTGGGCGGCTTCATGACGCTCGGCTGGGCGGCGAAGGATGCGTCGTTAGCCTCCACACCGCTGGAAACGATCCGCGCCCGCGCACAGTTGGCGGGCCTGTTGGGTACGACGGACTATTGGACGCCGGAGATCCATACCGGAGCGTTCAACCTACCCCCCTATATCGCGCGCCACCTGCCTAAGGACTAAGAACCCTGGTCACGGGCCGGTAAAAACGCACATAGACTACGCCTTCAGGCTGCCGCGTTGGTGTGCGACAGGATAATCTAAAGCCGATCAGTCATAAGGAAGCCAGCATGCGGTTTGTCGTTGCTCCCTTTATCGTGGCGACTCTGCTGCTGGCAGCGCCTGCCCTGACCCGGCCTGCGCTTGCGCAGGTGGAAAGCCGCGAGGGCATCGCGTTGCAGAACCAGATTTATCAGCTTCGGCAAGAGCTGAGATCGGTTCAGGAACAGGCGCCGCGTGGCGGAGGCTCCACCATTCGTCCGGCCCCGGCGTATGCGCCACCGCAGCAGCTTGGCGGCGGCAACGATCTGCTGGCGCAGCTTCTGACCCGAGTCGATGCGCTGGAGGACCAGGTCCGCCAATTGCGCGGACGCATCGACGAAACTCAGAATCAGGTTCAACGCCAGGGCGACGATCTGGGCAAGCGAATCGACGATCTGGCATTCCAGCTATCGCCCCAAGGGGCGCCAGCGGGCCGGCCCGTGCAGCCGCCTGTAGCCGGTGAAAAGGAACCGCCTTCAGGCGCACAGGCACCGCGTCCGCCCGGCCCGCGCACCCCGGAGATGATGTTGCAGGAGGGTAACGCGGCACTCGCCCGGCGCGACTATGCGGCTGCCGAAGCCGCAGCTCGGGGCGTGCTGGCAAACCGCACCTCACCGCGCGCATACGATGCACGCCTGCTGCTGGCTCAGGCCTTGTCAGGTGAAAAGCAGTATGCCCAGGCAGCGATTGCGTTCGACGACGCCTACACCAGCTCCCGCAAGGGAACCCACGCGCAAGATGCGCTGCTGGGCCTTGCCAGTTCATTGAGCGCGATTAACGAGAAAAAGGCGGCCTGCGATACGCTGACCCGGCTTCGGGCCGATTTTCCGCAACTGCGGCCCGACATCGCGGCGGGTGTAAGCGCGGCGGCGCAGAAGGCCGGCTGCCACTAACCGCCGATGGCTGGCAGCGGGCGCCATATGCAGTACGTCGAGGCGTTCGCGGGTCGGTATTTCTGTTCCCCGGCGCCGTGCGGCCGATCTCCGTCATCCCCTGACCCGATCGGGGGATCGGTCCAGCGTACGGCGACCGTACGAATCCCTCGATCAGGCCGGGGGATGACGGCAGTGGGGCGAAGCAACTGGCTGCAGGATCGTCACGGCCGGACCTCGTCAGGCCGCCATCATGATCGGAGCACGTCAAGAAATCATCGCGATTGGCCGTGGAAGAGGGAGCAATACGATCGGACCGGTTAGTCTGGCGACCGACATCACAGCGGCCATGAATAGACTGGGTCCGTTTGAGCCCCGGCCTCGGCTGGCGGTAGCGGTTTCGGGCGGGGCCGACAGCATGGCACTCGCGATCCTTATGCGTGATTGGGTCCGGCAACGCGACGGGTCCGCGACTGCCCTTGTGGTCGATCATGGATTGCGCGCCGCCTCGGCCGGCGAAGCCCGAACCACGCTCGAACGCCTGACCGGCCTCGGTATTCCTGCGGTTTTTCTGTCCATCGGAACATTGACACATGGCTCCGCACTGGCCGAACGGGCCCGCATCGCGCGCTACGAGATCCTCGGTCAGGCGTGCCGCGAAGCCGGCATCCTCCATCTTCTGCTCGGACACCACGCGGCGGACCAGATGGAAACGCTGGCAATGCGTATGTTGCGCGGCAGTGGGCCACACGGCCTCGCGTGCATGTCGGCCATCCGAGAAACCGCCAGCCTTCGCATCCTGCGCCCCATGTTGGGGATCGAGCCGGCTCAGTTGAAACAGTTCCTGACCGCTCGCGGTGTCGAGTGGGTCGAAGATCCGTCCAACCGCGACACCCGGGCACTGCGATCCAGATTACGCCAGCGCCTGGGCGCCATTTCCCCGAATGAAACCGGCCTGACCCTGGCGATAGCCACTGCCGGCGCAAGCCGGGCGCGCGACGAAGCCGAGACGGCCGCCGAACTGGCGCATCGCGCGACAATCCGTCCGGAAGGCTTCGCGATGGTGTCTGCTGGGCCGATCGGTGCGGCAGCCCTGGCCCGTCTGGTCCAAACAATCGGAGGGTCGGCATATCCGCCCGGCCCGGCACAGATCGCCGGTCTGGCAGCGGACCCGAGGCCAGCGACCATAGCCGGTGTCCGTATCCTGCCGGCGGGACGGTTCGGTAACGGAATGCTGATCGTGCGGGAGGAAGCCGCGATCGCCGCCCCGATTGAAGCATCGTCCGGAACAGTGTGGGACAACCGGTTCCGAATCCACACGCCAAATGGCCGCCCCGAAGGCGTTCAAATCGGCAAGCTCGGTTCAGACGCTGCCCGCTTCAGGGATGGTTCGGACCTTCCCTCGGCAGTGCTCCGAACTTTACCCGCCCTGAGATTCGACAAAATTCTGGTGGCGGTGCCGCATTTAAGGTATGCGTCAAGTGATGATGTCGCGCGGATTACACTCATGTTCGCCCCACGAAGGCCCCTCGGCGGCGCCTGTTTTGTCCCGGCTATTTAGCCTTTGGGGCGCTTCTGGTCTTCCAGGTTGTTATTTATGGCCGCTTGGTGGACGATCTTTGTACTGCGGGGATGGTGCGACCGGTCCCGCATACTATGTTAAAGCCTGTTCCGCCGAACCTGATATCGTTTCCGCATGCCTGGCGTCCCCAATCGGACTGATAACGTGAGCAAAAGTATATGAGCAATTTTGGCCGCAACCTCGCGCTGTGGGTGATCATCGCCCTGCTGCTCGTGGTGCTATTCAACCTGTTCCAGCCCGGGGTGAGCCACACGGCTTCCACCCAAATCGCCTATTCGGATTTCATTACCGAAGTGAATAACAGCCGGGTTCGCGATGTGGTGATCCAGGGACGCACCGTTTCCGGCCAGCTTAACGATGGGCGGACCTTCCAGACCTACACACCGGAAGATCCGACGCTCGTTAAAACCCTGACCGACAAGAACGTGCGGGTGATCGCCAAGCCAGAAGAGGGCGACGTCAATCCGTTGCTGCATTACCTGTTGTCCTGGTTCCCGATGCTGCTGCTGATCGGTGTCTGGGTGTTCTTCATGCGCCAAATGCAATCGGGCGGCGGCCGGGCGATGGGATTTGGCAAGAGCCGAGCGAAATTGCTGACGGAAAAGCAGGGGCGGGTGACGTTCGACGATGTCGCCGGTATTGATGAAGCCAAGAGCGAACTCGAAGAAATTGTCCAATTTCTGAAGGATCCGCAGAAGTTTCAACGCCTCGGCGGCAAGATTCCCAAGGGCGTGCTGCTGATCGGCCCTCCCGGCACCGGCAAGACGCTGCTGGCCCGCGCTATCGCTGGTGAAGCGAACGTACCGTTCTTCACGATCTCCGGTTCCGATTTTGTGGAAATGTTCGTCGGCGTCGGCGCGTCGCGTGTCCGCGATATGTTCGAGCAAGGCAAGAAGAACGCCCCGTGCATCATCTTTATCGACGAAATCGACGCCGTCGGCCGGCATCGTGGCGCAGGTTTGGGTGGCGGCAACGATGAGCGCGAGCAGACCTTGAACCAAATGCTCGTCGAAATGGACGGCTTCGAGTCGAACGAAGGCGTTATTCTGATCGCCGCGACCAACCGTCCCGACGTGCTCGACCCCGCGTTGCTGCGTCCCGGCCGCTTCGATCGTCAGGTCATGGTACCGAACCCGGACGTGAACGGACGCGAGAAAATCCTGCGCGTTCACATGCGCAAAGTGCCGCTGGGGTCCGACGTCGATCCGAAGGTGATCGCGCGCGGCACCCCCGGGTTCTCCGGCGCCGATTTGGCAAATCTGGTGAACGAAGGTGCGCTGCTGGCTGCTCGTTTGGGCAAGCGCGTGGTGGCGATGGCTGAGTTCGAGGCTGCCAAGGACAAAGTGATGATGGGTGCCGAACGGCGTTCCCTGGTCATGTCCGAGTCCGAAAAGCGGATGACCGCCTACCACGAAGCAGGCCACGCACTGTGCGCCATGCACGAACCGGAATGCGATCCGGTCCACAAGGCAACCATCATCCCGCGCGGTCGTGCACTCGGATTGGTCATGAGCCTGCCGGAGGGTGATCGCTACTCGAAGTCCAAGTCCAAGCTGCTGTCCGAACTCATCATGGCGATGGGTGGCCGTGCGGCGGAGGAAGTCATCTTTGGGCCGGATAAGGTGTCCAACGGCGCGGCCGGCGACATCAAGATGGCGACCGATCAGGCCAGACGCATGATCACCGAATGGGGCATGTCCGAAAAGCTCGGCATGATCGCTTATGGCGACAACAGCCAAGAGGTGTTCCTGGGACACTCCGTCACGCAGAACAAGAACGTGTCGGAAGCGACGGCGCGTGAGATCGACAGCGAGATCAAGGACATCATCGATCGCGCCTATGCCAAGGCCCGCCGTCTGCTGACGGAAAATGTCGAGGAACTGCATCGCGTGGCTCGCGGGCTGCTGGAACACGAGACACTGTCGGGCGACGAAATTCGGACGGTGCTGCGTGGGGAGCCGGTGATCCGTAAGGTGGTGGACGAGCCGGCGCCGGAATCGCGCCGCGCATCGGTTCCGACAGCGGGGCGTTCGGCGTCATCGAACCCGCCTGCTGGTGGGGCGGCTCCGGCACCTCAGCCGGGCTAACCGCGGCGAAAGTTCTTCAGGACAGTATGGCGGGCGAGAGTCCGCCATACGTATTTCTGGCATACGTGTTTCTGGCATACGCGTTTCTGGGGCACGATGGTCCGTCGCGTGGCGCGATGTCCGGATCTGGCGGATCGACAACACGATACATGCCGGGTGGACGCGAAATCCTCAGTCGCGGATAGGGTGTTTCCCGGCATCGCGCGTGCCCCTGTAGCCGCCGCCGCCTGCCGCTATGCACATCTTGCCGGCCTGCCTACGATGCTCCCCATGGCCCAGAACATCAGCCGCCTTCCCTCCGTCGATTCCCTTCTCCGGGCGCCTGAAGCGGATATCCTGCTGACGCGCTTCGGCCGCACCGCCGTGACCGCTGTCTTCCGGGAAATCCTGGCCGGCCGTCGCGCCGCCGAGGCGTTTGGCGGATCGCCCGGAGAGGTTATCCATCAGGCAGCGGACCATCTAACCGCGCGATTCGCCCGATCCCAGCGCCCGGTGTTCAACATGACGGGCACGGTGCTGCATACGAATCTCGGCCGCTCTCCGATGCCCCCTGAGGCAGCCGAGGCGGCGGCAGAAGCAATGCGTAGTGCCACGACCCTGGAGTTCGACCTGGAAACCGGTCAACGCGGTGAGCGCGACACTCACATCAGCCGCCTGTTGTGCGATCTGACCGGTGCCGAGGCCGCGACCGTCGTGAACAACAACGCCGCCGCGGTGATGCTGGTGCTGAATACCCTCGCACTCGGCAAAGAGGTTCCGGTTTCGCGCGGGGAACTGATCGAGATCGGCGGCGCCTTCCGAGTGCCCGATATCATGAGCCGTTCGGGCGCCATCCTGAAAGAGGTCGGCACCACCAACCGAACGCACGCCCGCGATTACGAGGACGCTATCGGCCCCGCGACGGGCGCACTGATGCGGGTGCATCAGGCCAATTACGCCATCATTGGGTTCACCGCCATGGTGTCCGCGGAAACGTTGAGCGGCCTGGCGCACAATGCCGGTATCCCGTTGATCGACGACCTTGGCAGCGGCAGCCTGATCGATCTGGAGCGATGGGGACTGCCGCACGAACCGACTCCACGGGAATCGCTGGAGGCCGGTGCCGATGTCGTCACTTTCTCTGGCGACAAGCTTTTAGGGGGGCCGCAAGCCGGTCTGATTGTGGGTCACAAAAATGTGATTTCAGCGATCAACCGCAATCCTTTGAAGCGAGCCTTGCGTCTCGACAAGGGGCGCCTCGCGGCGCTGGAGGTTGTCCTGCGACTGTATCTCGACCCTGACCGGCTGGCCGAACGGGTGCCGGCCTTGCGTCTTTTGACCCGTCAGGAGCCTGACATCCGCAAGACGGCCGAACGGATTCGCGACGCCGTCGCCGTCCGGTGGCCCGGCCGGGATGTGCTGGTGGAACCTTGCCGAAGCCAGATCGGATCGGGGGCGTTACCGGTTGACCTGTTGTTGTCCGCTGCGGTGACGATCGGCGGCAAGGGATTGGAAATTATAGCAAAAACTCTTCGCTCTTTGGCGAAGCCGGTGATCGGCCGGGTTGCCCGGGGGCGGCTGATACTGGATTGCCGATGCCTGGAGGCAGGAGACGAAGCGGCCTTTATTGCCCAATTGCTCCGGCCCGACGATACTGTTTGACGGAGGAGAAGCGGCCCCGGTGGGCCGGCCGGACTTCAAACCCGGTAAGGGCTGCCATGCAGTCCCGGGCAGGTTCGACTCCTGCTCTCTTCCGCCAATCGAAAGATCGATATAATTGTGAATTATTATGTGTCCGCACAGCCACAGTGTGGCTTTATCGATGCGTAGCCCCTCGCTATCGAGTGTTGCCAGCGCTATAGTTGTAGCAGCGAAAAGGCGGGTCGCCGGATACTCTTCGGACCCGAATCGCCCGGTTTGTGTACTAGTAAGGAGAGATTATATGAATTTTCGCAATGCTTTGATCGCGGCAACGATGCTGACGCTGCCGATCGCCGCGAACGCCCAGCCGATCACCGGCCTCTATGTCGGCGCTGGCATCGGTGCCAACTACATGCAGGACGAGCATGCCAGTGTCGCCGGCGTGTCCGGCAAGCTGCAATCCCATATTGGGCCGGCCGGCGTGATCAGCCTTGGCTATGGTCTCGGTAACGGTCTGCGCGCGGAACTCGAGGGCGACTATCGCTACAATTCGTTCAGAGCCGGCTCGGGTGGTTTCACCGGCGCAGGCGGTCAGGAACAGAAGTTTGGCGCGATGGTCAACGTGCTGTACGATTTCGTCGGCATTCCCATGATTCAGCCGTATGTCGGCGTAGGTGCCGGCTACCAGTGGGCAAAAGAG
>JANXLQ010000430.1 GCA_025355085.1 Rhodopila sp.
TTTGTGGAACAGGTCTTCGACATCATCCAGATGATCAACAAACAGGGTGTAACGATGTTCATGGTCGAGCAGAACGCCGCCATGGCGCTGTCGATCGCGCATCGCGCCTATGTGCTGCAGACCGGCCAGGTGGTGCTATCCGGCACCGCCGCGGAGCTGCGCGTCAACCCGATGATCCGCGAAGCCTATCTGGGCGAGATGCAGGTGGCGGTGTGAAATTTAATCACGTCGCCAACCGGCTGGATGCGAGGCATTTCGAGACGGTGGTGGAAATGCTGCAATCGCAGCTCGGCTTCGTCGAACTGCGCCGCACCGAACGCTCGATCTGGTTACGCCAGCCCGGCACCAACGTGGATCTGCAGTTCAGCCGCAGTGACACCGCCAATCGCGACGAAGACAAGCGCCGCTCCCAGGTGTCGTTCCTAAGCGACACGCCGGAGGCGGCGTTGCAGGATCTGGCAGCCTGGGCGCAGGCGCGCGGCCTCGACGCCACCGTGGGCAGCTATTCCGACCGCGAGTTCTTCCTCGACGCCCCCGCGGCGTTCGTCGATTTCGTTATCGAGGCGATGCGGCCGGAGCTGGCGGAATACGGGGTCGACGTACAGCTGGCGTGAAGATAACCACCTTCAAAAACCGCCGGGCCGTGCTACGCGATATCAGCCGCTACAGCAGGTCAGCCACCGCGTCTCTGTAGCGGCGCAATGCCGCCAGATGGTCGCCCAACGTCTTGCCGGCGATGCGGTGATGGTGTCGGCGGTGGAACGTCGTGGTCAGGCAGATGTGGCTGGCGCCAGCCTGTTTCCAAAATGCGGTTTCTCTCCGCCAATCGGCTTCGGTGCCCTGGCCGCAGGATGTCCATACTTCTATCCCGACAGACGCGGGGTCTCGGCCTTCCTTTTCGGTCAGACGGCGCAGTTCGGCGAAAATATCGAGGGCGGTTTGATCCGGCGGGTAGGCGTTCGGCATCCAACCGTCCCCCCACTTGGCGATACGCGGCAGGGTATGTTCGTGATGACCACCGTACCACAGCGGGACTTTTCCCGAAGCCGGGCGGGGGTTGATGCCGGCATCGTCGATGGTGTGGTATTTGCCCTTAAACGTTACGTGCGGTTCAGCCCACAGCGCTTTCATCACCTGCGCCTGTTCTTCCGAACGACGGCCTCGGTTGTGGAAATTTTCGTTGAGGGCGGTGAACTCGACCGGGTTCCAGCCGACGCCTATGCCCAGGCGGAAGCGGCCGCCGGACAGGACGTCCAGACACGCTGCCTGCTTTGCGACGAGTGCGGTTTGGCGTTGGGCCACAATCAGCACACCGGTGGAGAATTGTAGTTTCGTTGTCGCGGCCGACAGGAAACTCAGCAACACGAACGGGTCGTGATACAGGCTGTCCGCGACACTGGCGCGCGGATCGGTGTTGGCGTTCGTTCCGGGGTTGGCGCCCAGCACGTGGTCAGGCGCCTCCAGAAAGTCGTAGCCGATGGATTCCAGTGTTTGGGCGTAATCGCGGACCAGCGATGGATCGCCGCCGGTGTCGCCGAATGGAACGAGTGCGCCTAGTTTCATTGAACAATACCCTTGTCTGTTGATGACTACTTCGCGTCTGACGCCAGAACGGCCTTTATCTTGTCCGGCGCCACCGCGATCGGCGGAATGCCCGCTCGTTCTTGTTGCAGCAATGACCCAACCCGGGAATCCCGCGCACCCCAGCCACGGTTCATCGCCTCGGTCAGCTCCATCAGCGCCATGTTGGTCAGCCGCATTGGTACCTGGACGTCTCGGCCGAGTTGGCAGGCCAGGCTGACGTCCTTGTGCAACAGGCGCAGGGCGAAGTCGGCGGGATCGTAGCTGCCGGTGAGGAAATGATCTGCCAAGCGATCGAACATGCGGTTGCGGCCGGAGGCACCTTGGCGCACGGCCTCAAATAACGCCAACGGTTCGACACCGGCCTTGATGCCCATGGTGAAGACTTCCGACAATACGACATTGACCGCAGCCGAGGCGGCGTTGTGTGTCAGTTTCGCGATCGATCCGGCGCCGATCGGGCCAATGTAGACGGCTTGATCGCCCATGGCGGATATTGCCGAAAAATATTTGTC
>JANXLQ010000444.1 GCA_025355085.1 Rhodopila sp.
GAAATTTCACCACGAAGGCACGAAGCCACGAAGTTTCCAATAAAATCGGCAAATTCGGTGCTGGGTGTTCGCTTTCTTCGTGGCTTCGTGACTTCGTGGTGAAACAGGCGCTTGCTCGTACAGCCATGCCGAGCCGGCCAAAGTACTAAAAAGCCATTCACCCGATTGCCCTGGGAACAGCAGCAACAAATCTTGACTTATTTCCTATATTGATCTACCATTCAAGGAATGAGAACCTCGTCCCCGCCGCATCCGGCCCTCGATCTCTCCACTCACCAGTCTTACCAGCTCGGATATACCTTCACCGGCCTGTTGCCGCTGCCGCTTGATGACACGCTCGAAGTGCTGCGCTCCAAAAACCACCCCGCCGTCCCCAAGGTGGCGGCGCTGTTGCCGGTAGCCGAGCGGTTTATGCTGGGACTGGTGGACCCGAAACCCGGATCGCTGGAGGCGGCGTGGTCCAAAGCGGCGCCGGCGGCTTGCATGGACCAGAGACATGAGGACAATGTCTCATATAATGGGACAAATTCTCATGACGTGGCTTTTGAGACGTTGTTGAGCGAGCAATCCTGGAACTGAAGGTCCAAACGATCAGTTGAAACGGGTCTGGTCGACAAAGTCACGTTGACGAGCCAAACATCCCGGACCCGTCCCGCGTGACGCCGCTGCCGGATCGTGCTTCCCTCCCGGCAGATGCCTCTCACCACTCAGGACAAGCCACCATGTTCGAAATCCCCGAAGAGCACCGTATGCTCCAGGACCTCGTCGCGAAATTCATCGACCGGGAAGTCATACCTCTGGAGAAAGCCGTTCTTGCCCGCGAAAGCTCCGGCCAGAAATCCAGCCTG
This sequence comes from Rhodopila sp., assembly GCA_025355085.1. GTDB lineage: Bacteria > Pseudomonadota > Alphaproteobacteria > Acetobacterales > Acetobacteraceae > Rhodopila. The sequence goes on from JANXLQ010000444.1 coordinate 849, forward strand.
TCGCCTGACGAGGAAGCCGTTCTGCTAACCAAGTGCAAAGAACTTGGATTGTGGGGCCTGGACGTGCCGGAGGAATACGGCGGCGCCAACCTGCCCTACTCCGCCCTGGCCGGCGTGTACGAGGAACAAGGCCGCACCTGCGTACCGTTCACCTTCCCGCCCGACAGTCCCAACCTGCACATGCTGATCGCCGCCGCCAGCGACGAACAAAAAACCAAATACCTGGAACCCTACGCCCGGGGCGAGGCGCACTCCGCCATCGCAATCTCCGAACCCGGCGCGGGTGGCGACCCCGCAGGCATGACCACGCGCGCGGTCAGGGACGGCACCGACTGGATCATCAATGGCCGCAAAATCTGGGTCAGCCGCGTCCCGCAAGCCGATTTCCTGATCGTCATGGCCCGCACCGGAGAGGGCAAACGCGCCGACGGCGTCACCGCTTTCATCGTCGAACGCGGCACCAAAGGCTTCATCATCGAGCGTGAAATCCCCATGCTCGGTGGCCAGCGCACCTACGAACTGGTGTTCGAGGACTGCCGCATCCCGGCCAGCCAGCTTTTGGGCATCGAGGGCAAAGGCTACGCGCCGATGCAGCTTCGCCTGACCGTCCGCCGCCTGCAGATGGGCTCCTGGTGCATCGGCATGTCCCGCCGCGCGCTGGATATGATGGTCGAACACACCAAACAGCGGGTAACGTTCGGGCAGCGCCTTGCCGACCGTCAGGCCATCCAGTGGTGGATCGCCGACGCAGCCATGAAAATCCACGCCTGCCGCCTGATGGTTTACGATGCCGCCACCAAGGCCGATGCGGGCAAGGACGTTCGCATGGAGGCGTCGATGGTCAAACTGTTCGGCACGGAAATGGCCACCGAAGTCGTCGATCACGCGATGCAGGCGTTCGGCGCGATGGGCGTTGCGAAGGAGCTGCCGCTGCAACTGATGGCGCAAAAAGTGCGGACCATGCGGGTTTATGAAGGCCCGTCGGAAGTCCACCGCATGGCGATCGCTCGCCGCATTATCGGCAGGTGAGCGAACCCCGCATCAAGGCCGGAATCTGGGTTAGCATGGCGTTGCGCATGGGCAACTCCGGCGGCCGGTTCGGTGCTGTGCTGCGCAAGGGCGACCCGGATGCCGGCGGTGTCCTGGTCGTGCTGCGCAACGACAAAGACGTGTGCGTCCTGTCCCAGATGCGATCTGGGGCGGGCGAACTGGCCTGGATGCGCGCGACCGGCCCCGGCCCGGTCGATGACGCCACCGCCGACGCCTATATCGCCCGGCAGGTAAAGTTCGACCCGGACCTTTGGGTACTGGAATTCGAGGCCCCCGACATGCTGCCGCCGTTCGAGGCTAAACTTGTGTGAACGCGATTTCTGGTCCTGGAATTCACGGCGAGGGCATGACACGCTACCTGCGGGATCAACACAGGGAGACATGAAGATGACCGAACTCAAGGGTAGCTGCCGCTGCGGCAAAGTAAGCTACACCACGTCGGCCGATCCGGTGTTCGTTGGCGTTTGCCACTGCAAAACGTGCCAGAAATCAACGGGGTCGGCCTTTGCGACCGTTGTCGCCGTCCCGACCGAAGGGCTGACCGTCACCGGCACAACGACGCGGTTCGACGACACGGGCGACACCGGCCAGCCGACCCATCGCGATTTCTGTCCGGCCTGCGGTTCTACTGTGACCCAGTCGGCGGACGTGATGGCCGGGATCACCATGCTACCCGTGGGATCGCTGGAAGACCCTGCTTCGGTCAATCCGGCCATGCAGATTTACTGCGATAGCGCGATGTCCTGGGCGCCGATCACCGGAATGCAGAGTTTCCCGAAGATGCCGATGCACGGATAGTTCGGGTCTAATACCAACCGGCGTTTGAGTTCGACTCTCCGGTTGTGCCTCCCTGTCATGCCGGCGAAGGTCGGCATCCACGCCTTTTGTTGGTAAACCAAAACGTGGTTGGCGCACCTTCGCGCATCACGACAAGGCGGGTGGCGGGCCGCCGCGAACGCCAAAATGAGAACGGCTGGGGCTTAATTCACCAGGACGGCAGTGCCTTCGGCGCCCGTTGCTTTGCCACCGCGTTTAGGCGACGCCCATAAACAGCGAATCGACTGTCAGCCCCCTCATTTCGATAGAGGCCGGCTTGTCCGAGCTACCTATTCCCGCACATGCCGCGACAGGTGGCCGGACAGGTTAAGCTATAACTATGGGGTAACGATATACACCTGATGCGGTAATGTTGGGGTATCGTCTAACCGGAACGCTTTATCCTCGGGATTTCGCCTCGAACCGGTACGGCGAGGCCCCCGCCGTCAGCGGATCCAACGACAGCCGATGCTCCAGCGGCGGGAATGCTCGGCTACCGCAATCCGGACGATCGCACAGGCGGCACGACAACCCGATCCCGACCCTGGCCCGGTCCAAATCCAGGCCATCGGCGTACACGACTTCACTGGCGTTGCCCAATGCGCACCCCATTGCCACCACATGCATCGGGCGCGGCTCCCCCCATTTCGCGACGGGTTGGGTGACGGCTGTGGCGAAACACAGATATGCCGCGCCATCCGGTAGTTCGGCGATCTGCACCTGCACGGTTCCCGGTTGGGTGAATGCCGTGTGAACCACCCAACGAGGGCACGACCCGCCAAACCGAGCAAACGGGAAGCCGGCGGCTGAAAAACGCTTGGACACGTTTCCGGCGGGATCGACACGCAAGAAGAAGAACGGCACCCCTCTCGCACCGACGCGTTGCAAGGTGGATAGCCGATGGCACGCCTGCTCGAACGACACGCCGAAGCGAGCGGCGATCGCTTCCATGTCATGCCGCAACCCGGACGCCGCCGCGTGGAACTTGCCATAAGGCATGATCAGAGCACCGGCGACGTAGTTCAACAGACCGATCCGCATCAGCATGCCGGCCTCGGTACTCGATGGCGCCGCTTCCTTCAGCACCGTCTCCACCGCCTCCCGCGCTTCCAGCAGCGCCAATTGGAACGCCATGTGGAAGCCCCGGCTTTCACGCGGCAGGGATTCCGACAAAGCGAGGCTTCTAGAGGCGGGGTCGTAGCGACGTAAGGCCATGTCCAACGGCTGAACGCTGACCCGGACGCCGTGGACCGTGCGCAACCGTTCGGCGATCGCGTGGTTCATCTCGGCCGGCGCATCGGGGGCGAGTTCATTCGCCAGAGCTTCCGCCGCTTCCTCCAACACCGGAAAATGGTTGGCGCGGTCATCGAAGAAGTCCCGCACTTCCTCGTTTGGCAACAGTATCCGGCGGCCGGACGGCAGCGCGATTCCGTTGGCATCTTCCCGCGCCACCCGCCACGCTCGATACAGCGCAAGAACAGCCCGCGCGGCGTTGGGGCTACCGGCGGCCAGGGCTTCGACCTCTGTTTCCGCGACAGAATCGGCACCCAGCAGCGGGTCCGCGAAGGCCTCACGCAGGCCGACTTCGAGTTGGCGTTCCTGAGTTCCCGACAGCTCCCCCAGATCGACGCGCAGGGTTTCCCCCAGCTTGATCAACAAAGATGCGGTGACGGCGCGCTGGTCGTGCTCGATCAGGTTCAAATAGCTGGCCGAGATGCCCAGTCGCGCGGCGAGCGCCTGCTGCGACAGCGTCCGTTCGGTCCGTAGGCGGCGCACCGTTCGCCCGATGAGGGTTCGGCTCATGCTTTACACCCTTTACAAATTCACAGTCCCGTCGGTGAAGACAGCAACAGCATTGCGCGGTTTAACGCCAATTAGGGCTTCTCATTCGCGGCTGCAATGTCAATTATTCACTCACCAACCGACGACATGCCAACCCACGACATGCCAACCGACGACATGCCAACCCACGAAATGAAGGATCAAGACGATGCGCTCAACCCCTCTGTATGCACCCGATGGCATGATGACCGCAGGCCGCGGCACGGAGCGGTTCGTCGGCACGGCAGCCCATGACCGTGACGACGACGGTTTGGTTCACAACCATGCCTGGGCCAAATCCGGGGATATCGGCGGGACGGCGCCCCGGCCGTCGAACGGAATGTTTTCTACACTGCCATTCTCCAGGTCGCCTGAGAGCGCCGAGTTTCACCGCCAGCCGACGGTGCCGATGGACGACCGCCACGACGACGGTCTTGTGCATAATCACGAATGGGCAGTATCCGGAAAGTAAGACCGCCGGTTTATGGACGGTATGGACGGCGGCGAAGCATTTGCTCCGCCGCCGTTCGTGTTTAGCGACACGCGGGCCTCTGTGCGGGTGGCGCGCCCGAAGTAAGACCTAGGCGGCCTTGCGGCGGAAGGCAGCCAGACTGCCGGCGTGGATAAGTTCGCTGGGCAACTGGTGCCCGACGATTTCCTCCGCCAGACGTCCGACTTCGATCAGCGCATCCAGATCGACGCCGGTTTCAATGCCCATTTCTTCGCACAGCAGCACAAGTTCCTCGGTGCAGATGTTGCCCGCCGCTTTTGGCTGGCCCGCGAACGGACAGCCACCCAGGCCGCCAACCGTGGAGTCGTAGCGAGTCACGCCCATCTTGAGGCCGGCATGGGCATTTGCGACAGCCATGCCGCGCGTGTCGTGCAGATGCAGTGACAGGTCAATGTCCGGCCAGCGGTTCCGCACAGCGCCGATCACACGCTCTATCCGTGCCGGTGTGGCCCAGCCCATCGTGTCCGCCAACGAGAACAAGGTGATGGTCGCACCGGTTTCGGCAGCGATCGCGAGGCCGTCCTCCAGCGTCTTGATGACCTGAGCCGGCGGGATATCGCCCTGGTAGTTGCAACCGAACGCGGCCATGACGCCAACCCGCGTGACGGGAACGCCCTTCGCCTGCTGCACCGCGCTGTGCTTCGTCATTGCCTCAATGTTTTCCGATGGGCTGCGGTTCAGGTTCTTGCGCGTAAACCCTTCCGATGCGGTCAGCGAAATGCCGCCGTGGATCGTCAGCTTGTCCTTAAATGCCAGCGCCCGGTCGAGGCCGTTGCCGTTGAAAAACAGCCCCGTGTATTCGACGCCGGGTTTGGCTTTGAAGCCGGCCACGACCGCCTCGGCGTCCGCCCAACCCGGAACCAGGCGGGTGTTGACGAACGAGCATGCCTGGATGTGGTGCAATCCGGTTTCCGACAATGCCTCGATCAGGCGGATTTTGTCGGAACTGGGGATCGGCCCCGGCTCAATCTGAAAACCCTCGCGGGGGCCTTCTTCGTGGATTTCTACGTGGCTGGGCAGGTCGGTCATGGCGGCGGCTCCTTGTTATGTCACGCCAGACTGCATCCGCGCCGAGGATTTTTCCAGAGGCGAGTTCCGCGGACCGAGCGTTGTATTGCGTGATGTATGGATTACGGACGGTCGGCCTGCGACAGCGCGTAGGTCGTCGTCGCGTGCGATATCAGCCGCCCGGTGGATTCTTCGGTGATCCGCACTTCAGCGGTAAACAGCCGCCGCCCCCCGCGCAGCGTGGTCGCGACGGCGATCAGCGGCAGAATCATCGCCGGGCGCAGGAAGTTTATCGTCATATCGACCGTCACCGCGGCTTCGTCCCGCCGAGCCGCGAGGATCAGGGCGTAAGTGGCGACATCGGCGAGGGCGAACTGGATCGGACCGGCCACACTGCCGCCCGGGCGAGTCACATGCTCCCCTTCCCGCAGGCGAACGGCCCCGCGTTCCGGGCTTGCCTCGATCACATCGATGTTAAACAGGGGTACCAGCGGCAACCCTTCCTCGATATGTTTCCTGATGTGATCCAAGGTCCAAAGCGTGTCGGGGGCGTCCAAGCTTGCCATCCTGTCATGCGACTCCTACAGCGGTACCGCGCTATAAAGCACCAGCCGCGCTTCACACCATGGAGAATGATGCTCATGCCGTTCAAAGTTCAGGTCGGCCCGCCGCAAATCGCCATTCATCAGGCCATGACGGTGCTGGTGACCGAAATCGATGGGCAGATTAATTGGCCAAGCGACAAGGGGCTGTATTTTTTTGATACAAGGCTGATCAGCGCGTGGTCGGTGTATGCCAACGGAACGCCATGGGACCTGCTGAACGGCGGCGCAATGAACTTCGATGCCGCCCGTATCTTTCTGACCAACCAGGCTTTCCTGACCGAAGACGGCCCGATCGCCGCCAAAACCCTGGCGTTTGAGATTGCCCGTGTGATGAGCCAGGGGCTGCACGAGGACCTCGATCTGACCAACCACAGTCAGAAGCCGGTGCGGTTCAATCTGGAGATCGCGTTACGATCCGACTTCGCCGACGTGTTCGACGTCAAATCCAAGCGCGATATTCGCCGTGGTCACATCACCTCCGACTGGTCAGAGGCTCGGCAAACGCTGCGAACGACATACCGAAACGCCGATTTTTCCCGTGCCGTCGCGGTTTCCGCCGAATGCGGCGATTCCCCCGCCGTGTTTGCCAATGGCCGCCTGAGCTTTGAGGTGAAGCTGCCGCCCGGGGGGAAATGGCATTGCTGTCTGCTGTATGAATTCACCGACGGCGACAAGCATTATCACGCCGGAACATCGTGCGCTGAACATGCGGCGACCTCTGCGCAGGCCCTGGCGCACCGTGACTGGCGCCAGACCGTGCTGAAGGTAAGAACCAGCAACGAAGAATTTTATCGCTTTTTCCATCAGGCCATCGACGACATGGCATCGCTAAGATTGCCGATGGCAGGCACCGGCCACATGGAATTCCTGCCTGCCGCTGGATTGCCCTGGTTCATGGCCCCATTCGGCCGCGACAGCCTTATCGTTTCTATACAGAATATTCTTGTCTATCCCGAATTCGCCCGAGGCTCCCTGGAGGTTCTGGGGCGCTGGCAATGCAAGGAACGCGACGACTTTCGCGATGCCGAACCTGGCAAAATCATGCACGAACTGCGTTATGGAGAACTGGCGCATTTCAATTTGATTCCGCACACACCCTACTACGGTACCGCCGACGCCACGCCGTTGTACCTGATAACGCTGCACGCAGCCTGGCGGGCGACCGGCGACCGGACGTTGCTGGAAAAATTTCTGCCTAATGCCGAGGCAGCACTTGGCTGGATCGACAACGATGGCGATCTGGACGGCGACATGTTCCAGGAATACCAGACCAGATCTCCGGTCGGATACGAGAACATGGCGTGGAAAGACGCCGGCGATTCCATGACTTATTCAGATGGATCGCCTGTGCGCGGCCCCAAGGCGCTGTGCGAACTGCAAGGCTACGTCTATGACGCCTGGGTTCGTATGGCAGAGGTGTTCGACGCACTGGATAAACCGGACCGCGCCAAGACACTGCGCGCCAAAGCATCGGCGTTGTTCAAGAAATTCAACGAAGCCTTTTGGGACGAGGAAAGCGGTTTCTACGCCTACATGCTCGACGGTGAGAAACGAAAGGTGATGACTGTCGCCTCCAACCCGGGGCACCTTCTTTGGTCCGGTATCGTTCCGGCAGACCGCGCGGCCCGTGTCGTTGCCAGGTTAATGGCACCGGATATGAATTCTGGTTGGGGCATCCGCACCCTGTCGAGCAAACACCCCGCCTACAACCCGTACTCCTATCAAAACGGTTCGGTGTGGCCGCACGATAACAGCCTGATCGCGCTTGGTTTCAAACGTTACGGTTTTAGCATGGAAGCCGGCATTATCGCGCGCGATATCAGTGAAGCGGCGAGCCATTTCCTGCTGAACCAATTGCCTGAACTCTATGCCGGAGTCGAACGCAACGGCAGCAATTTCCCGGTGCAGTATCTCGGTGCGAACGTGCCCCAGGCATGGGCCGCCGGATCATGTTTCGCGCTGTTGCAGGCGATGCTGGGCATCCAGCCGGACGCACCGAACGACACGCTTTATGTCGATCCGAACCTACCGGAATGGCTGCCGGACATTACTCTGCTGGATCTTCGCCTGGGCCACCGGCATTTGGACATCCGGTTCCAGCGCGACGGCGGGAAAACAGTTTGGGACGTGTTGCGCGGTGACGCCAAAGTGGTTGTCTATCGCAGTTCGGTGGAAGCGCGCGAAGCCTTGTGCGTGGTCTGACGGCGGTTACTATCGCCGTTTAGAGGAGAACGTCATGAAAATCACCAGCTTCGAAGCCACCACCCTGCGCATTCCGGAAGACGACCCCCTGGCCAATATGCCGGAGGAAGCCGGCCGCACGCGCCCCGTCGTCATCCTTCGCCTGCGCACAGACAGCGGAATCGAGGGCATCGGCCTGACCTTCTACGGCGGCAAGATGACCGGCAGCCTGCGCGTCGCGGTCGAGGAACTCGCGGAACTCACCATCGGCGAAGACCCGCTGCGCATCGAGAAAATCACCGCTAAACTGCGTGCCGGCACGGGAGACTCCTGTGGTCCGGGCGGCATCTTCATGTTGGCCATCTCTGCCATCGACATCGCGCTGTGGGACATTAAAGGCAAGGCACTCGATCAACCGCTATGGAAGCTGCTCGGTGGCCATCGCGACCGGGTGGCGACCTATGCCTCCGGTTCGTTGCGGCGCGGCCTGACGGATAATCAGGCGCAACGGGCGGCCCAAATCCTGGTGCAGAAGGGTTTTACCGAAATGAAAACCCAGATGGCCCTGCCCGGCAATCCAACACCGGCCGAGGAAGTCCGCCGCGTGCAGGTGGTGCGGGAGGCAATCGGGCCGGACGTCAAACTGATGTGCGATATCAACCAGCGTTGGCGCCCGGAACAGGCGATCGACATCGGCAGCCGATGTGAGGATGTGGGGCTGTTCTGGCTGGAGGACGTTACCGCCGCAGACGATTACGCCGGCCTTGCCCGCGTCACTGCCGCATTGAAAACCCCCGTGGCCGGCGGCGAGTATGTCTGGGGCATCGTCCCCTTCCGGCACATGATAGAGGCGCGGTCCGTCGATATCATCATGATCGACATCGTCCGCGTCGGCGGCGTCAGCCAATGGATGAAGGTCGCCGGCATGGCCGAGGCGTTCAACCTGCCCGTCGTCAGCCACGTCATGCCCGAGATGCTGGTGCATCTGGTCGCCGCCTGCCCGAATGGGCTGACGGTCGAATACATGCCGTGGATGCTGGCGCTGTACGAAGAAACTCCGGCAATCGAAAACGGGCAACTCGTGTTGCCGAACAAGCCGGGACTAGGGTTGAAGTTCGACGAGAAGGCGGTGGCCGCTTTCAAGGCGTAGTGTAGAAACCATAAACGCCTGACTGCCGCCGCGTTGCGGGCTTGCTATC
>JANXLQ010000004.1 GCA_025355085.1 Rhodopila sp.
ACTACCGGCAGGCCGATGAACGAAATCGGTTGGGTGAAAATCCCCATATTGGCCCGCACCGGCAGTTCAACGCCGTCCAGCACAAAGGTTTTCTGGCCGATCGACGGCGCGGAGCAAGGCGTGGCCGGTGCAATGATCGCATCCACGTCCGCAAACAGCCGCAGCACCGCATCACGATACCAGCGGCGGAATTTCTGAGCCTGAACCAGCATCGCCGCTGGAATCATGGCTCCGGCGATTAAACGGTCGCGAACGTCAGGATCGAAATCCGCCGGCCTTGTGCGCAGGCGGCCCAAATGCAGCGCGGCCCCTTCGGCTGTGGTTATCAGATACGCTGCGGCGCGTGCTCGGGCGACTTCCGGCAACTCAATGTCCCGGTCGATGTTTAGCGCGCCTGCGATCCGATCCACGGCCAATGTGGCCTCCGGCATTTGGTTGGCGCGAAAGTAACCACCTGCTCTGGCGATGCGCAGTCCGGACAGCCCAAGGGCCAGCGTGGGCGTCACCGGGTCCGCCGGCCGGTCGGCGCACATTGGGTCACCGTGGTCGTGTCCCTGCATCGCATCGTAGGCCAGCGCCAAATCGAGCACAGTCCGAGCAAGCGGGCCGAGATGATCCAGGCTGGACACAAACGGAAAACTACCCGTGCGCGGCAGACGCCCGAACGTTGGTTTCAGTCCGAACAGCCCACACAAAGACGCCGGCACGCGGATTGATCCATTGGTGTCAGAACCAAGCGCCAGCGGTACCAGACCGCCGGCGACCGCGCCACCGGAGCCACCCGAGGAACCTCCGGTCATCCGTGCCGTATCGTGGGGGTTGCGCGATGGCCCGTCGTGCCGGTTCTCACCAGTGAAATCGTAGGCGTACTCGCCCATATTCAGCGCGCCCACCAGGATGGCGCCTGCACTCTCCAGCCGTTCGATCAATACGCAATCCCGTTCGGCGGGCGCCCGCTCTCGATTGATCGTGCTGCCGGCACGGGTCGGCAGGCCGGTCACGTCGAACAGGTTTTTGACCGCGAACGGCACGCCGGCCAGCGGTCCGGAAACCTGCCCGGCATCGACCGCATCCGCTCGGGCCAGCGCCCTGGCGGCGGTGACATCGGTGAAAGTGTTCAACCCGCCGTCACGCGCGGCGATGCGGCGCAGCGTGGCTTCGATCACCGCCCGCGCGGTCGTCGTTCCGGCAGCGACCGAGGCGGCGATGGCGGCGGCACTTTGCCAGTGGATTTCGGTCATGGTCAGGCCGTGAACACAGGTGCGGGTTCGGCATCGTCGGGTAACGGAAAGTCCATGACCAACGCCCCCATTCGCAGGCTGACCGTTAGGTTTGCGCGCACCGGGTCGCGCCACGCCGGGTCGATGGTGATCCCCAGCAGCTCGGCCGATGCGTCGATGAAGGCGTCCAGAGTGGCGTCGGTCATGCAGTCGTCTCCTGATCTCGGGCACTCAATCACGCGCGCCGACCACTGTATGCGGTGATTGCGCGCGTTGCTGCTAATCCTCGGGTTTCGGCCCGAACCCCGGCGAGGGTCCATCTTCCAACGCAACCTGACCAAAGCCAATAGGCGGGGAAACCAGGGCCGGACAGGTGCCGGCATTCTTGCTGAGAACGTTATCGTAGGCCAGCGTGATCGTTGCGGCGCAGCAGTTCTCGTTTGGGCAAAGCCGAGGCAGTTGCCCTCGCCGCGATGGTGGGCAAAGGGCCGCCATCCATGCCTTTCGCCGTCCCGGAGCATTAAAAACGTGGATTGCGGGCCGTCGCGCCATAGGCGTTACATTAGCGGCGGCAGGTCTTGTGTTCCCTGTGTCATGGCCGGGCTTGGCCCGGTCACCCACGACTTTACTGGCATCTGCAAGGCAAGTCGT
>JANXLQ010000011.1 GCA_025355085.1 Rhodopila sp.
ATGAAGGCGATCGGCACCGAAGCGATCTCCTGCACCCATTGGGCGCACGGCGGGGCAGGGGCCGAGGCTTTGGCACATGCGGTTTCGGCGCAGATCGACGCCGGCAAAGCCAACTACAAGCCGCTGTATCCATTGGATATGAAGCTGGCCGACAAGGTCCGCACCATTGCGAAGGAGATCTATCGTGCGTCCGACATTTCGGTGCCGGACGCCGTGGCGAAGAAGCTGAAGACGTTCGAGGATGCAGGGTTTGGGGATGTCCCGGTGTGCATCGCCAAGACGCAATACAGCTTTACCTCGGATGCCACGGTAATGGGCGCGCCGACCGGCCATATCCTGCCGATCCGCGAAGTGCGCCTGTCCGCCGGCGCCGGGTTCGTGGTCGCAATCTGCGGTGACATCATGACCATGCCCGGCCTGCCGCGTGTGCCGTCCGCCGAGTCCATCTATCTGGGCGAAGGCGGTCAGATCGAAGGCCTGTTCTAATTCTTCCGGCACGATGAACATCCGCCTCGGGAATGCCGTTGCCCTCCACCAGCAGGGCCGGCTTGCTGGGGCGGATGCTGCCTATTGCGCCATTCAGTTGGACAATCCGGTTATCAGCGCCGATACCGCGATCGCGCATCTGACAGGCGGCCGGGCGTTCCTGTGTGGGTGCTGAACCGCTTCGACACCTGCCGGCGGTAGTTACTTGGTCGATCCGACAGTCCATGTTATGGGTCTCTGGTTGTTGCTCGCCAGCCAAAGATGGGTGGCAGGGACAGCCTGAGGCGGGCCGTGGCAACCAGGTGATAGGGCGAACATGGGAAAAACATTTGACCGAATCGGGCGGAAGCACGCCGCGTTCATCGCCGGTCAGCAGATATTCTTTACCGCCTCGGCCGGCGAAAGCGGCCGCGTCAATGTCTCCCCACGCGGCACCGGCGCGTTTCGGGTGGTGGACCCCGGCACCGTGACATATCTGGACGAAACCGGCAGCGGCAACGAGACGGCCGCGCATCTGAGGTTGACGGGCCGGTTGACCATCATGTTTTGCAGTTTCGGGGCGGAACCCATGATCCTGCGGCTGTACGGTCAGGGCCGATCGCTGCCGCTGGGTTCGGCCGAATACCAGACGATGCTCAAGCGCGCCTATGGTAATGAACAACCGCCCGGCGCCCGCCAGATCGTACGCCTGGACGTGGAAATGGTACTGGTAAGCTGCGGCAACGGCGTGCCCCTGTTCGATTTCGTGGCCCCCCGGCCGGCGCTGCGCCAACGCGCGGCAGAAAAGGGGGAGGCGTGGCTGGCCACCTATCGGCGTGAAAACAATGCTGTCAGCATTGATGGCTTTCCGGCCGGATTCGGGGCGGATGAACTCGACATGGTGGGCTAATTCATATGAACTCCGACGACCTGCTTACGGCCTTTGTTTGTCTCCTCGGCTACCTGCTTGGGTCGATCCCGTTTGGCCTTCTGCTGACCAGACTCGCCGGACTGGGCGATATCCGCGGGTTCGGTTCGGGGAATATCGGGGCAACCAACGTTCTTCGCACCGGTCGAAAGGGTCTCGCGGCTTCCACCCTGCTGCTCGATGGCCTGAAAGGTGCCGCTGCCGTACTGATCGCCCGGGCCCTGGTTTACGACCAGGACATCGCACTGCTTGCCGGTCTGGCCGCCGTGCTTGGTCACCTCTTCCCCGTGTGGCTGAACTTCAAGGGCGGCAAGGGCGTCGCCACCGGCCTTGGGGTGCTGATCGCCGCGTACTGGCCCATCGGTCTCGCCGCCTGCGCGATTTGGCTGATCGTGGCCGCGACGGCCCGGTTGTCGTCGCTCGCGGCCCTGGGGGCGTTCGCCGCGGCCCCGGCCGCCGCACTTATTTTACAAGATTACGGGGTCGTTAAGCTGTCCTTTACCATTGCCGTGCTGGTGTTCGTCCGCCACCAGGGCAACATCCGCCGCCTGCTCAACGGTACCGAACCCCGGATCGGCCGAGGCAAGACGGAACGCGCCTGATCCGGCCCACCGGCATTTCCGCCGGCGGCACGATAAGGACGCCGCCCATGTCAAAGGCCACATCAGCCTGGACCGACCGCACCGATCTCCTTCGCCTGATCCGCACGGAAGGCGTCGGTCCCGTCACCTTCCGCCGCCTGATCGATCGCTACCGCACAGCCGCCGCCGCGCTCGATGCGTTGCCCCGGCTTGCGCGGGCAGGCGGCAAACAGACGGCGCCCACGACGATTTCGGCGGCGGAGGCAGAGCAGGAACTGGAACGCACCAGTGCCGCGGGTGGCCGGATGATCTTCCTCGGCGACCCGGAGTATCCGCCGCTGCTCGCGATGCTGGACGACGCGCCGCCCTGCCTGATTATGATCGGCGATGCCAGTCTCGCCCTGCGGCGGTGCGTCGCGGCGGTGGGCGGCCGCAATGCTTCCGCCAACGGCCAGCGCATGGCGGAAATCCTGGCGGCGGAATTGGCTGCCTCCGTGGTCGTGGTCTCCGGTCTCGCTCGCGGTATCGATACCGCCGCTCATACGGGTGCGATGCGCACCGGCCGCACGATCGCGGTGATCGCCGGCGGGATCGACCAACCCTATCCGCCGGAGAACGGGGACTTGCATCGCTGCATCGCCAACACCAACCTCCTGATCACGGAATCGCCCGTCGGCACCGTTGCCCAGGCCAGGCATTTTCCTCGGCGCAACCGCATTATAGCCGGCCTGTCGCTGGGGGTGGTCGTGGTGGAAGCCGCGCCCAAATCGGGCAGCCTGATCACCGCCCGCATCGCTCAGGAAGCCGGGCGGGAGATCTTCGCGGTACCGGGCTCCCCGCTCGATCCCCGCGCCAGGGGCGGCAACGACCTGATCCGGCAAGGGGCCATGCTGGTGGAAAACGCGGCGGACATTCTGGACAACCTGCCGATGGAACCAACCGAGGGTCGATCGAACAAGCGCGGCTTCGGTGAGCCGGAATTCGCCTTCCCGGAGCCACCCGCCCCACAGGGCAACCCGCCGGAAGCCCGATCGGCGGTGCTGTCTTTATTGTCTCCGGAACCGGCGATGGTTGACGATCTGGTGCGGCGCTGCCAACTGTCACCGTCCGCCATCATGGCGGTTCTTCTGGAATTGGAGCTGGCGGGGCGTATAGAGACGTTCCCCGGTAACCGCGTGGCACTCTTGCCGGACACTTTTGAGTAGGATACCGCACCGCTCCATGTCAGATGTCGTCGTCGTCGAATCCCCCGCCAAAGCCAAAACCATCAACCGCTACCTGGGTGGCGGCTACACGGTTCTGGCCAGCTTCGGTCATGTGCGCGATCTGCCGCCAAAGGATGGCAGCGTTCGCCCCGACCAGGACTTTGCCATGGACTGGGAGGCGGATGCCCGCGGCGATAAGCAGGTCGGCGCCATCGCCAAGGCGCTCAAAGGCGCAAAAACCCTGTATCTCGCAACCGATCCGGATCGGGAGGGGGAGGCGATTTCCTGGCATGTGCAGGCCATGCTGGAGGAAAAGAATGCGCTGAAGGGCGTGAAGGTCCACCGCATCACCTTCAACGAAATCACCCGCAACGCGATCCAGTATGCCATCGCCCACCCGCGCGAACTCGACCAGCCGCTGATCGAGGCCTACATGGCCCGCCGTGCCCTGGACTATCTGGTGGGCTTCACGCTGTCGCCGGTGTTGTGGCGCAAACTGCCGGGCAGCCGCAGCGCCGGCCGCGTGCAATCCGTGGCTTTGCGCCTGATCTGCGACCGGGAAGCCGAGATCGAGGTTTTCCGGGCGCGTGAATACTGGACGATCGAGGCGCTGTTCCTGACGCCGGGCGGGGCGCCGTTTACGGCCCGTCTGACGCATCTGAACGGCAAGCGGCTCGATCAGTTCGATCTAAACAATGAAACGCTGGCCGAGGCGGCGAAAGCGGCCGTCGAGGCCGGGGAATTCAGCGTCGGGTCGGTGGAACGCCGCCGCGTCAAGCGCAATCCGCCGGCGCCGTTCACGACCTCTACGTTGCAGCAGGAGGCATCGCGGAAACTGGGCTTCGGCGCACAGCAGACCATGCGCACGGCTCAGGGGCTGTACGAAGGTGTCGATATCGACGGTGAGACCACCGGCCTGATCACTTATATGCGAACCGATGGCGTGCAGATGGCGCAGGAAGCCATCGCCAGCATCCGGGAGCATGTCGGGGAATCCTTTGGGCGCGATTATCTGCCGTTCGCACCTCGGGAGTACATCAGCAAGGCGAAGAATGCCCAGGAAGCGCATGAGGCAATCCGTCCAACCGATGTGAACCGCACGCCCGACAGTGTCGCCAGCGGCCTCAGCCCCGACCAGCGGCGGCTTTACGAGTTGATCTGGAAGCGTGCCGTCGCCTCTCAGATGCAGTCCGCCGAACTGGATCAGGTGGCCGTCGATGTGGTGGACAATAAGGGCATCAAACTGCGGGCCACCGGGTCGATCGTGGCGTTCGACGGGTTCCTGAAGCTGTACAGGGAAGATACCGACGACAAGGCAGAGGGCGCGCCGGAAGAAGACGACAACCGCATGCTGCCGCCGATGGGCGAGCGCGATCCGCTGAAGCGCCAGAAGACCGGCGCCAGCCAGCATTTCACCCAGCCGCCGCCGCGCTACTCCGAAGCGAGTCTGGTCAAGAAAATGGAGGAACTGGGCATCGGCCGGCCCTCCACCTACGCCTCGATCCTGACTGTGTTGCAAGATCGCAATTATGTGAAGTTGGATAAACGCCGCTTTATCCCGGAAGATCGCGGCCGTCTGGTCACCGCTTTCCTGGTCAGCTTTTTTGAGCATTACGTTGACAGCGGGTTCACCGCCGGGCTGGAAGAAAAGCTCGACGAGGTATCCGCCGGCGGCCTCGACTGGCGGAAGGTGATGCATGACTTCTGGAATGATTTTTCCAAGGCGGTCGAACAGACCCGCGACCTGAAGATCAGCGACGTTATCGATGCGCTGGACAAGGATCTGGGTCCGCATTTCTTCCCATCGCCGGAGGATGGATCTGATCCGCGCGTCTGCGTCGCGTGCGGAACCGGGCGGCTGGGGCTGAAGTTGGGGCGCTACGGCAGTTTCATCGGCTGTTCGAATTATCCGGCGTGCCAGTTTACCCGGCGTCTGGCGATCGATGCCGGCGAAGAGGGCGGCGCGACGTTGAAGGAAGGCCTGCGGTCGCTGGGCCATCATCCGGATACCGGCGAGGAGATCACGGTTCGTCGCGGCCCATACGGATTGTATGCCCAGCAGGGCGAGAACTCCGATGACAAGAAGGTCCGGCCGAAGCGAACCTCCCTGACCAAGGGAATGGACGGCGATGCCCTGACGCTGGAGCAGGCGCTGGGTCTGCTGTCGCTGCCGCGAGAGGTCGGGCTGCATCCGGAAACCAAGGAAAAAATCGAGGCCGGCATCGGGCGGTTTGGGCCATACGTCAAAATGGGCGCGGTGTTCGGGTCGTTGGACAAGGACGACGACGTGCTGGCGCTGGGGTTAAACCGAGCGGTCGATCTGTTGGCGAAGAAGCTGGCGAGCGTGCGGACGATCGGGCCGCATCCTGCCGACAAGGAGTTGGTCAGCGTCAGGAAGGGCCGCTTCGGGCCGTATGTTCAGCACGGTAAGACTGTCGCCAACCTGCCGCGCGGGGTGTTGATGGAGGATATCTCCCTCGCCGATGCAGTGACGCTGCTGGCCGAGAAGGGCAAGGCGCTGAAACCGAAGGGGGCTGCGGGACGGAAGGGCAAGGCGCCGGCCAAGGCTGCTGCCACGGCGACAGGCGATGCACCCGTTAAAGCTCCCGCACGAAAGGCCCCGGCCAAGGCGGCCGCTCCGAAGAAGGCCGTGGCAAAAAAGGCACCTGCCAGGAAGGCCGCTGCGAAAGCCCCTAGGAAGGCCGCCGAGTAATACGTGGCGCCGACGATACCGCCACGTCGGGTCGTGGCGGAGAGTTATACCAACCGCCGGGAAATCGGGGGAGCAACGCTAGACCTGTCGTTCCTGCGGTCATCGTTTCTTTGGAACGGCGCACTTGTGGTGTTGGCTGAGAAGGAATTTCACCACGAAGCCACGAAGCCACGAAGCCACGAAGCCACGAAGTTTTCAATGAAATCGCCCGGTTTGACGCTGGTTGTTCGCATCCTTCGTGGCTTCGTTTTGCAATTCAGCACCTTGCGGCCGTGTCAGGCGCGCCTCACGTCATACCCATGAGCAAACACCGCAGCCGAAACTTTCCCGCCATGATGACCCAACTGACGCTCTCATCCTGGGAAACCATCTTTCATCGCACTCTGATGATGGCGCAGGGAACCTGTAGCGCGGCCGAGTATCAGCGTATGGTCATGGAGAAAGCGGCTGCGATACAGGCATCGACCCTCGCGATGATGACCGGACGCGGTAATGCAGCCGTGATGGCGCCCTACCTGGTTCGGTCGCTCGCGAATGCCCGCCGCCTTCGCCGGAAGTAGGGAGCGTCATCGGACGCTGTTGGCAGTCCCGGTTTCGGCATCGTCCGGAAGCGTCTCGGCCTCGCGGCGCAGTCGATTGAAGCTGCGCACGCTGAATGGCAGCATACCCAGATAGATCAATCCCGCCGCCGCCAGGGCTGCCCATGGGTCGGCCAATAGTACCGCGACGTAGGCGCCGGTGCCCAGCAGCAACGGCAGTACGAACGGTGTGGGAACCTTGAAATTCTTAAAGCTCCAGATCGGTAGGGTGGAAACCAGCAGCACGGCGGTCCCTATCAGCACGGCCGCGCAGAACAACGGGTGGCGTACCGCGTTCACCAGCCAGTCCATACCGAGCGATTGGGCTTCCAGACCAAGGAACAGCGGGAACAATACCAGTCCTGCTCCGGTCGGCGCCGGCACACCGGTAAAGAAATTGTAGGCGTATGCGGGCTTTGGCGCCCCATCCAGAGAGGCGTTGAAGCGCGCAAGCCGCAACGCCATGCAGACCGTGAACATCAGGCACGGCACGTAGCCGATCGCGCCGCCGCGTTGAAGCGACCACAGATACAGCACGAACGGCGGGGCCACGCCGAAACACAGGAAGTCGGACAGGCTGTCGAACTCCGCCCCGAAGCGCGATGTCGCCTTAAGCAGACGGGCCAGCCTGCCGTCCAGTCCGTCGATCAGGGCGGCGACGACGATCGCCACGGCGGCGGCCCCGAAGCGTCCTTCCAGCCCGAAGCGCATCGATGTCAGGCCGGCGCACAGCCCCAGCATGGTCATCAGGTTCGGGATCATGCGGTTGAACGACGGGCCAGTGTAGCGCGGGCGGTTGCGCTTGCGTGGCCGATAGCGCCGGAACCGCTGCAGAGGCGAGTTATTCGGGCGGTCGATCATGATACAGGAACTCCCATGACAAGGGCGCGCTCACGATGACGGGGCAGTTATGACAGGCGTGAAGTCATGACGCCAACTCAGCGATCACCGTTTCGCCGCCGATCATCGTCTGACCCTGGACGACCAGCGGAAGAACGCCGCTCGGTAGGTAAAGATCCGTCCGGCTGCCGAAGCGGATGATGCCGAAGCGTTCGCCGGCCGTCACCGGGTCGCCTTCACGTACCGAACACAGGATGCGGCGAGCGATCAGGCCGGCGATTTGGACCACGGCGATCTCCTGACCGTTCGGCAGGCGGATCGCCAGGGCGTTACGCTCGTTTGCCTCGCTGGCCTTGTCCAGGCTGGCGCTGACGAAGGCGCCGTGGCGATAGGCGATGCGGGTGACAACGCCATCGACCGGAGAGCGGTTGACATGCACATTCAGCACCGAGAGGAAAATCGAAACCTTCCAGCGCAACTCGGAACCCAGACCTAGTTCGGCAGGTGGGGCGGCGAGTGCCACAGCCACGATGCGCCCGTCCGCCGGTGCCAGGAACAGACCGGCGCGGGGGGGCGGCACTCGCTCCGGATCGCGAAAGAAATACAGGCAGAACAGGGTAAAGATCAGTCCCAGCCACACCAGCCACGCACCGATCGCGAGACCAATAAGAAGCACAATAAGGCCGCCCATGATGAAGGGACGCCCGGCTGGGTGCGGCGGCGCTAGAACGCCGCGAATGTCGTCTGTCATTGCCATTAGGCGCGGGGTTATGAAGCGTTCGTTCGCGCCGGGCAAGAAGGAAGGCGAGGTCTCCGCAGTTCTCATTTTGGTGTCTGCGGCCGCGATCGCCTTCCACGTCATGATGCGCGAAGGCGCGCCTTCCACGTCCAGCAGTTCTCATTATGGCTTTGGGGGCTGCCGACGCCTCCTCCGTCATGGCGGGCGAAGGCCCGCCATCCACGCCTTTACTGATCCGAGACGCCAAAAGACGTGAATGCCGCCCTTCGCCCCATGACGTCGAAAGTCGATTGCCGGCGAGTCGCAGGCAGAGCCTCGGCGATCCTCAGATCGCGGCTTCCTGGAAAATCCGCCGCGTGTCGCCTTTCCATGGCCCGTTGTATTGCGCCAACCAGTGTTCCGCCTGGGTCGGCCCCCCTGCGGCAATGGCCTGCAACGGGTCCAGAAACGACCGTTCATCCTCGCCCGCCGCGTTCAACCGGTTGCGCGCGCGCATGCCGTCCATCGCGATCGCCACCACGTCGCCAACGATGTCGCGCAACGTGCCGCCGCGCCACGGCGCCGAAAGCCCCTGGCGTGGTACCGCGGCGCGAGCGGTGATGGCATCCTCCCAGCCGGCGCCTTTCAGCAGGGCTTCCGCGGCGGACAGGGCCGCGTCATCGTACAGAAGCCCGACCCAAAGCGCCGATTGCGCCAGCATCATCTCGGCCGTTCCGGCGTCGGCGCCGCGCATCTCCAGGAAGCGCTTCAGACGGACATCGGTGAAGGCCGTGGTCACATGGTCGGCGAAGTCGCCCATCGTGGCGGTCACGCCGGCCAGGGCGGGAATGCGGCCGGCCATGTAGGCGGTGAACGACTCGCCCGCCACGTCGATATAGCCGCCGTTGCGATAGACAAAATACATCGGCACGGTCTCGATCAGCCATTCCGCGTAGCGCTCGAACCCAAACCCGTCCTCGAACATCACCTTGGGAATGCTGGAGCGTTGGTTGTCCGTGTCGGTCCAGACATGCGCCCGATACGACAGAAAACCGTTCGGCTTGCCCTCGGTGAACGGGGAGTTGGCGAACAGCGCCGTCGCCAGCGGTTGCAGCAGCAGCGACACGCGCAGTTTCCGCCGCATGTCTTCCTCGGACGAGAAATCGAGATTGACCTGCACGGTACAGGTGCGGGTCATCATATCCAGGCCCATGCTGCCAACCAGCGGCATGTAGCGCCGCATAATGGCATAGCGCCCCTTGGGCATCCACGGCATCGCCGCGCGAGTCGCCAGCGGGTGAAAACCGAGCGGCGCGAAGCCCGTGTCGAGGCCTTCGCACGCGGCGCGGACCTGATCGTAATGGTCATCGAGTTCCTGCTTGGTCTCATGCAGGGTTTCGACCGGTCCGCCGGACAGCTCAAGCTGGCCAGCCGGTTCCAGCGACACCGAGGCGGCACCCTGTTTCAACCCGATTGCATTCTCTCCATCCAGGATGGGGATACCGCCGAATTTGGCCATACCGGCCAGAATATCGCGAATGCTGCCGGGCTGGCCGTCCGCCGGCAGATAGGGCGGGGCGGTCAGGTCGTGGTTGCGAAAGCCAAACTTCTCGTGCTCCGTGCCGATGCGGAACGCGTCCTTCGGCTTACAGCCGGCGGATAGGTATTCAGCCATTTGTGTGACCGACGTAAGCGGCGTGTCGTCGGCGTCTCCGGGATTCGACATAGGGTTCCCAAGGCATTTTCGGTTGCTACCGCCGGACGGGCGATAGAGCGCTTCGACGGCCCGGATATGGGAACGCCGGCACACCTCACTGTTAAAACCAGCGTACTAGCCACACCCTGAGGCTTGCAACAAGGCCAGACCGGCGATGGCTGCTGTTTCTGCCCGAAGGATGCGGGGACCGAGAGAAATCGGACGAACAAACCGGCACCGGTCCAGCACCATAAGGTCGCGCGGTCCGAAGCCGCCTTCAGGGCCGATCAGCAATCCAGCCGGGCCCGATGAGGGCGTCAATTTCTGCGTATCGGCCCTTTCGAGCGCCACGAATAAAGACCGGCCGGCGGGCCATTCCGCCAAATTGTCATGCAGTTGCCGCACTGGACGGATATCGGGAACCGTCAGCCGTTCGCTTTGTTCGGAGGCTTCGATAGCAATGGCCCGCAACCGGTCGAGGTTGACCCGGCCGGCGTTGGTGCGTTCGGTGAAGACGGGGATCAGCACAGACACCCCCAGTTCGGTCGCCTTCTGGACCACAAGGTCGGTGGTATCGCGTTTCAGCACCGCGAACATCAGCCATAAATCTTCATCGCCAGCCTGCGGCCGAACCAGGGTTGCCGCCGTGAAACCGGCCTTGCCGCGGGACAGGGTGGCGATCCGCGAGTCCCACTCACCGTCGCGCCCATTGAACAGGCGCACGGTATCGCCGATGGAGCGCCGCATCACGCCGCCCAGGTAGTGCGCCTGGCCCTCGGTCGCCTCTACGGACGCACCGGCGGAAAGGTCTGCTTCGACATGCAGGCGGATCATGTGATTGGTGTATGCTCTGTTGACGGAACCATGGAACGGCGAACAAACCTCTTGAAAATGCACACAGACATCGTCGCCACCGGCTGGGTCGCCCGGCTGCCGCGCACTTGGCTTCCCTACCTGATTCTGGCGCGCGTGGACAGACCGATCGGCACCTGGCTGCTGTTTCTGCCCGGACTGTGGGGGATTCTGCTGGTGCGGGCGCCGGTATCCGAGACGATCCGGCTGGTAGCCCTGTTCGCGGTTGGCAGTCTGGCGATGCGGGCGGCCGGCTGTGTCGTCAACGACCTGTGGGACCGGGACATCGATCGCAAAGTGGTTCGCACCGCCGGGAGGCCGTTGGCATCGGGGGCGCTGCGACCGAGGCACGCATTGGTGTTCCTGGCGATCTTGCTCCTGGCGGGACTGGCTGTGCTGCTGCAACTCAATCGCCTGTCGCAGGCACTGGGCGTGGCGTCGCTGCTGCTGGTCGGGCTGTATCCGCTGGCCAAGCGCGTGACCTGGTGGCCGCAACTAATGATGGGCTTCACATTCGGATTCGGCGCCCCACTGGGCTATGCCGCCGCCGCCGGCCGGTTGGATGCGGCCTGGGTCGCGCTGTATGCCGCCGCCATCCTGTGGGACCTGGGGTTCGACACGATCTACGCCCACCAGGACCGGGAGGACGACGCCCTGGCCGGCGTCCACTCCACCGCTCGGTTGTTCGGCGAGCACACGCGACCGTTCCTGGCGGGCTGCTATGCGGCGTCGATGGCGGTGCTGGTGCTGGCGGGGTGGCTGTCCGGGATCGGTGCGTGGTTCTACCCGGCGTTGATTCTGCCGGCGGGGTTGCTGGCGAGGCAGGTCATTGCGTTGGATATCGACGACCCCGCCGGGTGCCTGCGCCTGTTCCGTGCCAACCGGGAGGTCGGGCTGGCGGTTGGGTTGGCGATTTTGGCGGGTTGGCTTTGAGCTCGCTCCCGGGATTGGCGCGTGTAAGGCAGGAAGAAAGTCAGATTGTACCACGCAGGCAGAACGAGGACCTCGGAGCGCCACGGAGAAGCAAGCCAGCGTGCTTCACGCGGGTTGTTCCGGAGCAAAAAGGAAACGATTGCACCCCGATGCCGGGGTTAGCAGCCAAATTCCTACCAACCAACCCGCGTTTCGGCCGTTCGGTCCAATCCCGTCATGAAAGGCGCAGACCTGTCATAACGATCAGGACAAGGGAGAAAAAACTCATCTCGCAAAAAGCCCGGAGCAGCGTTTTGTCACACCCTGCCGCGCCTGCCACCACCCCGGACGCGACGGTGACATGTCCGAACAGAGTGCCGTTGGTAATATTTTCGTATTTCCGCGCCGTCGATTTCGACGCGCGTCTCTGTGATCTCGGGCCTTTCTCTTTCTGTCTCTGTGTTAAAAACTGGCTTGCTTGCCCAACGTTGGGCGCCCGGAACCCGACCGCGAAACTCCGGTCACGGGCGCACCGATGACCGGAACATCCGATGTCATAAAGACAATTCCAGAAGCCCACCCGCACTCCACCCACCCGCACCCCACCCACCCGGGCTCTGCCGGCCCACATCCCGGCGATTCCAATCCAGCCGAAGCGTTCATCCGCGCCAACACCATTCTCGCCACCGCCCCGCATGTGCCGGAAATCCAGCTCTACCTCGCCACCGAGATCACCCCAATCTGGCAGGCCACCGAAAACTGGATGGCGGAAAACAATGTAGAGCCGCCGTTCTGGGCGTTCGCCTGGCCGGGCGGACAGGCGTTGGCCCGCCACATTCTCGACAACCCGGAACTAGTGGCCGGCAAGCGTGTGCTGGATTTCGCCGCCGGGGGTGGGATAGCGGCGATCGCCTGCGTCATGGCCGGCGCGGCATCGGTGGAGGCGTGCGAGATCGACCTTCTCGCGCTTGCCGCTATCGGCTTAAACGCCGCGACCAACGACACCGCCGTCACCCTGGCCGGGGACGTGATCGGCGCCGTCTGCCGGTGGGACCTGATCATGTGTGGCGACGTGTGTTATGAGGCGCCGATGACCGGCCATATCATGCCGTGGCTGATCGGCATGTCCCGCACCGCGGACGTCTGGATCGCCGATCCGGGACGCGCCTACCTGCCCAAGGCAGGACTGGAACCATTCGGAGTCTATCGAATTGAGACCACGCGGGAACTCGAAGACCGCCCCGTCCGCGAGGTCACGCTCTATCGGGTCCGCCCCGGCTAACATGTATGGGCAAAGCGCATCAGAATCGAACGCACCAGAATCTAACGCGCAGAATCTACCGCCCCAGAATCTACCGCGCCGGAATCTACCGCGCCAAAATTTAACGCGCCAAAATCTAACGCGTATGTCCGGCCGGCTGACCGAACGCCACGCCGTTAATCGTCATAGCGCCACCACCCAAGGAGATATCCCAGACGATGCTGTCGCCCTGAATGCGGCCCATGCCCTTTGCCAGGAACACCATCGGCAGGGCGCCTTGCAGCCCCGGCTTGCCCATTGCCTGACTAAGCAATGCGTCGGTGCCGCTGGCGGAGATGTGGATGTCGGTGCCAAGGTCTCCATTGGGGCGTGACAAAAATCGTGCCGAACCTTGCACATGCAGCGGGCCGGCATCGAAGGCGAACGATTCGATAGCCGCCTTCGCACCCGGTGTCGCCAACATCCCCGCGGCTCGGGTTTGCAGCGCGGCCGTGTCCGGATTGGGCACGAGGCCAGCCCGAAGCAACGCCGTCACGGCGGCGACCGGTAAGCCGGCAACCACCGTCCGGGCAGTCAGGTGATGCGGTAGCAGCGCGGCGGTGTCGGCAGACAGGGAGGTCAGCGACAGATCGTCCATTGCAACATCCAGTCCGGCGTTAAGAAGCCGATCCTCGGCGCTCCCTTTCGCATCGAGCCGCAGTCGGCCCATCGTGCCGGTGGTGCGATCGCCTCGGTCGAACTTCAGGCCGGTAAGCACCTGCGACGCATCGAACCGGCTCAACAGTCCGGCGGTCGCGTCAAGCATCTCCTGCATGTCATGGCGTTGAATGGAGGAGGCGGGAGGTCGCCGATCAGTCTGCATCAACCCGTTCGCCGCCGCCATCAGGCGTGCAGCCTGTTGGTGATCGAGGCCGTAAAGCGCGATCTGGCCGTCGAGGTGACGCACATGACTTTCGGCCGCCTCCCCGCCAGATTCTCGTGTTACGACATGCCAGCTCGACGCGGAATTCTTTGCCAGCAGATCCAGCCGGCCGGCCGAAGCGGCGGTGGATGCGGCGTTCAGCGTCACCCGCTCGATCGTTTGTTCGGTGTCCTGGCCGCCGGATGCGGAGTGCAACGCAATGGCGCCCAGCTCCGCCAGGAACGTCGATGGAGACAGGCGTTGCGGATCGAGCCGGCCATGCATGGACTGGCGGCCAAGCGTGTAGGACACAACGTTATCGATGCTGCTGCCCAGCGCACCGGCCGGCGGCACCGTGACCGACGTAAGGTCCCACGCGCCGTTAGCTGCGGGACGAGCCATAGCCACCACAGACGCAGCGGCCGGCGCGGCGAATCCGTTCAGTGGAATCTGGATCTGAACATCGGCCCCTGATTGAGTCACCCGAGCGGCCTGCCCCCCAACGGAAATCGCCCCAAAACTGAGCAGCGACAGTGTCTCGGTCAGGCTGGATCGTAGCGCGTCGATGTCGGTTTGCGCTTGCGCCGCCGAAGCGGTCAGAGTCAATCCTAACATGATCGACACACGGGAAAATCGGCCCATCGCTGTTCCTTTATCGTGATGGTTCCTGCCGGTCTGTGTTCGGCTGGCATCGATCGGCCACTCTGTCACTGGCCCGTCTGTCACTGGCCCGTCTGTCACCGGTCATCTGCCACCGGTCATCTGTCATCGGCAAACAACGGTCGCGGTCGATTCGCAGGCCAGCCCGAACACATTCGCGACGATGCCATGCGCTTTCAAAGCTGCGCCGCCGGCAACCAGACGCTGACCGTGGTGCCCTGGCCTTCCTCACTCTCGATCAGTAGCTGGCCGCGATGGCGGTTGACGATATGCTTGACGATAGCCAACCCCAAACCCGTGCCCCCCACAGCCCGAGACCGGCCCTTATCCACCCGATAAAACCGCTCGGTTAACCTCGGTATATGCTCTCGCGGAATGCCCGCACCCTGATCCGTGACCGCGACAACGATCCCCCGCCGGCTCGGCCAACGCTGGCCGGGTTGGGCCACGGTCACGTCCAGCCGCAACACACCGCCGTCGCGCCCGTATTTCAGGCCGTTGTCGAGCAGGTTCTGCAACACCTGCGCCATCTGGTCGGCGTCTCCGGTGACGGCCGGTAAATCCGGTTCCAACCGCAACGCCAACTGCACCTTACGTTCGGCCAGCCCGGGTTGGAATCCCGCCACGATCCGCTGAATCAGCCCCACCAGATCCAGCGGTTCGGATGGAGTCTGATGTTCGGTCAACTCGACCCTCGACAAACTCAGCAGATCGTCGATCAGCCGGTTCATCCGGGCGCCCTGTTCGGCCATGATCGCCAGGAATCGCTTCTGCGCGGGGGGATCGTCGGCGGCCGGACCCTGCAACGTCTCCACAAAGCCGATCAACGATGCCAGCGGAGTCCGTAGTTCGTGGCTGACATTGGCAACGAAATCGGCGCGCATCCGTTCCACCACGCGTTCGCGGGTCCGGTCCGACAGGACCAGCAGCACTTCGCCCCCATCCGCCAACGGCGGGTCCATTGGAACCACCGTGGCGTACAGGTCGCGCGCGACCGGCGCCCGCAGTCCAACCTCGGCGGCTTGTGCGAGCGTGGTGGCCATTGCCCGGTCGATGGCATTTCTCACGGCGGGATGGCGCAGCACCGCCGGCAAATCATCGCCAAACGACAACCGGGCAGAAGCGTTGGCTCGGCGTACCGCATGGTCGCGGGCGAGCACGAGGATGGGGTCTGGAAGCCGCTCCAGGATCAAGGTATCGGCAAGGCGGTGCTGTTCCTGCAAAGCGGCACGGGCGTTTAGCCGGCGGGACAGACGCTCTATCTCGCGACCGAGCGGGTTCATCGTTACCGCGCTTTCCGCCTCGGTGAGCGAGGTGCCGGTGGCAGGTCTCGGGTCGTCGGAGGCGACCCGCCGCACCGAGTCGATCAGAAGGTCCAGATCGCGGCCCCACACCAGCGCGAATGCGCCGGCGGTGACGGTGCAGATCGCGATACCGGCCAAAGCCGGCCAAAAGGCGGCCCATTGGAATGCAGCGAGGCATGCCAACACCGCAGCCGGCATCCCCGCGAGGGCGGCGGTGATCCCTATGGTTCTCATGGCGGCGAATTCCGGCGCGGGGCGTTCGCCCGCCATAAGGGACAGAGCGGATTTGGTCCCGCAACGCCAAAGACAGCGCCGATCACCTTGTACGCCCAATCGTTGCGTCTGCCCCATCCAAGACGGGAACGGCCCGGGGCTGTTGCGCAATCAGCATATCACTCGGCAGGATCGACACGGTGGTAGCGGGCGCGCACGCCGCGTTCGATGGCGGCGGTGACCAGCGGATCCAACCCCAGTTCGCCGCGCACGAAGTCAAGCATCTCCAGCGACTGACGGCGCGTGCCCTCGCCGCCTGCCACGACTTCGCAGCTCAGGGCATAGGCGGTTTCACGAAGTTTGGGACTAAGCGCCGCGCATATCAGGCGGCTGGCGTGGGCCAGACCCTCGTCCTCATGCAGCAGATTGGCGGCACGTTCGGTTACGCTGGCAAGCGCGTCGCTGGTGAAATCCTGAAAGGCCGGCAGCGTTTGCACCAGACCGGACATGATGCCGATTTCCCGGTCGGTCATGCCGCCATCCGCGGCGGAAACCAGAACCATGGTTAGAACCAGCGCCTCAGGCGCATTGATGGAATCGGTGGACCGCATTTGTATGCCTCCAGAAATAATGAACAAGGCGAAAGCCTTAAGCCGGTGATCGTGGCATTAGAAATGCACGAGTCCGTAAGAAAGCACCAGTTTCTTCAACCGCCTGTGCGAGGCCGACACGTTTCACGGCAACTCCGGCCGGGAATGCCGACATTAGCCGGGTCGGTGCCTGACGGTCGAGCAACACGAAAACCCCCCGGTCCGACGCGCGGCGAATTAAACGTCCGAAAGCCTGGCGCAGTCGCAACCGGACGATGCGGTCGTCGTAGCCCTTCGGGTCGCCGCCCGACAGGTGGACCCGGCGTTCCCGATGCAGGATGTCAGGCCGGGGCCACGGCGTGCGCTCGAACACCACCAGCCGCAGCGCGTTGCCAGGGACATCGACGCCGTCCCGCATGGCGTCGGTACCGAGGAGGCAGCTTTCTTCCTCGGCGCGGAAGATGTCCACCAGGGTCGCGTTGCCCATCGCATCGACGTGCTGGGCGTACAACGGAATGCCGGCCCGTTCCAGTTCCGGGGCGATCTTCGCATGGACCGTGCGCAGGCGGCTGATCGCGGTAAACAGACCCAATGCGCTGCCGTCGGACGCAATAAACAGGGCGCGGTAGGCGGCCGCCAATTGGTCGAGGTTGCCCGGCGCCACGTCGGTGACCACGAATGCCCGCGTCTGTTCGGCGTAGTCGAACGGCGACGCCACGGCGGCACGAATGGCGGGCGAGGGCAGATGCGGTGCGCCGACTCGCGCTTCAGCCGATGCCCAGGCGATTTCGGGGTCGCTGTTCCCGGAATCGCGCAGTGTCGCCGAGGTGATCAACAACCCCTGGGCCGGGGCGGCCAGGGTCGAGGCAAACGGGATCGTCGGGTCAAGCCAGTGCCGATGCAGGCCGACATCCTGATCGCGCAACCCGTCACGCCGGTCCAGCCTCAAAAACAGCACATGGCTCGGGCGGGTGCCGGGTTCAGGTTGCGGTTCGGTCAGGCTCCAGAGCATCGCCTGCCATGCCTGTAGCGGGTTCAGCGCCCGCCGCATCAGGGACCGCCCGGTGGCTTCGATGCGATTGCGGGTGCCTTCGTCGATTTCCTCCGCTTCGTCGTCCAACCGGGCGAGCAGGCGTTCGCGTAGGGTCGCCAGCGGTTCGGCAATCCGGGCCAGGGCGCGGGCCAACCGTTCGGAGGCAGCAGCGGCGTCTTCATTCAGCGGGAACACGTCGCATTCCATCGACCCGAACGTCGGGCGGCCATCGGCGCCGGCGGTGCGGGCCAGTATCTGGCGGCGGATGAAGCGCAGGAATGTCTCGGACGGATTCGGGCGAACCGGTTCGACGCTTTCGAAATCCGGGGTTTCCTCCCCCGAGATGCGGCTGGCCCAGTCGGAGGGCGGCAGCGCCGCGGCAGCCTGTAAAGCTGCGTCCAACGGTGCGATCAGCGCAGGCCGATCGACGACCAGATCGTCTATCCGTTTGCGTAGCCCGCGGGCGCGGGACCGGCCGCCCTCTGCCCCACGCAGCCAGCGGCGGAGTTCGGCGGTTTCCCCACCCGACAGCGCAGCCGAGAACGCGCTGTCGGCGGCGTCGAAGACGTGGTGGCCCTCATCGAACACATAGCGGGTCGGGACGGCGGTGTCGTCGATGCCTCCCCAGGCGGCTTGCGTCATGACCAACGCATGGTTGGCGACGACCAGTTCGGCGGTGCGGGACCGGCGGATCGTGTGCTCGATAAAGCAGCGGCGCCAATGCGGGCAGGCGGCGTGGATGCACTCCCCCCTGCGGTCGGCCAAGGAGGCAATCAGGGTGCCGCCGAACAGTTCGGGCAGCCAGCCGGGCAGATCGCCGCCTTGCACGTCGCCGTCGCCGGTGGCCATGGCCCAGCGGGCGATCAGGCCGAGCGGGACGACGGTTTGGTTCATGAACCCGGTGGTGGCGGTGCCGATCGCGTCCTCCAGGTTCAGCAGGCAGAGGTAGTTTTCCCGGCCTTTGCGCACGACAACGCGGCGGCGGCGTTCGGTTGGGTCGGGGATCAGGCGTTCCAGTTCGTTGTCGATCTGGCGCTGGAGGTGGCGGGTGAAGGTGCTGATCCAGACCGCGCCCTTGTTCTTTTCTGCCCAGACGCTTGCCGGGGCGAGATAACCGAGCGTCTTGCCGGTGCCGGTGCCGGCTTCCACCAGGACCATGTGCGGGTCGCCGCGGACTTCGCGCGGGGCAAACGCGGCGGTGGCGGCGCCGGCGTAGTCCCCCTGGCCCGGGCGCTGTTCGGCGTTGGGACCGAGCATCTTGGCCAGACGTTGGCGGGCTTCGGATTCGGTGACGGGGTGGGATGATGGCGGGGGCAGGGGGGCTGTGTCTTCCCACTCCGGCAGCTTTTTCCAGATTTTCAACGGTTCGTTCGACGATGCCGCGTCGGGCCGGCCGAGCGCGTGCGTAACGTAGCCGCCCCAGCCCCAGCCGGCTTTCTGCATGCGGGCGGCCAGAACGGCGGCGTCGCGGTTCATCAGGATGTCGCGGCCCTGCGATAGGTGGTTCAGCAGCGCGGCGGCAAGGTCGGGAAGGCGGGTGACCTCGGCTTCCAGGCCGATCGGCGGCTGGTCGTTGTCGAGCGCCATGGCGAGGCCGCGCGGCGTTGGGGCGGCGGAGTGGGCGGGGCGCACGAAGGCGAACAGGTCCAGCAGGTCGAACGCCGGGCCGGGCCGCATGCCGAGGCGGCGGAAGGTGGCGGGGGCGTGGACCAGGATCGGCGGCGGGAGGGTCTTAAGAAGCGCGGCTGCCTCAACGGTGGGCAGCACTAACAGTTCGCCATCCGGTGTCAGGATGGCGGCGCGGCCGTGGCCCGCGACCACCGAGGGTGCGTCGGGCAGCGCGATTGAAGGTGTCACCCAGGCTGTGTAGCGGGGATTGGGGGCTGTGTCATCGCGCCACCCAATATAGGAGATAAGGTTGCCACCAGTCAGCAACAGCGGGCCATCGGTCAATCCTCGTCGGCCTCATTCACACGATGCACGACGTCTGCGAGTGGTCTCAATCCGACAAATCCGAAAAAGTCTGCTAAGCCCTCGGCAGCCACACTTTTCCACTCAAAGGATCGAACGCGATGGTAGTAAGGATCGACCGAGTTGTCACCAAAGGTGGCGATAAAGGTGAAACATCGTTAGGCGACGGCACCCGTGTCTCAAAAACCGATGCTCGGATTGAGGCACTTGGGGCCGTTGACGAAGCCAACGCGGTCATCGGCGTATTGCGTACTCATACAAGGCACCGAAAAGTCGAAGACGCGATGTTGGGCCGCATACAAAACGATCTGTTCGACGCCGGTGCCGACCTGTGTGTCCCGGGAAGCGCCGGCGACCGCCTCCGTATGACCGAACAGACTGTCGCACGCCTTGAAGCCGAAGTTGACCAGATGAACGCGGAACTACCGGCGTTGACGAGCTTCATCCTACCAGGAGGGTCCGACGCCGCAGCGTTTGCCCATATCGCCCGCGTTACGGTTCGGCGTGCTGAAAGATCGGTGCTTGCGGTCGCAAATACCAATGTAGAGGTGCGACGCTACCTCAATCGGCTTTCCGATCATCTTTTCGTTCTTGCCCGCGTGCTCAACGAGAATGCCGCGACCGACGTGCTTTGGGTGCCCGGCGCCAACCGGTCGTGACCTGGTTTGGATGCTTCCCA
Source organism: Rhodopila sp. (assembly GCA_025355085.1). Taxonomy (GTDB): domain Bacteria; phylum Pseudomonadota; class Alphaproteobacteria; order Acetobacterales; family Acetobacteraceae; genus Rhodopila. The sequence continues at coordinate 20,101 of JANXLQ010000011.1, forward strand.
TCGTCTTGGCCCGAGTCGCCGGACCGTCTGTGGCAGCAGGCGCGTGAATAGGTGGCCCGAAAACGAGCTTGGCCAGGACGAAATGACTGGTCCGCCAGCCGATTGGCTTATTGTCGCGCGTCGGCCTAATCGGTGCCGGGTTGAAAAGGGCGTTCGCAGCCAGGGGCGTCGTCGCGTTCGAACACCTCGTCCCATGCCGCCCGCAACGCCACATCCGCATCGTGCATGGTCGCCGGAATACCCAGTGCGGCCAGACTGGTGACTCCGAACTGCGGCAGGCCGCAGGGTACGATGCCGCCGAAGTGGGACAGGTTCGGTTCCACGTTCAGTGCGACTCCATGCCAGCTCACCCAGCGGGTGATCCGCACGCCGATGGCGCCGATTTTCGAGTCGGCGCCGGTCAGAGGATCGGCAACCCAGATGCCGACTCGGCCTGCGCGGCGTTCGCCCTTAACGTTGAACCGGTCCAACGTGCGGATCAGCCACTCCTCCAGCCCGTTGACGTAGCAGCGGATGTCCTGCGCCGGGACTCGGCCGTGGCGCCGGTTCAGGTCGAGCATCACGTACGCGGTGCGTTGTCCCGGCCCATGATACGTCCATTGGCCGCCACGCCCGGCGTTGAACGTCGGAAAGCGCCCGGGGTCCGTCAATTCGGCTGGTTTGGCCGATGTCCCGGCGGTGTACAGCGGCGGATGCTCCACCAGCCACACCTGTTCGACCGCCGTCCCGGCCCGAATGCCGGCGACACGCTGTTGCATTTCGGCGAGGGCGGCGGGGTATTCGGTCAATCCGTCGCCGATACGCCACTCCGGAGCAATTGAGGTCATTGAACCATTCTCATTCATCCGCTATACCCTGGCCACTGCCTACCACGGTGCGGTCGTGGCGGAATGGTAGACGCGCAAGCTTGAGGTGCTTGTGGGGGTAACCTCGTGGAAGTTCGAGTCTTCTCGACCGCACCAAATTTTTCCGGTTCAAAGCGCGAAGGCGTCGTTAGCGAGGACGGCGCGAGGTGTGGCGGTTGATCCAGACAAGGCCGTCGATCAGCCAATCCCGTTGATTCACCGCAGCGAGGCGCTGCTGGGTGTGAACCGACAGCCGCGCGGTGCAAATGACAATCCCCACCAGGAAAGCGACAACCGGTATTAGCAAAGTCCAATCCTGGATCGTCATGGGGACCTCACAAAAACGCTTCGAACGACACGGAAATGCGCTTCTTCTTTCATGAATTCAACCCTTTCCGGCGATTTCCATTTCAAGCACATAGGCCAGCAGTATATTCGCGGCACCGAACATGACCATCCCCGCCAACCAGGGCCATTCGATCTGCGAGGCCAGCAATGTGATCGAGAACATCATCGATTCTATGAAAAAGAGCAGGCATAGCATCAAAAGATAGCCAAGAATCGTGCGGTCTGCTCGTTCGGTGTTCCACAGCAGGCGGATGCAATTGACGATCGCGTTTCCGGCAACAGCCACGCAAAGAAGGACGAGTTGGATCGGCCAGAACCGCAGATCCGTGAACGTTCGATCTGCTGCGGGAAACGTGCCCTGTGGGGTGGCTGCGAGCGCTAACAGCATCAGCAACTGACAGCCGATTGGTATTGCAGCGACGACAAGGCCGACAAGCAGCATACGCCGCTGCTGGCGCTTTATGTCTGCGTGCTCGGCATTGTCCGACATTCGATCCGTTCCTCTGCGGCGCCAGACGCTCAAAGAAAAGCGCGTTGGGGCCGCAGGGAGCAGTTAGCCCAGAAAAAGATGAACGATCGGTTAATGCTCAAACCGTTAGGCCAACGCATTGATACCAATCATCGGACACATTGACATACCGCCATCCAATCTCCGTCATGGTTCGGCTGGTTGCCGCATCAGATTTGAAATGGTGGACAGCACTCAACGAGCCCGCAGCGCATGCAACGGGTAATGGCGATGCCTCCGGTTACGGGACGAACGTCGGCAAGCCGTGCGCCCATGGGGCGTCATGCTCGTGAGGGTGTCATGCTCGGGGGGGGGGCGAAGCACCGGAGCGGAGAGCCGCACACCGAAATCTAAAATCTCATCGACGCGGATCGGTGCCTGTCAAAGCCGGGAGAGGCCCGGCGCGAAGGCGGTGCGATCATTCACGGCCAAATGTGCGTGCGGGACTTCCGGTTCTCCGGAATTTCGGAGGGGACGCAGCGCTGTCGTCTGTTACGGGCTGCGCCGCTGGCAGCGTCTCATTCGTCGCAACAAGACAGACCAAATGCCGCAGGCCCGGCGTTGGGCTAAGCGGCAAACCAATAGGCCTCGTTGGTCAAGCCCGGTGACAGGGTCGCCCGTAAGCCGAAAAACATCGCTCGCAACTGCACCCTCATGGGCAAGCTTAAGCTGCGCCCGCCGTTCAACCAGCCAGCGCCGCCCCTGCCCACGCCGTTACGGTCCACAAACCGAGCAGGGTCATTTGCGCCTTCATGTTCAGCACCGGCGCGGCGGCATCCGCTTCGATTGCACGTCCACCGTTCAGTGCCAACGCGATCACCGGCAGATACACCACAAAACTCGCCAGTGTCGCCAGCAGCAGGCCCGTTACGCAGGCCTGCACACCGAACACGAAATACGTTGCCAAAGCGCCTGCCGCATGCGGCAGGCCCGGCAGCCAGGGCTGGTCGGCAGATGAACCATAGACACCAGAAAGGGCACGAACAGCGCGCATCGATCAGTTCCCCACTTCAGCGGATAGATTGTCATGGAAGTTCAACCCCGCGGTCGTTTCCTGCACAATGCCCGCGCGGATCACATAGTCGCCGAACCGCTCCCCGTCCGTCCGTTCCTTCGCCCAGGACTCGAACAGCGGCGTCAGCGCAGCAACGATCTCGTCGCCATCGACATCCCGCCGATGCAGCTTGTTCAGTCGCGAGCCTTCGTGCGCCCCGCCCAAATACAGGTTGTAAACACCGGGAGTCCGGCCGACCAACCCGATTTCCGATACGTACGGCCGAGCACAGCCGTTGGGACAGCCGGTCATGCGGATGGTGATTTCGTCGTCACGCAGGCCGAACCGTTCCAGTTGGTCTTCCAGGCGTGTCACCAGATCGGGCAGGTAACGTTCGCTTTCTGCCAGCGCCAACCCGCATGTCGGCAGAGCCACGCAAGCCATCGCGCTGCGACGCAGCCCGCCCACCGGCTGGTCTAATCCATGCGCGGCAAGCAAAGCCTCAACGTCCTGACGCGACCCCGCCGGAATATCCGCCAGCACCAAATTCTGGTTCGCCGTCATCACAAATCGCCCAACCCCAAGCTCGGCGATCGCGTGCAGTCCTTCCATCATCCGGCCTTTGATCCGGCCATTCTCAACGAACAACCCGAAATGCGCCGCGCCGCCGGCCCCGTCCACCCATCCAAATCGGTCGCCGGTAGAAACGAACCGATATGCCCGAGCCGGCTCCAGCTTCATCACCAGACGTTCGTTCACAAAAGAAATGAACTGCTCCAGGCCCATCTCATCGATGGTGTATTTCAAGCGCGCGTGTTTGCGGTTCGAACGATCGCCGTGGTCGCGTTGGACGGTGACGATTTTCTCGGCCACCTCTATCGCGTGTTCCGGCTTGCAAAAACCGATCACATCGCCGGCGCGCGGATATGTTTCCGGCTCGCCATGGGTCATCCCCATACCGCCGCCAACCACGACGTTGTAACCAACGATTGCGCCGTTCTCGACAATCGCGATCAACGACAGATCGTGCGCGAACACATCGACATCGTTGTGCGGCGGCAGTGCGATGGCGATCTTGAATTTGCGCGGCAGGTAAGTGCGGCCAAGGATCGGTTCATCCTCGATCGCACCGCCGGCAACTTTTTCTTCGTTCAACCATATTTCGTGCCAGGCGCGGGTGCGCGGCAGCAGATGAACCGAGATATCGCGGGCGAGGTCGCTGATCTGCGCGTATAATAAAGGCTCCCACGGCGCGACGGTCGCGATAACGTTGCGGTTCACGTCGCCGCAGGCCGCGATGGTGTCCAGCAGATCGGCGTGCAACCCCTGCATCAGCGGTTGCAGGTTGCCCTTCAGGATGCCGTGAAACTGCACGGTTTCCCGCGTTGTCAGCCGGATCGTGCCGTTTGCCCGCTCCCGCGCCAGCTTTTCAATGCCAAGCCACTGTTTCGGTGTCACGATGCCGGCGGGCACCCGCATCCGGACCATGAAGCTGAAGGCTTTCTCCATCCGCTGCTTGCCGCGTTCGGCCCGCAGATCGCGGTCATCCTGCTGATAGAAGCCGTGGAATTTCGTTAGCTGCGTATCATCGTCGGCCAACGCGCCGGTTTCGGCGTGCGTTAGCCCCTCGGCGATGGTGCCGCGCAGCAGGTTGCTGGCGGACTTGATGCGCTCGTTGGCAGAGAGCGGCCGTTCGATAACCATGTCCAAAAGTCCTTAATAAACGTCGCGCAGGTAACGGCCGTCGCGACGGATCGCGTCGAGTTCCGCCTTCGCGCCAGCTTCATTCTGCTTGCCCTGGTCGGCCAGGATGCGCAGCAACACCGCATGCACGTCCTTAGCCATCGCATTGGCGTCACCGCACACGTAAAGCGCCGCACCGTCCTTCAACCATGCGTACAGATCGGAACGAGCATCCCACAAGGTATTCTGCACATACTGCTTCTCCGGCTGATCGCGGGAGAACGCGACATCCAGGCGGGTGAGCAGCTTGCTCTGCAACCAATCCTGTAGTTCCAACTGATACAGGAAGTCGTGGGTGTAGTTGCGATGTCCGAACACCAGCCAATTACGGCCGGCGGCACCAACAGCTTCCCGTTCCTGGAGAAAACCACGGAACGGCGCCACGCCGGTTCCCGGACCGACCATGATGATCGGCTTGCTATCGTCCGAAGGCAGGCGGAAATGCGGGTTCGTCCGCAGGAACACCTTCAGCTTATCGCCCTCGCGATGCCGCGCGGTGATGTCCAAAGATGCCACACCGGCGCGTTCCCGGCCGTGGGACGTGTAGCGCAGCCCGGCCACCAGCAAGTGGGCTTCCTCACCAACGGCCTTGCGGCTGGAGGCGATGGAGTAATAGCGCGGCGGCAGCGGGCGCAGCAGCGTGGTCAATTGCGCCGCCGTCAACGCGCCGGGTGCGGTTTCCAGCAAATCGACGATCTGACGGCCCGTCGCCCAGTCGGCCGGCAACGCCGGTGCACCGGTTTCGCGCACGAAGTCCTCGACCTGCTTGCCGGTCAGAGTGGTGATGTCGAGCCGCTCGATCAACGCCGCACGCAGCGTGTCGTCGCCGGACAGACCAGCGGCCTTCAGCACCGCGTCGGCCAGCGCCGGATCGTTCGACGGCACAATGCCCAGCGAGTCACCCGGTTCATACGCAATTCCCGAACCCTCCAGCGACACCGCGACGTGGTGGGTGTCGGACGTGGACCGGCTGCCGCTCAGACGAATTGACTCCGTGATCTCGGCCGCGAACGGATGAGCACGGCTCGGTGCATCGGCCTCCCCACCCGGGCGGGCGAAATCGACGTGGATAACGGACGCGTTGCCGTCGGAGGCAGCGGTGTCTGTGACCCCGACTTCGGCGTTCAGCCGCTCCAGGGTGGAGGCGATCCAGCCGGATGCCGGCGTCCCGTAGTCCAGGTCGCAGTCGATCCGATCCGTGATGCGGATGCCACCAAGTGCCGCCAGCCGCTCGTCGATCTTGCGGCCGATCTCGCAGTATTGGGCGTAGGCGCGGTCGCCCAGCGCCAGGACGGCGAAACGGGTCTTTTCAAAGCGCGGCGCGTCGCCGGCCATCAGGGCCTCGTAGAAATCGACGGCGCGTTGCGGGGGATCGCCCTCGCCCCAGGTGGACGCGACGATCAGCAGGTTTTCCGTCGCGGCTGCCTGGGCAAGGGTAAAGTCGGACATATCGATGACCTTGGGCGCGAATCCCAACTTCGTGGCGGCCTTACGGGCCTGGGCGGCCAGCGCCTCGGCATTGCCCGATTCCGTGCCGAACAGGATGGTCAGCGGCGCCCGCTTGGCCGGCGGAGCAGCCGGAACCGCTGCGTGGGAGCCACTGGCAGCCTGCAAGCCAGCCAGATATCCGGATAGCCAGGCGCGTTGTTCCGGCGTGGTGACAGAGATCACCCGGTTCAAGGCCGCGATATGTTCTTCGGCAAACGGCGCGGTATTCGGCAAAATCGGCGGCATGGCGTTTCCTTCAGCCTTCTGCTCGGGCGGGGCTAACCGCACCCGATATGTCAACAGTCATGGGTTCGGTCTGCTGCCAGTCCGCCAACAGCGGACGCAGCGCGATAACGGGGCCGACCAGGATCAGGGTCGGGGAGCCAGCCGGAATGCCCGCAACGTCAACGGCAGCGGTTGCCAGCGTTGAAATCCGCACGTCCTGGTTCGGACAGGTGGCGTTGCTGATCAGCGCGACAGGTTCGGCCGGGGCGCGTCCGGCCTCGATCAGCCGTTCGGCGATCTGTCCGATGCGGCGTTGCGCCATGTAGAAGACCAGTACCTCGGACCCGCGCGACAAAGCGGCCCAGTCCACGCCGGCCAGATCGCCGCTGGAATCGTGGCCGGTGGCAAACGCGACGCTGCGGGCCAACCGGCGATGCGTCAGCGGGATGCCCGCGGCAGCGGTGCCGCCAATACCGGCGCTGATGCCCGGCACAATGCGGAACGCGATCCCGGCGGCGGCCAAAGCAAGCGCTTCCTCGCCACCCCGACCGAATACCAGCGGATCGCCGCCCTTCAGCCGCACAACGCGCAGCCCCTGGCGGGCGAGCTGGATCAGCCGGTCATTGATGCGAAGCTGCTGAGTGCGAATCCCACCCGCACGCTTGCCGGCCAGTTCCAGAACCGCGCGCGGCGCCAGCGACAGGATCGCCTCCGACACCAGCGCATCATGCACAATGACATCGGCGCGACTGAGCGCATACGCCGCGTGCAACGTCAGCAGCCCGGGGTCGCCCGGACCGGCGCCGACAAGCCAGACAGAGCCCTGGTCGAAACGCGGGCCGGTCAGATTGGGAAAATCCATCGAAACGGGGTGCCCTGGAACGCTAAAACCGTATAAGTCAGGCGCCTTAGGAGGATATTTTTCTAAAAACTGCAAGAGGAATGGGTATATTAAGAGAATGTTTGCTATATCAATCGCAAATGTAGCGTTATTTTTTCCATTTCGTCCAACCGAAGCAAAATCCATCCTTGTGTTGCCAGCCGCCCGTTCGGCCACCATGGTGCGTGCCATCAACAAGACCACCCCGAGGCAATGATGGACGACGATTTTCGCAAGGCCGCACTCGATTACCATCGGCTTCCCCGGCCCGGGAAACTGTCCGTCGAGCCAACCAAGACCATGGCGACACAGCGCGATCTGGCGCTGGCGTATTCCCCTGGAGTCGCGGCGGCATGTGAGGCAATCAAGGCCGACCCGGACGCCGCATACGATTACACGGTGCGCGGCAACCTCGTCGCTGTAATCACCAACGGCACCGCCGTGCTGGGCCTGGGCAATATCGGCCCGCTGGCGAGCAAGCCGGTGATGGAGGGCAAGGCCGTCCTGTTCAAGAAATTCGCCGGCATCGACGTGTTCGACATAGAGGTCGATGCGCTGGACCCCGCCAAATTCTGCGATGTGGTCGCCGCGCTGGAGCCGACCTTCGGCGCCATCAACCTCGAAGACATCAAAGCCCCCGAGTGCTTCGCCATTGAGGCGGAACTGCGCTCCCGCATGAAGATCCCGGTGTTCCACGACGACCAGCACGGCACCGCCATCACGGTTGCGGCAGCCGTGCGCAACGGGTTGCTGTTGCAGGGCAAGGAACTCGCGGATGTCAAACTGGTGACCTCGGGTGCCGGCGCGGCGGCTTTGGCCTGCGTCGATCTGCTGGTCTCGATGGGACTGCGGCCGGAAAACGTCACGCTGACCGACATCGACGGCGTGGTGACCAAAGACCGGCCGGACATGCTGCCCAACATGGCCCGCTACGCCCGCGACACCAACGCCACCACCCTGTACGACGCACTGCCGGGCGCCGGCATCTTCATGGGACTGTCCGCGCCGAGGGTGCTGAAACCCGAATGGTTGCACCTTCTGGCGGATAAGCCGCTGATTCTGGCGCTGGCCAATCCCGAGCCGGAGATCGACCCCGCCCTGGTCGCCGCCGCCCGTCCCGACGCAATCGTCGCCACCGGCCGCAGCGACTATGCCAACCAGGTCAACAACGTCCTGTGCTTCCCCTTTATCTTCCGCGGCGCACTGGATGTCGGCGCCACCACGATCAACGAGGCGATGAAGCTCGCCGCCGTCGAAGCCATCGCCAAGCTCGCCCGTGTCGAGGCCAGCGAGGTCGTTGCCGCGGCCTACGGCGGCTCCGCCCCGGTCTTCGGTTCGGACTACATCATCCCGAAACCCTTCGATCCGCGCCTGATCCTGGAAATCGCCCCCGCTGTCGCCCGCGCCGCGATCGCAACCGGTGTCGCCCGCCGGCCGATCACCGACTTCCATGCCTACCAGCGCGACCTGGAACGGTTCGTTTTCCGCTCCGGTTACCTGATGCGCCCGGTGTTCGAGGCAGCCGCCCGCGATCCCCGGCGTGTGGTGTTTGCGGAAGGCGAGGACGAACGGATACTCCGGGCCGCCCAAACTCTTGTTGACGATGGCATCGCCCGTCCGATCCTGCTGGGCCGCCGCGACGTGATCGCCGGCAAGGTAAAAGAGATGGGGCTGCGGCTGAAACTGGGGCAGACGGTCCAGATTCTCGATCCGGCCAGCGACCGCGATGTGTTCGACACACTAATCCCGGAATACCAGCGTCTGTCCGGCCGCCGGGGAACTCCTCCCGATCCGGCGGCAAGGCGGATCGCGACACGCGCCTCCGTGGCGGCGGCGATGCTGCTGCACGACGGGCAGGCCGACGCGGCGATCTGCGGCGGTACCGGCGCGTGGTGGCGCCAGATCCAATACATCTTGCCAATTATCCCCCGCCGCCCGGACGTCAACCGCGTCTATGCGCTGTCCTGCCTGATTATCCCCAGCGGCGTTCTGTTCATCTGCGACACGATGATGGTTATCGACCCCACCGCCGAACAGATCACCGAAATGACCCTGCTGGCAGCCGAAGCGGTGCGAGGCTTCGGCCTGACGCCCAAGGCAGCTCTGGTCTCGCACTCCAGCTTCGGGGCCAGCGACACGCAATCCGCGCGTAAGATGCGTCAGGCCCTGACGATGATCCGCGCCCGTGCCCCCGGCCTGGAAATCGATGGCGAGATGCACGCCGACGCAGCCCTGGTCCAGGCGATCCGCGACAAAGCGGTGCCCGACAGCCGCCTGAGCGGCAGTGCCAACCTGCTGATCATGCCCACCCTCGATGCCGCGAATATTTCGTTCAATGTACTGAAAGCCGCCGCTGACGGACTGCCGGTCGGCCCCATATTGTTGGGCATGTCCAAGCCGATCCATGTCGTTGTGCCCAGCGTCACCGCCCGCGGGATTGTCAATCTCAGCGCACTGGCCGTGGTGGAGGCCCAGGATCAGGCCCGGGAGCAGGAGCGGGCCGTGACACCATGATCCTCTGGCTCCTTCTCGGCGGCGCGGTCCTGTTCGTCCTGCTGGGCGGCATGCGGGCGTTCGAGCGGGCTTCAGTCAACTCGGTTAAGTCATTGTTCACCTGGATCGCCGTATTGGGCGGGCTGAGCCTGGCCCTCATGCTGATCCTGACCGGCCGTGGGGGCATCGCGGTGGGTGCGCTGATGCTGTTCGGACCAATGCTGTATCAGCAGTGGAAGGCGGCCAGGGGCCGGCGAACCGGCGGCATCGATGGCTCGGCCGCCCGCTCCTCCGGCCCAATGTCCCGCGATGAGGCCTACGAGGTTCTCGGACTTCACCCGGGCGCCATCGAAGCCGACATCCGCGACGCCCATCGCCGCCTGATGCGCGGCGCCCATCCCGATGCCGGCGGGTCGGATTGGCTCGCCGCGCGGATCAACCAGGCGCGCGACATTCTGCTGGGGTGATGCGCCGAGGTGCCTTATTTAGACCATCGCCGTTTCGTGTTATCGCTCTCGGCGGTGTGTGGCACCAATAAATCCTGCGCCGCCATATCTCGGCCTGTCCCAAATGCTGCATTCGTGAAAATTCAAATCGGAGTCGATGCGTGATCAAGAAACTGCGCAAAGCCGTTCTTCCCGTCGCCGGCCTGGGCACCCGCTTCCTGCCCGCCACCAAGGCGACCGCCAAAGAGATGCTGCCCGTCGTGGACAAGCCGCTGATCCAATACGCGGTAGAAGAAGCCCGCGCCGCCGGCATCGAGCAGTTCTGTCTGGTCACCGGCCGCGGCAAGACCGCGCTGGTGGAGCATTTCGACGTCGCCTACGAACTCGAAGCAACCCTGCGGGAGCGCAACAAAACAGAAGCGCTGGAGTCCCTCAAGGGCGCCCGGAGCGAACCCGGCTCCATCGTCACGGTGCGTCAGCAAACGCCGTTGGGCCTGGGTCATGCCATTTGGTGCGCCCGCGCCTTCATCGGCAACGATCCGTTCGCGATCCTGCTGCCGGACGATCTGGTGCTGGCCGATAAGCCGTGCCTGGCACAGCTTGCCGACGCCTATTACGAAACCGGTGGTAACGTTGTCGCCGTCACGGAAGTGCCGCACGAGCAGACCAACCGCTACGGCATCCTGAAAGTCGGCAAGGACGACGGCCGTCTGGTCGAGGTCCTCGGCCTGGTCGAGAAGCCGGAGCCGAGGGATGCCCCCTCGAACCTGTCGATCATCGGCCGCTACATCCTGATGCCCGAGGTGATCGAATATCTCGCCTTGATGGAGCGCGGCGCCGGTAACGAGGTGCAGTTGACCGACGGCATGGCGCGGTTGATCGGCAAACAGCCGTTTCACGGCGTTCGCTACGAGGGCCGTCGCTTCGATTGCGGCGACAAGATCGGCTTCCTGGAAGCGCAGATCGCATTCGCCCTGAAGCGGCCCGATATGGCGGATGCCGTGCGTGCCTTCCTGAAAAACTACGTTTAACCGAGAGTGAACCGCCCGATGGCTTTTTCGCACCATTTCGATCCGACCGTCCTGCGCGAATACGACATTCGCGGCATCGTCGGGCGCACCCTGCACGCCGCCGACGCATTCGCGATCGGCCGCGTGTTCGGATCGATGATTGCCCGGTCGGGCGGCAAGCGGGTCGCGGTCGGCTATGACGGCCGTCTGACCAGTCCGGAACTGGAACAGGCGCTGGTCGATGGGCTGCGCGCGAGCGGGATGGAGGCGTTGCGGATCGGGCGTGGTCCCACACCCATGCTGTATTACGCCGCGACGGTGAAAGAGACCGATGGCGGGATCATGGTCACCGGGTCGCACAATCCGCCTGATTATAACGGCTTCAAGATGATGATCGGGCGTAAGCCCTTCTTCGGCCAGCAGATTCAACAGATTGGCAGTTTGGCGGCGTCCGGCGACGTGGTGCCGAATGCCGCCGGCAGCGAACAAACGATCGATATCGCGGACGATTACACAGCGCGTTTGCTGGCCGATTGGGATGGCGGCGACCGCATGCTGAAAGTGGTTTGGGACAACGGCAACGGTGCCGCCGGCGACGTACTTGAAAAGCTGGTGGCGTCGTTGCCGGGGGAGCACCTTGTGCTGAACGGCACGATCGACGGCAACTTCCCGGCGCACCATCCCGATCCGACCGTGCCCGCCAATCTGGTGGAACTGATCGCCGAGGTGCGCGCCCGCAAAGCCGACATCGGCATAGCCTTCGACGGCGATGCCGACCGGATCGGGCTGGTGGACGACACCGGAGAGATCATGTTCGGCGACCAGCTTATGGTCGTGCTGTCGCGCGACGTGCTGAAAACTCATCCCGGCGCCACCATTATCGCCGACGTGAAAGCCAGCCAGGTGCTGTTCGATGAGATCGCCAAGGCTGGCGGAAATCCGCTGATGTGGAAGACCGGCCACTCCTTGATCAAGTCGAAGATGGCGGAAACCGGCAGCCCGCTCGCAGGCGAGATGTCGGGGCATATCTTCTTCGCCGACCGCTGGTACGGCTTCGACGACGCGCTGTACGCCGCCGTCCGCACCCTGGGCATTATCGCCCGAATGGACGGCAAGCTGTCGGCGGTGCGCAAGGCGTTGCCGCATGTCATCAACACACCCGAACTGCGCTTCGACTGCGACGACCGCCGCAAGTTCGCCGTGATTGAGGAAGTCGCCGCCCGATTGGCGGCCGAGGGCGCCAAGGTATCCGCCACTGACGGCGTGCGCGTGCAGACGGCCGATGGATGGTGGCTGCTGCGTGCCTCCAACACCCAGGCGGTGCTGGTGGCGCGCTGCGAGGCGAGCACCGATGCCGGGCTGGATCGGTTGAAGGCGGCGCTGGTCAAGCAGTTGTCGGCATCCGGGCTGGCAGAACCTGATTTCTCGGGCGCCAACGCGGGGCACTGAGGCGCTGTTTCCGGCGCTACCATCAGCGTTGGGGTGTTTTTCCGAGACACTGCGGTTCTGGATTCGTAATCAATGAGCGGCGAAGGGCAGCAGTTCTTATTTTGGCGTTCGTGCCGGCGGCCCTCGCACCATCCATGTCTTTGTTTGGACGAACACAAGACGCGGATACCCATCTTCACCAGCATGACGGATTGGATGGCGGTACGTCAACGTCAATGTCAGGGCAATCCAGGGCAATCGGGTGAACATCGTCTCGCACGTTCATCGTCCTCTGGAACGGCGCACTGGTGGTTTTGGCTGAGAAGAAATTTCACCACGAAGGCACGAAGCCACGAAGTTTCCAATAAAATCGGCAAATTCGGTGCTGGGT
>JANXLQ010000037.1 GCA_025355085.1 Rhodopila sp.
GCATTCGAGCCTTGACGCCCGGACACCGGATCAAGCTTACTTCAACCATCTGCCGCTTGCTGCGGCAGCATGAATTTCGCCACTGTTATCGGGGTGTCGTAACATCAACCGGCAGGTGTTCCACTTATCGAAGGCGAAACGCTGTTTAGAGAAACCCGACCACCTCCGAGGGTGTGCCTTCGCGCACCATGACGACGAGGGTGCGCGAAGGCGCACCATGACGACGAGGGTGCGCGAAGGCGCACCATGAGGTGGGACGCAATCGCCGTTTTGCCAAAATGAGAACTGCTTACCCATTTCCGCACGCGGATAGGGGCGCAAAGGGCCGGGACGGTCACACCCAGGGGGAGAACCCGGAACCTGCTGCCGCCCCGGGCGCGGCCGGGTGCTCTGCCAGCGAGCGGTTGATCGCCCGCAGCACGTTCCGCTTTGTCAGGTCGAATGCGGGGGCCAGCCGGTTCCTCGGCCGTGGCAGATCGACGGGCAGCGTCTCCTGCACGCGTCCGGGATGCGGGCGCATCACCACGATCCGATCGGCCAGCACCACCGCTTCCTCTATATCGTGGGTCACCATCAGCACGGTTGGCCGCAGTTCCCGCCATAAATCCAGCAGCAGGTCGTGCAGGCTGGCGCGGGTGAATGGGTCCAGGGCCGAGAACGGCTCATCCAGAAGCAGCACGCCGGGATGCCCGATCAATGCCCGCGCGATGGCGATGCGTTGTTGCTGGCCGCCGGATAACTCGCGCGGCCAGCGCCTGCCGTAACCGGCCAGACCAACCCGAGATAGTAACAAACCTGCCCGTGCCTTGCGTTCTGGCGGGGCAAGACGCCGCCCGCCGAACGCGATGTTCGCCTCCGTCGTCAGCCAGGGCAGCAATCTGGGTTCTTGAAACACCGCGCTGATGGCCGCGTGTGTGCCGCTGAGATCCGCGCCATCCACGGTGATGACGCCGGTAGTGGCTTCGTCCAGTCCCGCGATCAGCCGCAGCAATGTCGTCTTGCCGCAGCCGGAACCGCCCAGGATGGCAACGATCTCTCCGTCGGCGGCATTCACGTCCACGCCGCGAAGTGCCTCCGTGCCGTCCGCGTAGGTCTTGCCGATGCCGCGGACGGTGAGTTTGGTCATAGCCGCATCCTGTTGGTATCCTGCCAGCGCAGCATGGGCCGGCTGAGTGCCACCAGCACGCTGTCGGATGCCTTGCCAAGTAGCGCGAAGGTAATCATCGCCACCAGTATGGAGTCTGCGCGGCCCATTTGCTGACCGTCCAGTAAAAGATAGCCCAGTCCCTCCGACGCGCCCATCAGTTCTGCTGCGACAACGAACATAAAGCCCAGGCCTAGCCCGGTGCGTAGCGATGCGATCCAGACGGGCATGACGGCCGGCCAGGTGATGCGAAGGGCGATGCCGGTGCGGGACAGGCCGAAGACCCGGCCGACCTCGATCAGTTTGCGGTCAACGGACTGGATAGAGCTGAGTATCCCAAGGTACACCGGAAAGAGTACCCCCAATGCGATCAATGCCAGTTTGGAAGTCTCGAATATCCCCAGCCATAGGATGAACAGCGGCACCCAGGCGATGGACGGGATCGCCTGCAGGGCCTGGATCGACGGGTCGAGCAATCGCAACGCGCGCGTGCTGGCCCCGTTCAGCATTCCCAGCAGTGTGCCGGCGGTGGCGCCGATGGCAAAACCGACCAGAACGCGGGTCATGGTGGCCTGGATGTGAAGCAGAAGCTCGCCGGAGAGGGCGAGCGACCACGCCGTTTGCGCCAGCCGCGATGGAGGCGGCATTAGCCGGCCGCCCACGAGTCCGTTGCGTACGGCAATTTCCCAAAGGATAGCGAGGCCGACCGGGATGACCAGGCCGATCAGCGCAGTACCGCGCTTCATGATTTGTACTGCCATATCACTGCACCATTGCGGGTCGGGTGGTGTTGAAACCCATGATGGCGGGCGTTTGTCCGCCAGGACGGTTACCGATCGACAAACCCAACGCCCCGATAAACCCAACGCCCCGATAAACCTTACGCCCCGATAAACCTTACGCCCCGATCGCCCGGGCATACGACGGATCGATCAAGCCGTTGGCGATCGCCGTCATGTCCAGGGTGGCGTCGAGCACACCGGCGGTTTGCAGCGCTTTGCCGGCGGCAATGATGGTTGCCGCCTGCTTCTCGCCGATCTGGCCGGTGGAAATATCGGTCCGTTCCAATTGCCGGGCGATGACCGGGCCGGGCAATTTGGCAGCGGCGACCATGGCGGCGTTCAGTTCCGCCGGGTGGGCCAACGACCATTTGCGGGCCGTTTCGTAAATTGTCAGAACCCGGCGTACGATCTCGGGGTTTGCGGTGGCGAATTCCTCGCGGACATTCAGCACGCCCCAGGTGTTGGCCTCGGGCTTGCGGTAGAACAACCGAGCGGCGGATTCGATTTCGGCGGCGGCCATCATGGGGTCGAGGCCGGCCCAGGCGGCGACATCGCCACGCTCCATCGCGGTGCGGCCGTCGGCATGCTGCAGCAGCACCAGTTTGACGTCTTTTTCCGATAATCCTGCATCGGCCAGTGCGCGCACCAGGAAGATGTGCGGGTCGGTGCCGCGTGTTACGGCGATACGTTCACCCTTCAGGTCGGCAACGGTCTTGATTTTGCTGTCCTTTTGGGTGACCAGCGCGGTCCACTCCGGCCGGGAAAAGACATAGATGGATTTGATCGGGTTGCCGTTGACCTTGGCGATCAACGCGGCGGCACCGGCCGAGGACCCGAAGTCCAGCGAGCCGGCGTTGAGGAATTCCAACGCTTTGTTCGACCCGGCCGACATCACCCACCGGACAGCGATTCCGTCTTTGGCGAATTCGGTTTCCAGGAGCTTCTGGTCCTTGAGGACCAGGCTGACCGGATTGTAGGTCGCCCAATCGATGTGGATTTCCTCGACCTTCGCCGCGCGGGCACGGGTGGCGACGAAGGGGAGCAAGGCGGCGGCGGCAAGGGCGCGTCTGGCGAGCATGGAGTATCTCCGGGGGTTTTGCCTTGAAAAGAGCAAAACCTACCGCGATGGCAAGGGGATTTCGCTGAGGGAAAGGGTTTTTTCTTTGGAACCCCTTAAATGAAGTTATTTTATCCCGGATTGCGCCGGTTCTCAACCAGTTCCACCATCATTCCATCGGGGCTTCTGATAAACGCCAGATAGGTGTTGGCATCGCGGGCCGACGGCCCGACAGCCACATCGGCCCCCTTGGCATGCGGGGCGGCGATGGCGGCGTCGAGATACTTAACCGTGAAACCGGTATGCTCCAGCCCGTAACAGGGAAACAGCGGGGCGGGAGTCATGGGTGGGTTGGGGCGATCGGTATCTTCCGGCTGCCAACTTTTATCATCACCTGCGGCTTGCCGGATACAGTGTGCCGGCAGGGTAAGTACCGCGCATTACCCGGGTCTCGAAGAAGCGTGCGGTCATATCCGGGTCCTGTAGTTCTCAATTTGGCGTTCGCGACCGTAAACACCTTCCGCATCATGGTGTGCGAAGGCGCACTATCCACGATTTTGCTGGTCCGAGGCGCCAAGAGACTGTGGATGGCGCGCCTGCGTGCGGTTCATACCGGCGCTTGCACGGGGGCAATGTAACCGCTTGCGCCCGGGCCGGTCCTTGCGCAGTGTATAGGGGCTACGAGGACAAAAGGCCGGCACAGCGGTCCAACCTCGCGGCGCTGGGGAGATGCATCGCTACTATGTCCGAGAACTCGACGCCGCTTCTGTCCGTACGGGGTGTGACCCTTCGCTTTGGCGGTGTTGTCGCCCTGGACGATGTTTCCTTCGACGTCATGCCCGGGCAAATCGCCGGCCTGATCGGCCCCAATGGTGCCGGTAAAACGACGTTGTTCAACTGTCTCAGCCGCTTGTATCAGCCCAGCGCCGGGGAAATCACGTTCGAGGGCCAGTCGGTCCTGGCCGTGCCGCGCCACAAGATACCGATGATCGGGATCGGCCGCACCTTCCAGAACGTGGCCCTGTTCGACCGCCTGACGGTGCTGGAAAACGTCATGGTCGGGCGCCACAGCCGCACCAGCGCGGGCTTTGTCGAAAACGCCCTGCGCTTGCCGTCCGTCGGCCGTGAGGAAATGGCGGTACGCAAGAAGGCGTTGGAATTGATTGAATTCATGAACCTGGGGCCCTTCACGGATCGGGTGGCCGCCGGCCTGCCGTTTCCGATTCGCAAGCGCGTCGAACTTGCCCGCGCACTGGCAGCCGAACCCAAGCTGCTGCTGTTGGACGAGCCGGCCGCCGGTCTCAATCACGATGAGGTCCATACGCTAGAGGGCCAAATCCGCCGGGTGCGCGACGTGCAGGGCGTTACCGTGCTGCTGGTGGAACATCACATGAGCCTCGTGATGTCTGTCTCCGACAAGGTCGTGGTGGTCAATTTCGGCCGTAAGATCGCGGATGGCAGCCCTGAGGACGTCCGGCAAAACCCGGATGTGATCCGAGCCTATCTAGGCACGGCTGCCTGATGGCGGCGGTGCTGGAGGCTAAGGCCCTCAGCGCATGGTATGGCCCGATTCGCGGCCTTTACGATCTTGACCTGTCCGTCGAACAAGGCGGGGTAACCGCTTTGCTCGGTGCCAACGGCGCGGGAAAGACGACCACCCTGCGGGCCTTGTGCAACATGGTGCGGCGGTCGGGAACGACGACGTTCCAAGGCGTCGATATCAGCCGCCGGTCCACCGAGGATATCGTGCGCATGGGTGTTGCGCATGTGCCCGAGGGCCGCGGCACCTTCGTCGCGCTGACGGTGGAGGAAAACCTGCGGCTGGCGCTGCACACGCGCCGCGATAAAGCGGCAGCGATGCGCGACCGGGATCTGGTGTTCGGGTATTTTCCTATCCTGCAGGAACGGTTGCACCAGCAGGCCGGCACTCTGTCCGGCGGCGAACAGCAGATGTTGGCGATCGGCCGGGCGCTGATGCTCGCCCCTAAATTGATGCTGCTGGATGAGCCTTCGTTCGGGCTGGCGCCGCTGGTGGTGCGGGAGATTTTCCGCATCCTGCGCCAGATCAACGAACACGAACATGTGTCGATGCTGATCGTGGAACAGAACGCCGCGCTGGCACTTGATCTCGCTGACACGGTCTATCTACTGGAAACGGGCAAGTTGGTGACATCGGGACCATCCGCCGTGGTCCAGAACGACGAGGCGCTGCGCAAATCCTATTTGGGTTATTGAGATGGATTTCTTCATCCAGCAGATCGCATCCGGCCTGACCAGCGGCGCAATCTATGCGTGCGTCGCGCTTGGTCTCGTCATGATTTATGTATCGACGGATCACATCAATTTTGCGCAGGGCGAGATGGCGATGTTCGCCACTTATCTGGCCTGGGCGATGATTAATGCCGGCGTGCCGTACTGGGTCGCTTTCGGGCTGACCATCGCCGTGGCTTTCTTCGGCGGTTTGCTTATCCAGCGAGTTATCCTGAAACCGCTCGAACATGCGCCGGTGCTGGCACTCGTGGTGTGTTTTATCGCGCTGCTGTCAATCTTCAACGCTATTGCCGGCATGATCTGGAGCTACACGATCAAGCAATTTCCCAGCCCGTTTCCGAGCCACGATCTGTTCGGTAATGGGCTGGTCAGTGTGCAACAGCTTGGTGTGGTTGGCGTGACGCTGGTCATGTTGGGGTTTCTGACGGTGTTTTTCCGCTTTACGACGCTCGGCCTTGCCATGCGGGCGGCGGCGCAAAACCCGGCATCGGCCCGCCTGATGGGCGTGCGCGTGGCGTGGATGCTGGCGCTCGGTTGGGGGCTGGCGGCGGCGATCGGCGCCATCGCCGGCATGTTGGTCGCGCCGATCGTGTTCCTCGATCCGAACATGATGAACGGCATCCTGGTCTATGGTTTTGCCAGCGCGCTGGTGGGCGGGATCGGCAATCCGTTGGGCGCGGTCGCGGGCGGGTTCATCGTCGGCGTGCTGGAGAACCTCGTGGGAAGCTACGTCATCGGCAACGAACTGAAGTTGAGCTTCGCGCTGGTCGTCGTGGTCGGTGTTCTGCTTTTAAAACCGGCAGGCCTGTTCGGCCGCGTCATCGTCAGGCGGGTCTGAGATATGTCGGCAAGCTGGGCGAACAAACGCGGCGTTGGGGCAGGTGCGATGCTGGTTTGGGTGGGGCTCGCGCTGCTGCCTCTGATCGGTTTCATTTCGGAAAATACCAGTTTCGACTATTACATGTACATGGGTCAGTCGATGCTGATCTATGCCATCGCCGTTTTGGGACTGAACCTGCTGATCGGTTTCAACGGTCAAATCTCCCTTGGTCATAGCGCCTTCTTCGCGCTGGGGGCTTACACGACAGCGATCTTGATGAACTTCGGCGGTTGGCCCTATTGGGCGACGCTGCCGGTCGCGGCGGTGGTCTGCTTCCTGGCCGGTTTGGCATTCGGTTTTCCCGCCCTGAAGTTGGAGGGGCATTATCTGGCGCTCGCCACGTTCACGCTGGCGATCGCGATGCCGCAACTGTTGAAATACAAAGCGATCGCCGGCTGGACGGGCGGAGTCGGCGGTGTGTTGTTGGAAAAACCCGATCCGCCGGAGTGGACCGGCCTTTCGGCTGACCAATTCCTGTACTATCTGTGCCTGTTCTGCGCGATGATACTGTTCTGGCTGGTTTTCAATCTGCTGCGTGGGCGCAGCGGGCGTGCGATCATGGCGATTCGGGACCATACGATGGCCGCCGGTACCATGGGGATCGATATCGCGCGGTACAAGACGGTTGCGTTTGGCACCTCGGCCGGCATTACCGGCATCGCGGGGGCGCTTTCGGCTATCACCGTCGCTTACGTGGCGCCCGATAGTTTCACGTTGCAGCTCTCGATTTCTTTTTTGGTCGGGCTGGTGGTCGGCGGCATCGCGTCATTGCCGGGATGCCTGATCGGAGGGGCTTTCATCGTGCTGGTACAGAACTCCGCACAGTCGATTTCAGACTGGATGAAAGGGACGTTTGCGCTGCGATACGACGTACCGGCCTGGGCGATTTACGGCGTGCTGTTGTTGGCATTGATGTACGTCCTGCCGGACGGCATCGCCGGTGGGTTCGCTCGAATTCGCGCATGGTGGACAACTCGGGGAAGAAGGGAGGCACAATGATGACCAGGCTCACAAGGCGTACGGTTCTATCCGGCGCCGCGACGTTGCTGGCAGCGCCTGCCATCGCGGCTGGGAAATACAGCCCTGGCGCGTCGGATACCGAGATCAGGGTCGGCCAGACGATGCCGTACAGCGGCAACGCCTCGGCCTATGGCCAGGTCGGAAGGGCGCACGCGGCGTACTTCCGCATGATCAACGAGCAGGGCGGACTCAACGGCCGGAAGATCAACCTGATCTCGTTGGACGATGGTTACAGCCCGCCCAAAACGGTGGAGCTTGCGCGCCAACTGGTTGAGCGCGATCAGGTGTTGTTCCTGTTTGCGCCGCTGGGCACGCAGTGCAACACCGCGATCCAGAAGTATATGAACCAGAAGAAGGTGCCGCAGTTGTTTGTCGCGTCAGGTGCCTCCAAATGGGGCGATCCGGCGCACTTTCCCTGGACCATGGGATTTCAGCCGGATTACCGGACCGAGGGTGAAATCTACGCCAAACACATCAAGGAGACGGTCAAAAATCCCAAGATCGCCATTCTGCGGCAGAATGATGACATGGGGAACGATTATGTTAGCGGATTCCGCGAACTGATCATGTCGTTCAAGGATGCGATCGGGCCGGATGCGATCGTCGCCGATGCGACCTATGAGGTTACCGATCCGACTGTGGATTCGCAGATACTGCAATTGAAGAACTCCGGGGCAAACGTTTTTTATAACGTGACGACTCCGAAATTCGCGGCTCAGGCGATCAAGAAGTCGGCGGAAATTGGCTGGAAGCCGGTGCAGTATATCGTCAATGTCTCGGCCTCGATTGGTGCAGCGATTAAGCCGGCAGGGTTCGAGAATGCACAGGGGATCATTACGGCCCAATATCTTAAGGATATCACCGATCCATCCTGGGCCGATTCGCCAGACTACAAGGAATGGAAGATATGGATGGAGAAACACAACAGCTCCGCGAATTTGATGGAAAGTGCCAATGCGTCCGGTTATGCCTCGGCCTTTACCGTTACGCAGGTTTTACGGCAGTGCGGCGATGATCTGACCCGGGAGAATGTCATGCGCCAAGCGGCCAACCTGCATGAACTGGAGATACCGATGCTGTTGCCGGGCATTAAGTTGAATACCAGCCCGACCGATTTCTATCCGATCAAGTCGGTGCGGTTGTCCCGCATCGAAGGCGAGCATTGGAAGCTGTTCGGGGATCTGATTTCGCGAGATGCTGTTTAGGATTCTGAATGAACTGCCGTGGCCGGCCTTGTTCCGGCTACGGCTGACGGCGGGTTGGAATGTTACTAAGCCGCATTGAAGCCAATTGTACGGCCGAACGGCCGGCCATGCCGGCGGAAGTCGGCAGCCACGTCTTTTTCTTGCTTACACAAAGACATGGATGGGGCGCCTTCGCGCACCATGACGATGCCAGGGCGCCTTCGCGCACCATGACGATGCCAGCGCCTTCGCGCGGAGTTGCCGGAGCAACCACGCGCGAAAGCGGTTTGGCCAGATGTCGTCCGGTCTTATTCTGCCGCGGCGGTCGGTTCGGCGGGTGCCGCTGCTGCCTGGGCAGCCACCGGCGTCGTCGAGCGGGCGCGTTCCTGAATACGAGCAGACTTGCCGCTACGGCCACGCAGATAATACAGCTTTGCACGGCGCACGTCGCCGCGGCGAACCACCGCGATCTCGGTGATCGTCGGTGCATACAGCGGGAACACGCGCTCCACGCCTTCGCCATAACTGATCTTGCGGATGGTGAAGTTGCTGTTCAGGCCACGGTTAGACCGCGCGATGCAGACGCCTTCGAATGCCTGCACGCGGGTGCGCTCGCCTTCGACGACCTTCACCGATACGCGGATGGTGTCGCCGGCGATGAACTCGGGCACGCCACGGATGGCGGTCAGGCGAGCGATCTCGTCCGCTTCGTATTGCTGGATGATATTCATGATCTTGTCCTCTTGCTTTACTGTGGAGCCCCGGCCGAAGCCCACAGATCGGGCCGTCGTTCGCGGGTGATTTTTTTCGATTCCGCCAGCCTCCAGGCGGCAAC
>JANXLQ010000068.1 GCA_025355085.1 Rhodopila sp.
CCGAGATGCCAAAAGACATGAATGGTGCGCCTTCGCGCACCATTACGACCGGAGACACCAGCCGGCGGAATAGCGTCGGATCCCTGGCATATCGGCAGCACTCGCGAAACCGTGCTGGCGGTGGGGTTTCGTTGGGGAACCACACTGCTTACCTGTCGTTGCATGCCGAAGTGACTTCGGAAGGAGCGACCCCATGACTTTCGCCAACGACGCCCAAGGCAAAATCGAAGACGCCGAAACCCAAATCGCTCGGCTGCGTGAGCAGGTCGAGACACTGATGAAGGACCATGTAACGCCAGCGGTCGCCGACTTTGCCGGCCGAGCGGAAAGCGCCGTTCATTCCGCCAGCGGCATCGTCCGCGATCAGGCACAGGTCGTATCCGGCCACGTAAAAGAACAGCCGCTGATCGCAATCATGATCGCGGCGGCGATTGGCTGGACTATCGGTCGCGTGATGCGCTGATCGATGCGCCCGTTTCGGTTGGCGCGTATCGCTGCAGAGGCTGAGGGTGTCCGTTTGCGTGGAATGGCAACCCGCATAGCGATGCGGATCGTCCTCGCCGTAATCGCCTTGTTTTTTGTGCTGGGGGCGGTTGTCTTCGGTCATATCGCCGCTTGGTATGAGGTCCGAACCGCGCTCGGCCAATCTTACCTGGTCACAACCGGCATCCTTGGTGGTGTTGACTTGTTGCTGGCGGTCATTTTGGGTTTTCTCGCCACCCGCTCTACTCCCAGCCGGGTTGAGGTCGAAGCGCTGGATGTTCGTCGTAAAGCAATCGAGGGCATCGGCAGCGCATTTAGCCTTACGCAGATGGTTATCCCCATCTTGCGGCTGGTATCTGATATGGGACGCCGAAAGCGCGCCTGAACACGCGCTCCCGGAATTCCAAATTTAGTGGTTGTTTCGCGATTCGCCCCTGGTTTCGATAACATTCAGGTACAGCGTTGCAGGCTCGAGACACGCCCCGGTGCCCATCTGTCCGACCATGGACCGGTAGATTTCTTCCCACGGGGTCATCGAGACCAGTGTCGGCGGGGTCCACTTGGCACGGCGCGCTTCCAGTTCCCCGTCGCGCAGCAAGACGTCCACCTTGCGCGTGTTCAAATCGATCCTGATCCGGTCGCCGGTTTGCAATAGCGCCAGGCCGCCACCCACCGCCGCCTCGGGCGAAACGTTTAGAATTGAAGGTGAGCCGGATGTGCCGGACTGCCGCCCGTCTCCCATTGTTGGCATTGTCATAATGCCGCGCTTCATCAGTGCGGCCGGCGGCTGCATATTCACGACCTCGGCACTGCCTGGATAGCCGACCGGACCGCAGTTGCGGATGATCAACACGGATTGTTCCTCGATCTGCAACTCCGGGTCTTCAATGCGGGCGTGATAGTCCTCCGGTCCCTCGAACACGATCGCGCGGCCTTCGAAGACATTCGGCCGATCCGGATTGGACAGGAATCGCTCGCGGAAATCCTTGTCGATGACGCTGATTTTCATCACCGCGCTGTCGAACAGATTGCCCGACAGTACCACATAGCCAGCCGACGGTAGCAGCGGCTTACCGTACGCTCGGATCACCTCCCGGTCGCCATCTTTCACGCCCTCTAGATTTTCGGCCAGAGTACGGCCGGTGACGGTAAGCGCGTCGCCGTGCAACTTTCCTGCGCCTAGCAGTTCCTTCATCACGGCGGGCACGCCACCCGCGCGGTGGAACATTTCCCCGAGATACCGGCCGGCGGGTTGCAGATCGACCAATAATGGAATCTCGGGGCCAAGGCGCTGCCAATCGTCCAGGTCATGCTCGACGCCCATGTGGCGAGCGATGGCGATCATGTGGATGGGGCAGTTGGAGGACGCACCCAGCGCCGCAGCGGCGACCACCGCGTTTTCGAACGCCTGCTTGGTCATGATGTCGGACGGGCGCAGGTTTTCCTTCACCATGCCGACGATGCGCTTGCCGGTTTCGAATGCCATCCAGCCGCGCTCCCGATACGGAGCGGGAATGGCGGCGCAACCGGGCAGTGACATGCCGAGCGCTTCGGCCAGGGAGTTCATTGAGGTCGCGGTGCCCATGGTGTTGCAGTGTCCGATGGACGGAGCGGAAGATGACACCATATCCATGAATTCATCGTAGCCGATCTTGCCCTCGGCGAAGAGCTTGCGGCCCTCCCAGACGATGGTGCCCGAGCCTGATAGGCGTCCCTTCCACCAGCCATCCAGCATCGGGCCGCCTGACAGCACGATGGCCGGGATGTTCACCGTTGCCGCGCCCATGAGCAGGGCCGGTGTGGTCTTGTCGCAGCCGGCAGTCAGCACGACGCCATCCAGCGGGTATCCGTGCAGAACTTCCACCAGACTGAGATAGGCCAGATTCCGGTCCAGTGCGGCGGTCGGCCGTTTGCCGGTTTCCTGAATTGGATGGCAGGGGAACTCTAACGGCACGCCCCCTGCGTCGCGGATACCATCGCGGATACGGCTGGCAAGTTCGATATGGTGGCGGTTGCACGGCGAAAGGTCGGACCCGGTTTGAGCAATACCAATGATCGGCTTGCCGCCGCGAAGCTCATCCGGAGTGATGCCGTAGTTCATATAGCGTTCGAGGTACAGCGCCGTCAGGGCTGGATCGGCCGGATTGTCGAACCATCGGCGGGAACGCAGGCGCTTGTCTTCGCTGCCGTTGGGGCTGGTCATGGTGGATTCCTCTCCCGGAGATTCCGTTACGGCGGAGACTGTGCGGGAGGACGTTGCCGGTCAAGCGGGTAGTTTGGCGCAATCAGAGCCGGCAAGCATCCGCAGTGGATCGGATGTGACCTAAATCACATCCGGCCAAGGCAGCATGTGTCTGAATGTCTTTGCGGCCCGTGCTTTTTCTTCTCGCCGAGCGCACCGGTCGCTGGATCGGCCCGGACTCGGCTGTTAGCCGCGCAAAGAGGCGCTGGCGCGTTTCCATCGAAACGCCGAGGAGCAGGAGATGTGCCCAACGGAGCTTTATCGGACTATACCGTTGTGTATGCCTGGATTCAGACGTTTCATCGCGGTCGAGGTGGTGTAACGAGGCATTTGCTGCGAGCCATTCGTGGCGCAGGAGCCAATCGTTGTTTATGAGCGCGCCGTATTTTGATATCGAATCTCGGGTGCGAGAGGTGGCTCCGCCGGCGCGAACCTGCTGTCCATCTGCAAAGTCCGCTGGATGACCGATTTTCTTGCCTCGATAATCTCTCCCGGCGATACAGAAATCGCCTTGACTGGCGGTGCCGATATCATTGACCTGACGAGCGTTTCGGGGCCGCCGAACGGCTTAGGTCTCGAATCGATCCACGCAACGCTGGCTGCTATCGGAGGGCGCCGTCCTCTCAGCGTGTTGGTCAACGACCGGCTGATGCAGCCAGACCTGATTGAGGCCGCCATGCGGGGCATGGTGGCAATGGGTGTGAATACAATAAGACTGGGCATTCACTCTGGCAGCAGCACCCCCGCTTGGTTCGAAGAATTTGTCGGCATAGCGTCGCAAGTTAAACTGACAGCGGTTTTTTTCGCTGATGAATCACCGGATTTGTCGCTGGTGTCCCTGCTGAAAAGCAATGGATTCACGGGCGCGATGCTGGATGTGCAAGACCCTGCGAACGGGTGCCTGTTGGATCATTTCGACGTTTCGCGGCTGTTCAGCTTCGTCGGCGAATGCCGGGATGCAGGGCTACAGCCGGGTTTGGCAGGCTCATTGGAACCCCCTGACGTTCCGAGACTGCTCGTGCTGGCGCCCGATGTTCTGGGCTTCAGTGGAGCGCTCCGTTGTAACAACGGACACCCGGGTGGCCTCGATCTTGGCTGCGTTCAGGCCGTGCGGGCATTGATCCCGGCCGGTGGCCCCAAACCCAATTGGCGGGACGTGGATTACCGGCTGCTCGAAGCGCGTCCGCATCTTCCAAATGCTGCTGGCGAGGATGCACCTGTCGATCTCGTGTTTGTTGAGGATTTGGTGCTGCCGGTATTCATCGGCGCCTATGCAAGGGAGCGTGAAACGCCTCAGAGCGTGAGGTTTGCGGTCACTGCCTCGGTCCTGCGTAACGTGCGCGCAGTCGATGACATGCGAGCTGTCTTTTCCTATGACCTGATCACCGATGGAATCAAAATGCTGATTGGGTTGGGCCATGTCGCAATGGTCGAAACCTTGGCGGAGCGGATTGCCGCAATGGTGCTGGGCCATCCGCGTGTAACCAAGGTCGTCGTGCGGGTGCAAAAACTGACAACAGGATCGGGTACCGTCGGCGTCGAAATCGAGCGTTCGCGGGTAATGGCTCGCGCGGCGGAAAGATCGATTATGCCGTTGCTGAGTGGTCTAATACCAACCGCCTGAATTTTGACCCCAGAGGGATTCCCAAACCGCCCCATCTGCAATTCTATGCGCGAGTTGATGGATTCGGGGGGATATGGCTTCGGTGGCAATTGCATGCATCGAGCTCGATGCGGTGCAGCTTCGGGCAGAGGTAGGGCGGAGTTCTGACCCGCGGCAGACGCGGCGTATTTTGGCGATCACCATGGTGGTGGATGGGCACTCCCGTCTATTCGCAGCGCAGGCTGGTGACATGGATCGCCAGATGTTGCGAGACTGGATGCATCGATACAACGCCACAGGGCTGGCTGGTCTGCTGGACCGGCCCCGAACCGGCCGCAAACCGCGCCTGACCGGCGAGCACTTGCGCGAAATAGAGGCGCGGGTGAAGGCCGGTCCAGATCGTGAGAAAGATGGTGTCGCGCGTTGGCGTTGCGCCGATCTGCGCGATCGTCTCAAGGATCGCTTCGAGGTTACCTTGCATGAGCGGAGCGTTGGCAAACTCCTGAAGAAGCTCGATTTCAGCAGCATATCCGGGGCCCCCCAGCACCCGCAAAGTGATCCGCAGGCGCAGGAGACTTTAAAAAAAACTTTGCTGAACTGGCCCGTGCCGCGATCCCGCCGGAGCGTGCCGGATGCCCGATCGAAGTCTGGTTCCAAGATGAAGCCAGGGTCGGCCAGAAAGGCACGATAAGCCGTATCTGGGCGAAGCGCGGCACGCATCCGCGGATTACGCGCGACTGCCGTTTTACATGGGCCTATTGATTCGGTGGGTGAATTTAAGTTCCGGGACGAACACTCCCAAGTGGCGACTTCTGCGCGCCGGCCAATCCGGCGATTAGGTTCGTGAATTGCTCCCCCGGCGTCGCATAGTCCAGTGTCTTGCGCGGCCTGGCGTTCAGGCTGTCGGCGACGGCATCGAGGTCGGC
>JANXLQ010000109.1 GCA_025355085.1 Rhodopila sp.
ACTTACCTGAACAAGACCGAACTGACGGCTGGCGACGTGGACGACACACTGGGCGTGCTGCTGAAATACCAGGACGACATCGCCAAGATCCGAGGCGCCGAGGCCGCTCGGCTGGTGACGGAGGTTGGAGCGATCGGCACCTAAATCCAAAGGTGTCGATTTTCAGGCAGTTGCTCCCACGGCCGGTGATCTACTCAGGATCGAAGGAAAAAACCGAACGTGGCCTGGCCCGCTCATCCGAGTGCGCCGGGCGACGTTGTCCACCCGGCGACGTTGTCCACCCGGCGACAGCGGCACCCCGTCGCACCATCGCCTGTAACGGGTCATCATGCCGGCACAGTTCTGGATGAACCTGCCAGCATCCCCAAATCCGTCGCATGCCGCACCTCGAACGCGCGTCGGGCATCGTCGTAGCCCTGTCCGGCGATGCCACCTCGCACGGTCCCCGCCTCTACCGCCCGATACGCCGGCCGCCAGCTTTCCGGCAACGCGACTCCGTCCGGGGGCGCCAGCCACAGCCGGAACAGGCACCGCTTCAGCGCCGGATCGTCGTGATCCTCAAATTCGGTGCGGGAGTGCAGCGTCACATGGTTGTTCAGTATCTGCATGTCTCCGGGTCGCAAATACATGGTGTGCATCACCGACGGCCGCCGCAGGATGTCGTCCAGCAGATCCAGCGCATCGAATTGAGTGGCCGATAATGCGGGCACCCCCTCGATCGCCTGTGCCGACCGCAACCGGTTGCGGTTCCATTTGCTGAACAGCAGTCCGTCGCGTTCATCGTAAATGGGGTTGGAATAGAACGGAGCCTCATCTGCCGCTTCTTCCTGTTGACGGCTGAAATAATGCGGCTGGTGCAGCACCTCGATCAGGTCCGGCCGCTCCTTCGCCAGAATTTCGTGCGCGGTGACCGAACTCGACACCATGCTCATGCCGCCGGATTTGGCGACGTTGTAGCAGGTCAGCAGCACGATATCCGCGCTGTCGGTGTGAAAATCCAGGTCGGCGTTCGACGAGTATCCACGCCCTTTGCCGGTTCGGTAAACGACTCCGGCGTCGCGCACCGCCGACATGAAGTGGCTCGCCTTGCCTTGTGGCCGAGCGACGCCGGTGTGAAGGCCGATGGCCCAGGTCAGGAGTTCGAATTCTGTATCTGTCAGCCCCTGTCGCGGCATCCCGCGCAGGATCGCGAAACCGGTGCCCTCGCGGACTTCTCGCAACGATGCCGCGATGACGGGCCATGCGGACCCTAGGTCGAAATCGTCCCGACGGTAATCGAACAGTGTTTTGGCCGGGTCGGCGGCTTTGCGAACGGCCTCGGTCAGGTGGCGGCTCGCCCGATCGTCCAGAGTGAAAATCCAACCTGGATTTGCACGCAAATCGTCCACCGTCCAGGCGGTGAGCACGTTAGCGTGTTTCATCTGGCGTATCTCCCTCAAAGCCACGTCATCATGCGCGTCCGGCGACCCGCGGCAAGCCCGTATCCGTGGGAAAATTCCGCGGAATGCCGCCGTTGGAGGCATTGGGGCCGCTGGGTCACCGTAAGTCGCTTGCTTGCCGAGCCGTTCTGGACGGAAAGACCGCTTTTTAACACAGATACAAAACAAGAATCACTGAGGGCCGCAGAGGTGTCACTCTGTGGCCCTCAGTGATTCTCGTTCTGTCTCTGTGTTAATATTTCTTGCTTCCCAAGGCACGGGCTTCGAATTAGCGCCGTCGAACCCCGGCTTGCAATGCCGTCCGGTTTCCGCCATATCCCGTCTGTCGGCACCGGGACCATCCCATCTGCCGGTAATTCGCACGCGGGGAACCTTTCCTGGCAAAAAGCCTGGAGCCGGTGCCTAACAGCAACCCCCGCGGAGGTATCAACCGGACACAGGAAAGGAGCACGCTCATGGCGATGCCCGATTTCACGATGCGTCAGCTACTAGAAGCCGGCGTTCACTTTGGTCACCACACCCGCCGCTGGAACCCGCGCATGGCGCCGTTCCTGTTTGGCATCCGCAATCAGGTTCACATCATCGACCTGCAGCAAACCGTGCCGATGCTGGACCGTGCCTTGCGCGCTGTCCGTGACGTCACCGCCGCCGGCGGCCGCGTTCTGTTCGTCGGCACCAAGCGCGCCGCGGCCGAACATGTCGCCGAAGCCGCCAAGAAGTGCGGCCAGTACTACATCAACCACCGCTGGCTCGGTGGCACGCTGACCAACTGGAAGACCATCACCGGTTCGATCAAGCGCCTGCGCCAGATCGAAGACCTCGTTGGCGGCCAGACCGAGGGTCTGACCAAGAAGGAAGTCCTGAACATCACGCGCGACAAGGACAAGCTGGAACGCGCGCTGGGCGGCATCAAGGATATGGGCGGCCTGCCGGACATCTTGTTCATCATCGACACCAACAAGGAAAAGTTGGCCGTCGAAGAGGCGAACAAGCTGGGCATCCCGGTTGTCGCGATCCTGGACAGCAACTCCGACCCCACCGGCGTGACCTTCCCGATCCCCGGCAACGACGACGCGATCCGCGCCATCACCCTGTATTGCGATCTGATCGCGGGCGCGGTGCTGGATGGCATCAGCGCCGAAATGGCCCACTCCGGTACCGACATCGGCGCCCGTGAGGAATTGCCGGACGCGGTGCTTGCGGACCTGGAGCCTGAAGCCGCTCCCGCGACCGCCTGAACCCACATTATCAGGAGATAAAGACATGGCCGCGATCACCGCTGCCCTGGTGAAAGACCTGCGCGAAAAGACCGGCGCAGGCATGATGGACTGCAAGAAGGCGCTGGTCGAAAACGACGGCGACATCGAAGTCGCCATCGACTGGCTCCGTAAGAAGGGCCTCGCTGCCGCTGCCAAGAAGTCGGGACGCATCGCGGCCGAAGGCTTGGTCGGCGTCGCAACCGGCCCGAATCGGGCGGCGATGGTCGAAATCAACGCCGAAACCGATTTCGTCGCCCGCAACGAATCCTTTCAGGATCTCGTCGCGAAAGTGGCCGCCATCGTGTTGGAGGTCGGTGACGACCTGGAAAAGATCGCCGCCGCGCCGTTCCCCGGCACCGATCGATCGGTTGCCGAACAGCTCACGCATATGATCGCCACGATCGGCGAGAATATGTCGATCCGCCGCGCCAAGGTGCTGACGGTGTCGAATGGTGTGGTTGCGTCGTATATCCATCAGGCGCTGAAGCCGGGTCTGGGCAAAATCGGCGTTCTCGCCGCCATCGAAGGCCCCGGTGAAATCGGTACGCTGGAGATCCTGGGACGTCAGGTCGGCATGCATGTCGCGGCGACCCGTCCCGATGCTCTCGATGTCGATGCCGTCGATCCGGCGGCGTTGGAGCGGGAGCGGGCGGTGCTGACCGAACAGGCCCGCGCCTCTGGCAAGCCCGACAACATCATCGAGAAGATGGTCGAAGGCCGGGTCCGGAAGTACTACGAGGAAGTGGTGCTGCTGGAGCAGGTTTGGGTGCATGACGGCGAAAGCCGTGTGCGCGCGGTCGTCAAGAAGGCCGGAGTCGCGCTGACGGGTTTCGCCCGCTTCCAGCTTGGTGAAGGCATCGAAAAGCCGAAGGAAGACTTCGCCGCCGAGGTTGCCGCCACGGCGGGCGTTTGAAACACTGAACCGTCTCAATCGTCATGGCCGGGCCATCTTTCGCGACAGGTGCGGCAGTAGGTGGCCCGGATAAACCGAACCATGACTAAGAGAGTTAGGGATACTTGGAGCCAACGTGGCGCAAAGGTAGCCCACGACTTGTTCAGAACGGGCGGTATCACTAGGATGCCGCCCGTTCTTCATGACCGCAGGGAGTCGAATGACACAGGCCGCCGTTTATAAGCGTGTTCTGCTGAAGCTGTCCGGCGAGGCTCTGATGGGCCGGCGCGAATACGGCCTGGATATGGACATGCTGGGGGCCATCGCTAACGACATCAAAGCGGTCGTTGCCATGGGCGTAGAGGTATGCGTCGTTATCGGCGGCGGCAACATTTTTCGGGGTGTGTCCGGCGCTGCATCCGGCATGGACCGCGCTCAGGCCGACTACATGGGCATGCTGGCGACCGTCATGAACGCGTTGGCCATGCAATCCGTGCTGGAAAAGCGCGGCGTTCCCACCCGGGTCCAATCGGCCATTCCAATGGCCACGGTCTGCGAGCCCTATATTCGCCGCCGAGCGGAGCGCCATATGGAGAAGGGGAGGGTGGTGGTGTTCGCCGCCGGTACCGGCAATCCGTACTTCACCACCGATACCGCCGCTGCGCTCCGCGCCAATGAGATGAACTGCGACGCCCTGCTGAAGGGCACGCAGGTGGACGGCGTGTATTCCGCCGATCCGCGCAAAGTACCCGACGCCACGCGTTACGACCAACTGACCTATCGCACCGTCCTCGCCGAAGACCTCGCGGTGATGGATGCCGCGGCAATCAGCTTGGCGCGGGAAAATCGCTTGCCGATTATTGTGTTCAATATCCACGCCCCCGGCGCCTTCGCGCAGGTGATGCGCGGCGAGGGCGCCTTCACCAAAATCGTCGAAAACTAGAAGGCAGGAGGCATCGCCATGGCAACCGCAATCGTTGATCTGAACACCCTGAAGCAGGATATCACCCGTCGCATGGACGGCGCGCTGGAGACATTGCGCCGCGAATTCGCCGGATTACGCACCGGACGTGCCCATCCGGGGCTGCTGGAGCCAGTGAAAGTCATCGCCTACGGCACCGCAATGCCGCTGAACCAGGTCGGCACCGTCGGCGTACCGGAACCGCGCATGCTGACCGTCCAGGTTTGGGACAAGTCGATGGTCATGGCTGTGGAGAAAGCGATCAGGGAGGCTGGACTCGGCCTGAACCCCGCCTCCGATGGCATGATCATCCGCGTGCCGATCCCGCAGCTTACGACCGAACGCCGCAACGATCTGGTTAAGATGGCGCATAAATACGCCGAAGGGGCCAAGATTTCCGTGCGCGGTGTACGCCGCGACGGCATGGAACAGATCAAAGGCCACGAAAAAAAGCACGAAATCGGCGAGGACCTTGCCAAGAACTGGTCGGAGGAGGTGCAGAAACTCACGGACCAATTCATTAAAAAGGTGGACGAAGCGGTATCGGATAAGGAAAAAGACATTAGGCAGGTGTGAAGCAAACTCACGGCACCCAACGCTTTTTATCATTGGGCGTCTTTCACCATCCAGCGCCTTCTATCACCCGGCGGGGAACTTCCCGCATCCAGTCTAGGGCTTCGTGTCGGAGGACGAGTTGTCAACAACCATCGCGGCGCCTCCATTAGCCGTCGGCTCCGCGCAATCGGACGCCTCCGGAATCGTAACGGTTCCCGGTGTTCCCAGTCACGTTGCCATCATCATGGATGGCAATGGCCGTTGGGCAAAATCGCGCGGACTACCCCGCATCGCCGGCCATCGCGAAGGTTCCCGGGCTGTCCGGCGCACGGTGGAAGCCGCCATTGGATACGGTGTCTCCTGGCTGACCATCTACGCGTTCAGCAGTGAAAACTGGCGCCGGCCGGCGGGCGAAATCCATGACCTGACCGGCCTGCTGCGCCGCTATCTGCGCTCGGAAATTGCGGAATTGAAACAATCTGGGGTGCGCCTCCGCTTCATCGGCGACCGAACCCGCTTCGATGCCGACATACAAAAAGACCTTGCGGTGGCGGAGCGCGATACGGTCGCGAACAGCCGCCTCAATTTGACGATCGCCCTGTCCTACGGCTCCCGCGATGAAATCGCCGCCGCCGCGCGCGCCGCCATCGCCGCTGTGAATGCCGGATCGCTGAAGGCCGACGACCTCGGGGAAGAGGCGTTTGCCGGCTTTCTGGCCACCGCCGGGATGCCGGACCCCGATCTGGTCATTCGCACCTCCGGCGAGCAGCGTCTGTCGAACTTTCTGCTGTGGCAGGCGGCCTACGCCGAACTGGTCTTTCTCGACGTGTTGTGGCCGGACTTCGAGGATTGCCATTTCAGCGCGGCGCTTCAGGAGTTTTCGCGGCGGGAACGGCGTTTCGGTGCCCGCAAGGACTGAACCCGGACCGGTGCGCCAGACACCGTCCCGTTGGGGCGACCTGAAATTGCGCGTTATGTCGGCGGCGATTCTTGCACCGATGGCGTTGCTTTGCATATGGGCCGGAGGCGTGCCTTTCACCGCCCTAATCACCTTGATCGCCATCGGCCTCTCCTACGAATGGCTCGGTTTATGCCGCCGGCGCGGGTCGTTTGCCGCGATTGGCGTGTTCGCCGCTTTGCCGATGGCGGTGCTGCTGACGGCATCCGGCCATCCCGCAATCAGCATTTTGGTGTTGGCCGTGGCCGCGATCGCCGCGATCGTGGTTAGCGGCGGTGTTTCGCCATCCCGGCCATTGGCGTTCGGCGTTCCCTATCTGGGTCTCGGCGCCGTTGCGCTGGTTTGGCTACGGCAACCGCCGGTGGGTGGTGGCGCCAATGTGATCGTCTTGCTGCTGATTGTCTGGGCAAGTGACATCGGCGCCTACATGGTTGGCCGCGCCCTGGGCGGCCCGCGTCTGGCGCCGTCGATTTCACCTGGAAAGACGTGGTCCGGCGCAATTGGCGGCCTTGCCGGCGCGGCCGCCGCCGGATTCACCGCCTCGGCAATCCTAAGCGATTCGGCCGTTTCCTGGCGTCCGGTGGCGATCGCCATGCTGATCGGCATCGTCAGTCAGGCCGGCGATCTTTTTGAGAGTCTGTTGAAGCGCCACTTCGGCGTTAAGGACTCCGGCACCATGATCCCCGGTCATGGCGGGCTTTTGGATCGGTTGGACGCGGTGTTGACTGCTGCGCCCGCAGCGGCACTACTGGCGTTGATCCTGGGACGTGGAGTAGTGCTGTGGGAATGAATCCCGCTCAAGCTTCCTTACCCCCTTCTTCGGCACCGCGTACCGTTTCGGTTCTCGGCAGTACCGGCAGTGTCGGGACTCAAACCATAGAACTGCTGGCTGCCGATCCGGACAATTTTCGGGTGCGGGCGCTGGTTGCCGGCCGCAATGCTGCTTTGCTGGCCGAACAGGCAATCGCCCTGCGTGCGGAACTCGCCGTGGTCGCGGATCCATCGGCTTATGCCGCCCTGCGCGATGCTCTTGCCGGCACAGGCATCGAATCGGCCGCCGGTGCCGAGGCGGTCGTTCAGGCGGCTGCACTGGATGCCGATTGGACCATGGCCGCGATCACCGGTGCGGCCGGATTGGCCCCGACGCTCGCGGCCATTCGTCGCGGAGGCTACGTCGGGCTGGCGAACAAAGAGGCTCTGGTATCTGCCGGGGACGTGATGCTGCGGGCGGTGCAGAAGGCCGGGGCGACTCTCTTGCCGGTGGATTCCGAGCATAATGCAATCTTCCAGTCGCTTGCCGACGGCAATCGCGGTGCGGTCGAGAAGATCGTGCTGACGGCATCGGGCGGTCCGTTCCGCAACAGCAGCCTGGAAGAGATGCGCCGGGCGTCGCTGGAACAGGCGCTGCGGCATCCGGTGTGGTCGATGGGTGCAAAGATCAGCATCGATTCCGCAACCATGATGAACAAGGGGCTGGAGGTGATCGAGGCCGCCCGCCTGTTTGGCCTGCATGAAACAGAGATCGAAGTCCTGGTTCATCCGCAATCCGTCATTCATGGGCTGGTGTATTACCACGACGGTTCGGTCATGGCGCAGCTTGGCTCACCCGACATGCGCATACCGATTGCGCACACGCTGGCCTGGCCACGACGTATGGCGACGGTGTCGCGCCGGCTCGATCTCGT
>JANXLQ010000138.1 GCA_025355085.1 Rhodopila sp.
CCTACCATCTGCGCCTTTTCTGGGCCGGGACAGCAAGGCGTGGATGACGGGCCTTCGCCCGCCATGACGGAGAGGAGCCCCCGGAGAAAACCATTCTCCGCCAAAAGCGCGGGCGAGAGTTTTCGCACAGCCTGGAAGGCCTGCCATCCACGTCTTTGTCTGAACCAGCATGGCGAGACGTGGATGGCGCGCCTTCGCGCACCATGACGGCGACGGGTCAGAATATAAGGCCGTTGGTATTAGAACATGACTGTCTTGAATTCGAAACCTTCGTTCCAGCATTTCGCAAGCATATAACTTCCGATCCTATGATTGCGGTAGCAACAGATCGAGGTCAATCTGTCGATCTTGATGGCTACTGGATAACGATCGGACCGCACAACACCAGGCTCATTGTTGTTCCAGACACAGACCGATTAAGTCTCTGAGAAAATGTGAGTTTTGCGAGGCGCCTCATAACGTCGACGTCACAAATAACGTTTTCCCTTACCGTATGGAGATATTGAAATGGCTGGGACCAGTAGTTCCCCTGAATCACGTATCCTGGCGGCTGAAAAAAGAATTGACGATGCCGGTGCCGGACCTGACGATATCATCGAAGTCATCGACCTTGTGGATGGAACCGCCTACGCAGACGATGCGGCACAGATAGCCAAAGCGTTGGACATGGCCGCCGCCGAAACGCCGGGGCCGGTTGGGATATCAATGGGCCCGTGGCGCGAGCAATTTCATTGGATGCCGACCTTCGCCGGCATGACGTGTTGGATGGCGATACGTCAATGTCAACGCAGGTTGGTATTACGCCCGTATATACGCCCGAGCGACGAGTCCTCGTTACACATTTAGCTTGTGTGAACGGTCCGCGGATTGTGCGCGGACCGGGTTTCAGTACCCCCGCGGATAGTATGCGCGCGGATAGTAAGCGGGGGCAGGTGCATAATAGACCGGCGGCGGTGCATAGTAAACTGGTGGCGGGGCGTAATAGACTGGCGGCGGTGGGGCGTAATACACCGGGGGAGGTCCATAGGCCTGCGACGCGATGACACCGCCCAGCAATGCCGCGGCACCGAGGCCTATAACCACGCCGGCAATACCGGGACCGCCATCGCGGTGTCCACGCTCATAACCGCCGCCGTGCCAGTCACCGCGATGTCCGCGCTCATAGCCGTCGCCGCCGTGCCAGCCACCGTGTTCTCCGCGCCACTCGGCATGGGCGGCAGGTGCGGCCAGCAGCCCGATAGCGACGGGTGCCGCGATCAACAGGGCCTTGAAGCGCAACATCGGTTTAACTCCTCTTAACGCAATCCAACGCTCAGGAATGTAGGAGGCCATCATGACCGGATTACGGCCAAACGCCGCCGATGGGGTGAAATCTTGTTCATATTTCCCCAAGGTTTGCTCAGCGTGCGTTGGCGGGCGCGTCCAAGGGCCATAGTGACGACCGCCACCTGAGCGCGATTACGATCGTCAGCAGCAACCCGATCACGCAGTACGCGGTTGCGGTTGCGGCGAAACCGAATCGCTCTATCAGGCCGCCGGCCGCGAGCAAACCCAGCGGCAGGCCGTAGATCGCCAGCATGCGCACGCCCATGACGCGGCCGCGGAATTTGGCACCCGCGCTGTGCAGCAGCATCACGGCCATGGGGGTCATGCACAGGCTTTGGGCGAAGCCGGCCAGCACCAGGCTGATGCGGCCACCCACGATGCCGGGAACATGCACGAACAACAGCAGCATCGCATACCAGATGCATGTGTAGATGATCATCATCCGCGCGGGACGGATGGAGCGGCCGAAGAAACCGATCGCCACAGATCCAACCAGCGCCCCGAACGCGAAGCTGGCCACCAGCGATCCCAGGCCGGTTTGTCCGACGTGGTAGATCTCTTTCGCCACGTAAGGCAGCAGCCCGAGTGTCAGTGGAAACGCGGTCATATTGACCAGGAAGGCCAGCCACATCGCGGCCAGGGATGCCGGCGTGTCCCAGACATAGGCAAGCCCCTCACGCATATCGCTCCAGAACGACATGCGCGCCATGACGGCGGAGGGCCGTGGCGCGCCGACGCCCAGGGTCAACGCAAATCCCATCCCATAAAAGACGGTAATGACCATGTAAGCTGGGGCCATACCGAGAATGGCGAACAACCCGGCACCGATCAAAGAGCCGCCGACGCGGGCGGAATCCGTTGTTGTCCGCGCCAACCCCATGGCCGCCATCAGCCGGTCGCCGGGAATGGTCTCGGCCACCAGGGCGTTGCGCATCGCAAGGTCGGAGGGACGGATCAGCCCAACCACCGCGGCAATCAGCATGACCGCGAGGGGGTTCAGCGCGTCCAACACCGCGAGCAGGGTCATCGCCCCGGCCAGCGCGGCATACAGAACCCGCATGGCGCACAGCACGTTGCGGTGACCGATCCTGTCGCCGGCCAGCCCAAACACCGGGGCGATCAGGGTGCCGCCGTATTGCAGCGACCCGTACACCGTCAGCAGCAGCACAGATCCCGTCTCGGTCAGGATGTACCAACTTAGGATCAGGATCTCCATCTCTCCGGCCCAGGAGGTCAGAAGATCGGCTGGAAACTGGAACCGAAAGCTTCTTACAGCGAACGGTGCCAGGACTTCCGAGCGGCTGTTGCGGGCTGTCGGGTTCACCGGAACGGAATTGCGTACATCAATCCGCCGTTGGCCCACGACGCGTTCGGTCCGCGATCCAACTTCAGGGAACTGCCTTTGCCGACGTTACGCTCATAGGACTCGCCGTAGTTGCCGACCTGTTTGACGATGTTCAGTCCGAAGGCGTTGTCGAGCCCCATCAGCTTGCCGAATTCGCCCGACTTGCCCAGCAGGCGATGCACGGTCGGATTGGTGCTTTCCGCCAGCATCTGGTCGGCGTTGGCCGATGTGACGCCGGCTTCCTCGGCTTCCAGCATCGCCATCATCGACCAGCGCACCACGTCGAACCACTGATCGTCGGCTCGGCGCACCATCGGGCCAAGCGGCTCCTTGCTGATGCGATCCGGCAGGATGACGTAGTCGTCGGGGTTCGGCACCCCGGCGCCGCGGATCGACGCGAGGTTGGAGCTATCCGACGACGCCGCGTCGCAACGGTTCGACAACAGCGCCTTGATCAACACGTCGGTGGTGTCGAGCAGCACGAGGTGGAACTCGGTATTATGCTGCTTCATCCAGTCCGCGAGATTGAGTTCGTGGGTCGATCCCTGTAGCAGGCAGATCGTGCCGCCCGCGAGGTCCTTCAGGCTGTTGAGCTTTGCGTCCTTGCGCACCAGGAAGCCCTGGCCGTCGTAGAAGTTCACCATCACCATGCGCAGCCCGATGGTCACGTCGCGCAGGTAGGTGAAGGTGGTGTTACGCGCCAGGATGTCGATTTCGCCGGATTGCAGCGCGGCGAACCGGCTGGTGCCGGTGGTCGGCACATATCGCACCTTCTCGGCATCTCCGAACACCGCCGCCGCCACCGCCCGGCATGCATCGACGTCGAGGCCGCGCCACACGCCCTTGCTGTCGGGCATGGAAAAGCCGCCCAGGCCGGTGTTCACGCCGCAGGAGACGAAACCTTTCTGGCGGACGGATTCCAGCGTCCCGGCGTAGGCCGTGGCTGTCGCGGCCATCATGGCGGCGGCGAGAAGAAGCTTTCTCAGCATGAAGTGTGCATCCCTGTTCGTTGGCAGACTGCATGGTTGCCGATCGGCCCAGAGAAACCAAGTGGCAACGTGGATGCGGCAATCATCTATGATGCGATCGCGGTCGCGGGAAATGCAAAACTACCGGCGCAGATTAGATCGGTCTCGATCGGGGCAGTGCGGGGGGGTAGCGCACCTTATGGTGCATTTTGCCGGGGCAACCGACGCGTTGCCGATGCAGATCGGGCTTTTCAACACCCTATTTCACCCTGGATGGTCCACCCCGGATGGTCCCCCGGATGGTCCCCCGGATGTAAAGGGCGGTGCGGTCGCATCGCCGATAGTTGCCCATGCCCTTCGGCGGATGGCCTCTCCGGATGTAAAGGGCGGTGCGGTCGATGGCGATGCCAGGCCGCATCCGCAGTTTCTGCTTTTAGCCGTGGATGGCAACGTTTTGATTTATAACTGAATTTGTATTATCAACCAGCGAATCCAGAAACCGGTGCCGCCAGCGAAACGCCGTCTTGCAGTCCACACCGTTTCGCGACCGCCGCGGCGCTTACCCCGTCGATCACGGCCTCGGTCTGCGTCATCCATTTGTCCTTCATGCGCAAATGCGCGAAGGGCGCTTTTGTCAGAGCGTTGAACGTGCGGCGGCAGGCTGAGCAACGGTAGCGCGGTATCTCGCTCGCCTGCTCTCAAGGTGCGACCTGGCGGCACTCGCAATGCGGGCAACCGATGCTGGCCACCCGCCGTTGTCCGAGTTTGGTCACCGCATCTGTTCCGGCGCGGATCGGTGAGCGATCTGACGAAGACGACAGGACCATCGGTAAATCGTCTTTGGCCACCGCTCCGCCAATGTCAGAGATAGTCGCTCCGGAAGACATTCCGTAATGAATGGCACCACCGTCCGTAGCTGCGGACAGGGCCAGCGTCCGCCACGTCTCATGGCTCTGCGGCGATGTCAGTGCCGCTATCCCGTTTAGCCACGTCTCGAATTTAGCCACGTCCATGGTGGCCTCCTGGCATCGCACGCCACGATGATACCCAACCCCGATAAACAACGCTATAAGCGTTTCCGGAAACTTGAATTCCTCCCAGAAATTCATGTCGCATAAGGCCCGTTTTGTACGCGCGACCGAGGTCTGGTGCGTATCTCAAGGCGTTCGTCCGAAACCGGCAGCGCCGGTTATACTGTGATTTTATTTGCGGAGATTTAGCGCCTAACCGGGGTGCGATCCACCACTATGCCAGTGTAGCAATGGAAGAAAAAATTTCGCGGCACACATGGCCGTGCTGACGGCGGCTGGTGGGAGCCGGCGATTGTCTGGATCATTCCGTAACACTCCACTCAAATCGGCAACGAAATACCAATACCGCTCTCCGTGTGCCTCTGCGGGATTATTTTATTTCTGAAATACAAATTGAATCAATAATAGACTTGTTGTGAAAGTCGATTTTGGCGATTTCATAATATTGATTTTGTTTAATATTTTTGACCTGGGTGGGACTTTCGCAACAGGTCTAATATAAAGAGCGTTTATCGGATGGAATCCATTTCAGAAAGAAGCAAATAATTACATCGCGACATGCGTTTTAGCTTGGTTTTTGGTTAGACGTTACGAGGCCACTTCATACAGAAGCAAAATGTGCGCATTCCGTAGCCGCGTGCCCTTTACAGACAGAGCTTGCCGCCCACAAGATGGCGCTGCCTGCGATTTCATTGTATGCTAGGCAAATAAATGCTGACCCAAGAAAATGCAGAGGGGAAACGACGATGCAGGATGCTTTGGTTGATGCGCCCGATGCTGGCGCGGCCGTGGTCGCCGGACCGCTTGAGTCTCGACATCTAAAGTCTCAAATTTACCGAAACGCCTCCGACACCAGCCGGCTCACCTCGACCCATTGGCACATTGCCTGGGCCAATGGCCTCGGGTGGGGCTTCGATGGCATGGATGGGGCGATTCTCGCTTTGGTCGCGCCCATGGTGATGAAAGACTTCGAGATCGACCTTCCCACCTTCCGAAGCGGCATTCAGATCATCTCACTGATCAGTATCATCGGCCTCTATTTATGGCCCTGGCTGGCTGACAGATATGGCCGGCGAAATATCCTGGCGCTCA
The DNA here is from genome assembly GCA_025355085.1 of Rhodopila sp. GTDB lineage: Bacteria > Pseudomonadota > Alphaproteobacteria > Acetobacterales > Acetobacteraceae > Rhodopila. The sequence continues at coordinate 5,763 of JANXLQ010000138.1, forward strand.
ACATCGCGGTGTTCTCGCTGGCGATGCCGCTGGTGGCGCTGTCACCGACATGGGGCGGTTTCATCGCGATCTACAGCGTGGTGCGCTTCGCGCTCAACGGCGAATGGGCGGTGGGCTCGATGCTGGTCGCGGAAACCTGGCCGGCCCGGCTGCGCGGCGTGGTGCTCAGCGTTGACCGGTCCGCCTGGGGCCTGGGCGCGGCGCTCGCCGGCGTAATCGTGACCTTCGTGGTAACGGAGTGGGGGTGGCGAACGGCTTACGTGCTGCCCGTGGGGGTGGCGTTCCTCGCAGTCTATGTGCGGCTGCTATGTCCGGAATCACCCTATTGGGTCCGTACCCAGGATCGTAAGCAGAGAATCAACGAGCGCCAGGCCGCCGGGCACGCGCTGAGCGTCGATGACCGGGAGTGGATCGAAAAGACGAGGAAGCCCGGCTTGCGGCAACTGTTCATGCCCGATCTCCGGCGCAACACCATCATGGCAACGGTTGTCGCGAGCATGGCGCTGGTGTCTTACAGCACGGTCGGTCTGTGGATGCCGCTGTTCCTGGCGCAGCAGCACCATTGGTCGACGGCCGAATACGGCAGCTTCTACATCAGTTGGGCGCTGTTCTCCACGCTCGGCTTCTGGCTCGGCGGCTGGATGATCGACCGCTTCGGCCGCCGGCTTGGCTTCGGCGTTCTGTTGCTGGAAGCGGCCGTTTTCATGACGATCTGGATCTTCGCCGAGGGCAAGGTCGCGCTTTGGGTTCTCGGGATGGCCTGGTCTTTCGGCTTCATCGGTGTGTGGGGGCCGGTGACCGCCTATACCGCTGAGATGTACCCGACCCGGATACGCGGCGTTGGCAACGGCTTCTCCTGGTCCATGGCGTTCCTGATCGGGGCGGTGCTGTGGCCCTTCGTCTCAGTCTGGCTGCGGCAGGTGACGGGTTCGTTCGTCGCCGCGTTCCTGCTGATCCCGGTGATCCTGGTGAGCATGGCAGCGATCATCTGGTTCTACAGCCCGGAGAACGCACGCAAGGAACTCGATCAGATCGCGGTGTGACCGCCGTGCCGGGGGGGGCGGAGGCCGTGGAGACGGCTTCAGCCTTCCCGGACACGATACCTGGCACGCCGGTGCCTTCGCGGAACGCCGCGAAGGGCACATCAATACCGATTTCAGGCATAGCAAGAACATCGTCAGCCGTCAGAGCCGCCGCCGTCCAAGGGTCGTCAACGTTCGACCGTGCATGCACGGTCATACCGATGCTGCCGTGTTCCACGATGGCATAGCGGCGGATGGTCGGAACAGCGCGGTATTCCAGCAGCTTCTCGATCCGGTGGGCCCGCCGGGAGGTAGAGCTGAGAACGTCGAACACCACGACGGCATTTGGCGCGAGGTGGTCCGAACGCCGTGCCCTTGCGAATGTCACCAGCGCATCCGGATACCGAACGGTATTTCCGGCGGTGGCGGCCCCGGCGTCCGGTAAATGGTCGCTTTCGCAACGACACTTTACCGGATGCCGCAGGCGCATCGCGTGCGTTATCGCGCCGGGCAATATACTCGCGTAGCGCACTGTTGATACGGATTCGATATAAATTCAGTTATAAATCAACATGTTTCCATCCATGGATAAGAGCAGAGGCTGCGGATGCGGCCTGGCTCTGCGACAAAACGCCGCCATACGTCGCACACTCTGTCGATGATCTCATCGACGGAGTTGTACAGGCAGTGGGCGAGCGGGCCACCTTTGAGGAACTCCCACACCCGCTCCGGCGGATTTAATCCCGGACTGTACGGCGGAAGTGTCACGCAGGGTGATGTTCGTGGGAACCAAGAGTTCCTTTGCAGCGCGTGCCAGCCCGCTCCATCGACCTGGAGCAAGGCGTGATTTCCCGGCACAACAGCCTTGGAGATCGCCGCGAGGTGCAGGTTCGGTTCGGAAATTACGGCGCGTCACGATGTTCTTTTGGCCGTCCCCATGCGGTTGGCGCCCCGAACGATGGCATGCGGCAAATTTATGTCGATTGACTCGTCCGGTTCGCTTCGTCACTTTCCAACCGTCTGGAAAAACCAAAAACGAGGGGATCGGAGGCGAATGGCAGGCTTGGGCTGCATCGGCACATCATGCGACACGCGTGTGCATTTAAGATGCCAGGGGCGTTCACACGCGACTTGCGCGGCGCGTTCACACGCGACGTACGGATGTCGTCCACCCGTGACGTCTGAGGTGTGCGCGTGACCAATCTGCTTGAGGCTAAGGGCCTCCATGCCGCCTATGGCGAGACCAGGGTTCTCCACGGCATCGATTTCGCGGTTCGCCAGGGCGGCGTGACCGCACTGCTGGGTGCTAATGGTGCCGGCAAAACCACGACGTTGCGTGCGATCTGCGGCCTTGTCCGAACCACCGGGAATGTCACCCTGGACGGCAAGCGCATCGAAGGCATGGCGACTGAAGATATCGTGCGGCTCGGCGTCGCGCATGTGCCCGAAGGCCGCGGCACCTTCATGGAACTCACGGTCGAAGAGAACATGCGCCTAGGCGCATACACCCGGCCGGCCCGCGAGACGACTGCCGATTTTGAGCATATGTTCGAGTACTTTCCCCGGCTGAAGGAACGGTACAAGCAGCAGGCCGGCACATTGTCCGGGGGCGAGCAGCAGATGCTCGCCATCGTTCGCGCCCTTGTGCTGCGGCCCCGCCTGCTGTTGCTGGATGAGCCGTCATTCGGCCTTGCACCCCTGATCGTGCAGGAAATTTTCCGAATACTGGCGCGCATCCGGCAGGACGCCGGTGTCAGCATCCTGCTGGTGGAACAGAACGCCAGCATCGCACTGGAATTCGCCGAGGACGCCTACGTGCTGGAAACCGGCCGCATCGTGATGGCCGGTTCCTCGGCCGATATCAGCAAGGACGAGGGCATCCGCCGCTCTTACCTCGGGTATTAGCGGCGATGTTGTCCCGCACCGTCTGTCTGACCGTCATGGCCGGGCCTTTCCCGGTTGTCCGCCGCAGGACGATTCGTGCGCAGATGGCCGGGACAGGCCATGACGGTGAGAGCACTACAATGACACGTAACACGGACTAGGGGGCACGATGCTCGCAGGCGTCATCCATCAAATCATGTCGGGCATTGCGACGGGCGGCATTTATGCGTCTGTCGCGCTGGCCTTGGTCATGATCTATCAGGCCACCCATCATGTGAACTTCGCGCAGGGGGAGATGGCGACATTCTCCACCTACATCGCGCTGACCTTCATCAATGCCGGCTTTCCGTATTGGATCGCGTTCCTGGCCGCCGTTGTGGTTTCCTTCGCGATTGGCGTGGCGATCGAGCGTGTCCTGATGCGTCCGCTGGCCAACGCGCCGATTTTGGCCTCGGTGGGCGTGTTCGTCGGGCTGCTGTTGATCGTCAACAGCCTGAGCGGATGGTTCTTCGACTACACCATCAAGCAATTCCCCACCCCGTTCCCCGACCGTCCGATGATGGGCGGGTATTTGTCCGGGCATGAACTGGGATCTACGGCCGTGACGCTGGTCGTGCTGCTGAGTGTATATTTGTTTTTCCGGCACACCCGCCTGGGACTCGCGATGCGGGCGGCGGCGTTCAACCCAACATCTTCCCGGTTGGTCGGTGTGCGCGTCGGCTGGATGCTGGCGCTGGGCTGGGGCCTCGCGGCCGGGATCGGGGCGGTGGCTGGATGTATGGTGGCGCCGATCGTATTCCTCGACCCCAACATGATGTCCGGCATTCTGCTGTATGCCTTCGCCGGGGCGCTGCTGGGCGGCATCGACAATCCGCTTGGCGCCGTGCTGGGCGGCTTCGCGGTGGGCATTATCGAGAATCTCGGTGGCGCCTATGTGGTTGGAACCGAGTTGAAGCTGACCTTGGCACTGGCAATCATCGTGACGGTGCTGACGATCAAGCCTACCGGCCTGATGGGCCGCAAAGTGTATAGCCGGGTATGACGAGCATGCGGACTCAATGGCTGATTGCTGTTCTGGTATTGCTGGCGACGATCGTCCCGGTGGCTCAGTTCACCGACTATCATCTGTTCCAGCTCACGATGGTGGTGGTCTATGCCATTGCGATCCTGGGTCTTTCGTTGCTCACAGGATTTAACGGCCAGATATCGCTTGGGCACGGCGCGTTTTATGCGATCGGCGCCTACTCGACGGCTATCCTGATGACGACATGGAATGTGCCGTATTGGCTGACCCTGCCGATTTCCGCCGTCGTCTGTGCCGGCGTCGGTTTCGTGCTGGGGTTGCCGGCGTTGCGGCTGGGCGGGTTGTATCTGGCGCTGACGACCTTCGCCCTGGCGGTCGCGATCCCGCAGATACTGAAATACAAGGCGTTCGAAGAGTGGACGGGCGGCGTGCAGGGGCTGGTGATCGACAAGCCGGAGGCGCCGTTCGGGTTGCCGTTGTCGCCGGATCAGTGGCTGTATCTGTTCACCGTCGGCGTCGCGGCCGTGTTGTACGTGATCGCCTGGAACATCGTGCGCGGCCGGATGGGGCGGGCGATGATGGCGATCCGCGACCATGCGATGGCGGCCGAGGCGATGGGCATCAACCTGCCGATCGTCAAGACCCGCGCCTTTGCGCTGAGCGCGATGTACACCGGTCTGGCCGGCTCCCTGGGCGCAATCGCGGTGCAGTTCGTGGCACCCGACAGTTTCCAGGTGTTCGTATCGATCTTCCTGTTCGTGGGGTTGGTCGTGGGCGGGGCGTCATCGATCGGCGGCACCCTGATTGGCGCGGCGTTCATCGAATTCGTGCCTAACCTCGCCGACAAGGTATCGAAGGCGGCACCGAGCGCGGTTTATGGGGTGATTTTGATCGCGGTGATGTTCCTGATGCCGGCTGGGGCAGGGGGGTTCCTCTACGCGATGTGGCGGAAGATGTTCCAGACGCGGATCGCGCAGGAGCCGGTTGCGGCGGTGGGCCATGATCTCGATTCAGGGGGCGTGGCAGGGAAGTCGCCGAAGCCGGAAACCGTTGGTCGAAACGATTGAAGGGCCGGGCGAGGCATCCGGGGCTGTTTTAGCGGATGTCGTCGTCTTCGCTAATCGCCCGGTAGCCAGAGGACAAACACGGAGCGTCTCCATGGCTTTGGAACTGCGGCCGAATTGTGAGTTCTGTGACCGGGATCTGCCGCCGGCCTCCACGCTGGCGCGCATCTGCTCCTTCGAATGCACTTTCTGCGCGGATTGTGTTGAGAACAGGCTGCACAACGTTTGCCCGAACTGTGGCGGCGGATTCGCACTGCGGCCCATCCGGCCGGCGACCGAGTGGCGGCCCGGCATTTCCGTTCAGCAGCGGCCACCCTGCATCAAGCGGGTGCATTTGTCGTTTACGCCGGAGCAGATCGCCGAGCACATCAAGCGGATCGAGCATATCCCACCGGAACAGCGTTAACGCCGCGGCACCAACGCGTGCGCCGTACTGGTGTCCGCGATCGAAGGCATGGATGCCGACGGCTCTTTGTCCTAACCCGTCACAGTCATGGCGGACGAAGGCCCGCCATCCATGCCTCGCGATGCTGGGCGGTCTTACCCGTTCGTCGTCGCCAGATAGTTCATCGCCACCTGCACGCCGCCTTCCTTGTGCGGGATGCCGGCCGCGCGCAGCCCCATCTCCACACCGGTCAGCGTCCCGGTGAACGACAGCACGCCCAGATCGCCCATGTGGCCAATCCGGAAGACTTTGTCGTCCATGCGGCCGAGGCCATTACCCAGCGCCATGTTGAATTTTTCGAGGATCACGGCGCGCAGCTTGTCGGCACTGTGGCCCTCTGGCACGCGGATGGCGGTCACGCCCGGCGCATACGCGTTCGGGTCCTGGCATTGCAGTTCCAGTCCCCATGCGGCGACGGCCATACGCGTTGCCTGAGCATAGCGGGCATGGCGGGCGAACGTGGCGGCAGGCCCTTCCTCGGCCAGCATGTCCAGCGCCTCATTCAGCGCGTACAGCAGGTTCATCGCCGGGGTGTATGGGAAGAACCCGGTTTTGTTCGAGGCGACCAGCGGCTCCCAGTCCCAATAGCTGCGGCGGCCGCCGCCGGCCCTGGCGGTGGCGAGCGCCTTGTCGCTGATGGCGGTGAAGGACAGGCCGGGGGGGACCATCAGGCCCTTTTGCGAGCCGGCAATCGTCACATCGACGCCCCATGCATCATGCTTGTAGTCGGTGCAGCCCAGCGAGGAAATTGCATCGACCATCAGCAGGGCCGGGTGTTTGGCGTGGTTCATCGCGTCGCGAACGGCCGCGATGTCGGTCATGCAACCGGTCGAGGTCTCGCACTGCACCGCGCAGACGGCTTTGATCTTGTGTTCGGTGTCTTGCTCCAGCGCCAGTTGGATGGCGGCGGCATCCGCGCCACGGCGCCAGCCGGTTTCCAGCGCGACGACATCGAGGCCGAAGCGGGTCGCCATTTGCTCCCACAAATGCGAGAACTGGCCGGTGCGGCTGATCAGGATGCGGTCACCCGGAGCCAGCGTGTTGGTCAGCGCGGATTCCCAGGCACCGGTGCCGGAGGCCGGAAAAATTCCGATAACCGCGGATTCGGTTTGAAACACGCCGCGCATCTTGCGGACGATTTCCAGGCCAAGGGCGCTGAATTCCGGCCCCCGGTGGTTGATCGCATGCCGATCCATGGCGCGCAGCACCCGGTCGGGCAGATTGGTCGGCCCGGGAGTCTGTAGAAAATGACGGCCAGAAACAAATTTTGACATTAGGAACGCATACTCCAAGGCGCGTGTAACAACCATGCCGCGCCCCGATTTGCAACAACGTAAGCGAATAGGTGGGATGCGCCGGGCTGGCCCGGCGGGACGATGGCGAGTATGTCGCTGCAATCTCTGGAGAGGAATTTGGCCATGGCTTCCCTGATTTTGACGGTCGTCGGCCCGGATCGACCCGGTTTGGTGCGCGCACTGTCCGCAGCCGTCGCCGCCCGGGGCGGAAGCTGGCTTGAAAGCCGTATGGCTCGGCTTGCCGGCCAGTTCGCCGGGATCGTGCTGGTGGAGGCGCCGGAGTCGCTGCTGGACGATCTCCGGGCGCTGGAAAGCCAGGGTCTGCGTATTCAGGTGCAAAGCGGCGTAGCCGAACCGCCGGCCGTGGCGTCGGAGCCGTTGTTGGTGGTGGACGTTGTCGGCAACGACCGCCCGGGGATCGTGCGCGACATTACGCAAATCTTCGCGGCGAACGGGGTCAATATCGAGGAATTAACGACCGGCGTTGCCAGCGGATCGTTCAGCGGCGGTACGCTGTTCCGGGCGACGGCGTTCGTGCGGGCGCCAAGTGCCGCGGCAGTGGACGCGATGCGGGCGGGGTTGGAGCAGTTAGGAAATGAGTTGATGGTCGATATTCAACCAGCCCCGGAGGGATAGAGGCTCGGTAACGGCCTATGTCCACCCAGGCCCGGTAAAACGTCTGGTGTTCACGGTTGGTTAACCATTGCATGACAAAATCGTTGGGTTATGCCAACCATCGCGCGTCTCTCCGGCGATATTCGCGTGCTTCTTTATTATAAAGAGCACGGCGTACCGCATTTTCATGTTCAGCACGGCGGGCTGGAGGTGTCGGTTCGCATCGCCGATCTTGCCGTACTCGAAGGTTCAATTCACCCCGGGGTTATGATAAGGGTCCGCAACTGGGCACGG
>JANXLQ010000139.1 GCA_025355085.1 Rhodopila sp.
ATCCACGCCTTGCTGTCCCGGCCCAGAAAAGGCGCAGATGGTAGGCATTCTCCTGCCGTGACGGAATTGGGTCGTCGCGACGACAGGGGCATGCCAGAGAAAAATATTCTCCAACGCAAATTTGGGCGGGAGTTTTCGCACGGCCTGGAAGGCCTGCCATCCACGTCTTTGTCGAACCAGCATCGCGTTTCGTGGATGGCGGGACTTTGCCCGCCATGACGGTGACAGGTCAGAATATAAGGCCGTTGGTATCAGTGGGTGCTATCCATGGATAGAGTAAGCGCGCCGTGTGGCGGCTATTCGTGGCGGATAGACGCTTTTCTTGATCGAAAGCAGTTCGTAGAAACATAAACGCCGAACAACATCTCCGGATCGGGTCCGGAAATGTCGTTCGGGTATAAATTTGTTACGCTTACACCGATAAGCGGTATCAAACATAGTCCGCCGTTAACGCGCCCTGGCGACTGCCGCCATTCAATCTGCGTTCGGCGATCTGGGCCTTCATTGCCTTTTGTAGTTTCTCGAACGCCCTAACTTCGATTTGGCGAACCCGCTCACGCGATATGTTGTAACTGCGTGAGAGATCTTCGAGCGTCGTCGGATTATCCTTCAAACGCCGTTCGACCAGAATGTGACGCTCACGCTCATTCAACGTGGTCAAAGCCCCAGACAGCAGCGCCTTACGGCCTGTGAGCTCTTCGTGATCGGACAGAGTCGTTTCCTGAGTTTCCGACTCATCCACGAGCCAATCCTGCCACTCGCCTTCGCCATCCTGGCGCAATGGCGCATTCAGGCTGTGATCAGGCGCGGCCAAACGGCGATTCATGCTGACGACATCTTGCTCGGGAACGTCCAGAGTGCGGGCGATCTTAGCAACTTGCTCCGGCTGAAGATCGCCGTCGTCGATAGCCTGCATCTGGCCTTTTAACCGCCGCAAGTTGAAGAACAGCTTCTTCTGCGACGCGGTTGTACCCATTTTCACCAGAGACCACGAATGCAAGATATACTCTTGGATCGCGGCCCTGATCCACCACATCGCGTAGGTCGCCAGACGAAAACCGCGGTCGGGATCGAAGCGTTTGACCGCCTGCATCATACCGACGTTGCCTTCACTGATCAGCTCCCCGACCGGCAGGCCGTAACCGCGATAGCCCATGGCGATTTTTGCCACGAGGCGCAGATGGGAAGTGACAAGTTTATGGGCCGAAGCCATATCCTGAACGTCGCGCCAACGGTAGGCGAGCGACAGTTCTTCGTCTGGCGTAAGCATGGGAAATTTGCGGATATCCTGGAGATACCGCGACAGGTTGCCTTCCGGGGCGACATTGAGGGCAGCAAAGGCCATGAGGAACACTCCTTATTGTCAGACCACGCTTTACTTGCCCGATTCTAGCGCAAGGTCGCGGTATGAACATGACGGACATCAATCCGGATGCAAATTGGGTCTTCACATCCCGGAGACCCATCCCAATATGGCAATGGTGTAACCGGACGTTCCCACCGAAGCAGAGCATCCCTCCGCTTTCGATGTTTGGGTTATACAGGACTGAAATGGTCCTGTCAAGATTAACGAATAGTTAACTGCCGGACATGTTGGATTCTACGAAGTCAAGCAGCGCCTGCATGTCGGCGGGAACGGCTGCTTCGAACCTGATTGGACGACCGGTTCTGGGGTGTTTGAAACCCAGGCTGGCCGCGTGCAGCGCTTGTCTCGGAAAGTCCAGAAGCCGCCCACGCAGCGCTTGTCCGATACCTTTCGCGGCGGCAGGAACGCGGCGCAGGTATAACGGATCACCAACGACCGGATGCCCGGCGTTCGATAGATGCACGCGGATTTGATGTGTTCGCCCGGTTGCCAAACGGCATTCCAATAATGCAAGGCTGGTCTTCCAGGCGCGCATCGTCTTGTAGCGGGTCAGGGCGTATTTGCCGCCTTTGTCCACGACGGCCATGCGCTTGCGATCGCGGGTGTCGCGGCCTATCGCGCCCTCTATTTCTCCGGCCAGCGGCTGCGGCAGGCCCCAGACGAGTGCGGTATAGGCGCGATCGAGATCTCGGTTGGCGAACGCGGTGGTCAGCGCATCGCTCGCAAGTTGGGTCTTGGCGACGACCATGACGCCGGAGGTGTCCTTATCCAGCCGATGCACGATGCCCGGGCGCCGCTCTGCCCCGATGCCGGTAAAGCTCGGGCCGCAATGCGCCAGCAACGCGTTCACCAGCGTGCCATCGAGGTTGCCGGGCGCGGGATGCACGACAAGGCCGGCGGGTTTGTCCAGCACGATCAGATCCGAGTCCTCATATAAGATCGGGAACGGGATCGCCTGCGGTTGCGGCGTCGCCGCGATCGGTGCGGGTAGATCGAGGATATAGGTGGCGCCAGCCTTGACCGCTTCGGCGGGCTGAGTGACCGGGCCTTTTGCGCCGCGCAACCTGCCCTCATCGATCAGGGTTTTGATTCGCGACCGGGACAGGGTGCCGAGCATGTCGGCGAGGAAACGGTCGATGCGCAGGCCGGCATGGTCCGCTGTGGCGGTGATGCAAATCGGTCCGGACGCCGCAGGTTCCGCCGCGAGGAAGCCGGGCGGCGATAAATCGGCCGGTCCGGGGTAAGGAGGGGTTGGTTCGCTGTTGGTTGGCATGCGGATGTGGGATAACCGGTTCCGGATCGGAATGGGAGACTTCATGCGGGCTTTGAAGATCGCGACCATCGTCATGGGCGTGTTGATCGTGCTTGGAACCACAGGCCTGATTGTCGGCGTCGTGCGCCGAACATCTAAGCCAACGGCCGAGGTTATGGTGCCGGTAGCCGGTTTGCCGGCTTTTGTCTCGGCGGTGCTGGATGAGCCCCCCGGAACGCGGATCGCCGGCGTGGTCGCAGTGCGCGAACGCCTGGCAGTGCAACTTCAGGGCGGCGGCGTGGATCGCGTCGTGCTGGTCGATCCGGCCACAGGGGCCGTGGCAGGCCGAATTTCGCTCGCGCGATAGAAAATCGGGCGAATTGAATTAGGGCGCTTGAGGTTCCGGAAGTTCCGGGCTAGAAGGCCCGTCTTGGCCGATGTCCCGTTCGTCTAGAGGCCCAGGACAGTGCCCTCTCACGGCACCAACACGAGTTCGAATCTCGTACGGGACGCCAATTAAATCAGTTACTTAGAATTTCGATACTGACACGTCTGTTGGACATAACGACGTGTTGCACGCCTTCGCGGGTTATGGATGCCTCGGCCGTCTCGCTCGCTGCCACCCGCTTGGAGTTCATGGGAACGGCGAGACACGAACCGGGGACGGTGACCGAGACGGGCCGGTTCGCCACGACGTAGCGATGGCTGCGACCGGCGCAGGGTCGAAACGCGAAAAATACCGCGAGGTTGGTCCCTGTTGTGGCGGGTGCGCCGGCTATTCGGTTTCCGCATCTTCGAAATAATCCAGATCGACACGCTTGATTTCTACAGTCCGAGCCGTTCGAACGCCTACGTTGAACCGTACCATGAGTTTCGTCAGGGCATCGCCGTCAATCAGCACGAGACGTAGCGATCCGGACTGCGCTGCGGCGTCTAAGGCTGCCTTAGTAAATGACGACGTCGTGATGAGCACGCCTTTCTGTGCTCCTTGACCAACCAGGGCGCCAATGAACCCCTGGACGGCAGGGGCTCCGACTGAGTTGCCGATCTGGTATCGTTTTGCCTGGAGATAGATACGATCGAGGCCAAGCTGATCCTCTCGAATGACGCCATCGACGCCGCCATCCCCCTTTCCACCAAGTTTCTCGCCAGCGTCCGCTCTCGATCCGCCATATCCCATCGCTACCAGAAGATCGACGATCGGTTTTTCGAAGAAGGCGGGCGAACCTTCCAGTATGCGAGCCAGGAGGGCATCTCTCAGTGCCTCCACCAAGGTCCTGGATAGCTGCTGGCGATTTGTTCTTCCGGCGTGGTGCTGTATGGCTCCAAAGGCACGGAGGCGGTGGGTTGCGACGCCAGCCCTTCATCGATCTTTGGCTTGCCAACGAAAGTGCGAAACTCATCGAACTGCAGGAGCAACGTGCCGTCTATTTTCGACGGACTCGTCTGGAGAATTTCAAGACCCCGAGCGGAAATCTGGACCGATCCCCGTTTGGGTTGTTCCAGCAATTTGGCCTGCTTGAGATATGTTTTGGCCCAGTGGACATAGCGACAGGCGAGACCCTGGATACCGAATGGATGAAAAAACTGCGCGCCCGATAGACCACGAGCGACAGATTTAAACAGTTCGTCACCCACATCCTGGATGCTCCACCGAGGGAATGGACCGATGCAGGAGTGGTCAACGAACCGTAGCCATGCCGATCGATGGAATTGTTTTGAACACCGGATTTGCGTTTTAGAGGGCCACGACACACGAACAAGACATCGATATCCAGACACCGATCGCGAAATTGTCGATATGGCAGAGGTTAAAGCGCCTAAAACCGTAAGGTTTCAGTTGTCCGAATCGAGATGACATGAGCAGGCTGTATTGCCAAAACTAAATCAAGGAAGTTGTTATGCCGCCCGCCAAAAAATCTGCCCCTGCCGCTAAGAAGGTTGCGCCGCCGGCGAAGGCTGCCGCCCCCCAGAAATCGGCCGCCCCGGCGAAAACGGCAGCCGTTGCGCCGAAGAAGTCCGCCGCCGCGATCAAGAAAGCAGCCCCGGCCAAAGCCGTGCCGCAGGTAACCGTCACGCTCAAGCAGTTCGCCGCCGAGTTGGCTGCTACCCATGATCTCTCGAAAAAGCTGGCCGAAGCCATCCTTGGCGATCTGGTGACGCTTGCCACCGCGCAGCTCAAGAACGGCAACAAAATCCGCCTGACCGGTCTCGGCATTTTGCAGGTACGGGCGCGAGAGGCTCGGATGGGACGGAACCCAGCTACGGGCGAAGCCATCCAAATCGCAGCCAGCAGGAAGATCGCGTTCAGGCCGGCAAAGGAATTGAAGGAAGCTGTTTAGCCCGATCGGAAGGTAGCGAAACCGTCGTCGATTGAGGCACGATCGATGCAAATTTTGCATCGAAAGTGTTGATGGCGGTGCCTCCGGCCGCCCCTTCATCAAACCACGGCAAGAAAGGCCGTCCTGTCGTGGTTTGATGAGGGGACGGCCGGGGGCGATGACCGCAACTCCGCCACAGCCCGTCATACAAACCGTTTCGGGAATCGATTGCCGGCTTTGATCGGGCATTCCGATCATCGCCATGCCGCCGCTTCTAAAAAGCTAACCTGACACCGGTAAGCGCGGAGCAGCACAGAGAGGCAGAAAATCTCCCCTCCTGGTTGCTGAAAGGACGCGGCACGTATCTTCCAGGCCAGTCGCTCAAATTCGCCCCGAGGAGCAATGAACGATGGTGACGTGAGACGTTGATCGTGTACCGAAATTAAACCAATAATATAGACGGCTGCCTAATATTTCAGCAGTTTGGCAAAATCTTGATTTATCAATCGATTATAACCTCTCTTCATCGGTCTTCCCCGAAGTTATCCACCGATCCAGTGGGTAACAATAAATTCATACAGCTATCGCAAAGGTCCGATACCCGTTTGACCCCCGGCAAGGCGGACATCGAGGGATCGAAATAGGGGCCGGTTTCCACATCGCCCCAGCCCTAACGGCCCTATGTCCTGACCCTTCTCGTCATGGCAGGCAAAGCAGGCTGTGTGAAAACTCTCGCCCGCGCTTTTGGCGGAGAATGGTTTTCTCCGACGGCTCCTCTCCGTCATGGCGGGCGAAGGCCCGTCATCCACGCCTTGCTCTCCCGGCCCAGAAAAGGCGCAGATGGTAGGCATTCTCCTGCCGTGACGGGATTGGGCCGTCGCGACGACAGGGGCATGCCAGAGAAAAATATTCTCCAACGCAAATTTGGGCGGGAGTTTTCGCACAGCCTGAAAGGCCTGCCATCCACGCCTTTGCACGAACCAGCATCACGAGATGTAGATGCGGCCTTTCGCTCGCAATGACGGCAATGGGCCGAACGGTCATTATATAGGGCCGTTGGTATTAGAGGTGGCCGGGGTTTTCTACGGAGTTGTTTTTCACCACAGCCAGCCAATAGGCCACGGCCAGCGCGAGCACGAGCGCAGCGGTCGCGAACACATAGTCTGAACCGACTTCTTTGTAATCCAACACGATGACCTTGCGGGCGACAGCCATGAAGGCCGTGGCCAGGACGATCTTGATATGGATGACGTTCTCGCGCAGGTAGCTGGTGATGTTGATGAAAATTTCGATTGCAATCAGCACGGCCATGAACGCACCGAAGGTCGCTAAAATATCGCTGATGTTGAGTAAATAGTAGGGATGGGAAATGACGCGCGTGTACAGCACGTAAACCACGTCCGCCACGCCCCACCAGATCACCAGCACCATCAGCACCGCCAGAGCCCGCACGGCATAGCGTATTGACACCGCAAGCACATGGATGAACGGATCGTTCAATGGCTCCGGAAATGGAGGGGGAATGTCTTGGCTCATGCGTGACTCCGTTGACGATAATGGAGAAATTTCAATATCGATTTATAGACTTCATCCAGCAGTACGATAGATGCGGCCACCGTTAACGCCAGGCACTAGTCCTTGGCGGATAATGCCGTGGTATGGAAGATGGCCTGGGCTGGTGCCCAGTGTACCACCAGCCCCTGCAATCCAACTAACGTGCCAGATGCCGCCCACAGCTTGCCGTTGCTGAAAAACTGCCGGTTAAAGATGGAATAATGTTCGGCGCGGGCGTTGAATAAATTGAAAAACTGGAACAATACGAAGGCGGTGAAAGCCAGCGTCAGCGCGTAGGATTCGCCGCGTTCCCGGGCGTAATAAAACAGGCCGAGAGTACCAGCCGCCATCGTCAGTCCGTATATAAGCAGTCGCTCGAGTCGAGCCATGGACAGGATGCGCTCGTCGCTATGGCGCGGGGGTTGCGACATGATGCCGGTACGGGCTGGCTCCAGGCCCGGGGTCATGGCGGGTGGGCCATCTATGATGATGTTGATCCAAAGGATATGGATCGCCACCGCCAGCACACGCATGGCCTGGCCGGCAAAACCGGCGTTCTCGGCCTCGAAGACGGCGCGAGCCGCATCGTCGAGCGGCGCCGCGCCCGCCGCACCAAGAAAACTGCCGGCACGCGCCAGCAATACGTCGGGCGCACCTTTTACGAGCATACGCACCCACGCGCCGTCGCGGTGAAAAGTGGCCATGAACTTGTGCGCGGAATCGAAAGGAATTTCGGCGATGCGCGGGCTGCGCTCCGCCGCCGCTTCCTGATTGACGAAGCCCTTGGCGGCCAGCACCGGCAGTGCGCCCTCGGTGGGATCGCCGATAAGCTGGCCGTCACGGATGCGGGCATCCGAACACTGTGCCGCAGGCGTGAGCAAGGGCAGAAAATCCGGCAGTTGGCCGCCATTTTCGGCGCTAATGGCGCCCTCGCCGGACTGGTCGAGGAACTTGAGCCACCCCGAGCGTGGCTTTTTTTCGGCGAGCTTATTGAGGGCCGTGGCGGATCAGCCGATGCTCGGCCTCAAATTGGCTCAAGCCGTGGGCGGAATTGGTTTCCAGCAGTTTTATACACTGCTCAACATCGAGTCTGTACCAGGTTGGAGCTTGCGTTTCATTCGCCATAGATAAATACCACGCAGGAGATACGGAATAAAAACAGAGTCCAGCATTGCAGCACGTCCAAAAGTGCCTGCCAATCTCCTCATGTTTGGCTCAAAAACAATGTGTACTGCGGGAGCGGTCGAACCGCCGGAGGTCCTGAACCTGTCAACGACTTTGGTTCATATCTCATTACCTGTTGGTGTCAGACTGGCTGGCCTGCGCAGGCCAGCTTGGTTCAATCGCCGTGCGATTTTAACAATCAATGCCATAAGAGCCTAGAAACACCACCAGACCGGCCGGATGCTTCTGTCGGATTGGATCCACTACCGCCTTTCCGCCGACGCGACGGTACTCGGCTCGTTCTCCGGCATGTATCGCGACGGACGCGATGCGGCTTTCCGAGCCTCCCAGTTCACCATGTAAAAATCCGCCACCACGGGCGCATCGATGAACGTGACGTTCTCCGCGTTCCGGTGTTCCGCCGATGCGGTGTAGTTGTAAGATCCGCCAATGACCAAATGGCCATCGATGATGATGACCTTGTTGTGGGCTATGGCCACGCTGCTATCGATCCATGTCGGAATATCAGCCTCCGCGGTGAAGCGGGCTCCCCCGGAGCGTGGCCGAGCGCCTTCCCTTTCCGGCAGATCGTCCGACTTGTCCAGGACCGCCTGCACATCAAGGCCGCGTGCCCGGGCATCAGCCAACGCGCGAAGAATTGTCTGCGAGGTGAACCCATAGGCCTGAATCCGAATAGACTTTTCCGCACGTCCAATGGCGCCGGCCACGGAGGTGTCGCATTCCTGTTCCGGCACGAAGCAGACCGAAACCTCGGCTACGACCGGTCCATGCGGTGGCAGAACTTGATGTTGGCCACTTTGCGCACCGCGCCGGTCGGCGGCGCCCGCATCACGACCTGCCGGCACGACGATAAACAGTCCAAGGACAACGAGGCCGACGTTACGAGCATGGCGCATACGGCACCTCCCGCCGAATATTGTATTCGACCGGCCTATTTGTTACATGTGTATGCTCGCCGGTCCAGCCGGTCGTTTGCTCGATCAGCATGTCTCATTTTGGCAAAACGGCGGTAGTCACCCGGATCGTCATGGCGGGCGAAGGCCCGCCATCCACGCCTTTGCTGGTCCGGAACGCCGAAAGGCGTGGATGGCGGGCCTTCCAGGCTGTGCGAAAACTCTCGCCCGCGCTTTTGGCGGAGAATGGTTTTCTCCGGGGGCTCCTCTCCGTCATGGCGGGCGAAGGCCCGTCATCCACGCCTTGCTGTCCCGGCCCAGAAAAGGCGCAGATGGTAGG
>JANXLQ010000141.1 GCA_025355085.1 Rhodopila sp.
CCTACCATCTGCGCCTTTTCTAGGCCGGGACAGCAAGGCGTGGATGACGGGCCTTCGCCCGCCATGACGGAGAGGAGCCGTCGGAGAAAACCATTCTCCGCCAAAAGCGCGGGCGAGAGTTTTCACACAGCCTGCTTCGCCCGCCATGACGAGAAGGGGCCGAACGGTCAAAACATATCGCTGCCTTAGCCGTCGGCGCGCGGCACCCACGGGATTTTTGCAACGGCGATCCCCTCCTCGGCCAGGCTCTCCGCCTGTTCTTCGGTGGTCTCCCCGTAAATGCCCTTTGCCTCAACCTCACCCCGGTGCATTGCCCGCGCCTGGTCGGCGAACTCCGGTCCAACGTAGTCGCAGTTCTTTTCCACTTCCGCCCGCATGCGCTGCAGCGCAGCCAGCATCTGGGCCGGCAAACGACCAACTTTCTCCGGCCCCGCGACCGGCGCCGCGACAGCCCGGGCAGGTTCCTCCGAGGCCTCCACCGGAACCGGCAAAGACGCGTCCCGCCGTCCCAAAGACGGAGCCATCAGCGCACGGTCCACATCGGTGCCGCCGCATTCGGGGCACTCGATCAGGCCGCGCTTCGCCTGCTTCTCGAAGCTGGCGCTATCCTTGAACCAGCCATCGAAACCATGCGCCTGTCCGCACTGCAACTGGTAGTGGATCATTCCCGAACCTGACAGAGACTCAACGTCATCAGTTTGGCCCTCCCATCATCGGAGTGCCAGCACATTCACGCCAACCCCAGGAGCGTGTTTAACTTTCCTGCCCGGTCCAGCGCCATCAGGTCGTCGCAGCCTCCGATATGCTGCCCGCCGATGAAGATCTGCGGCGCCGAGGTGCGTCCACCTGACCGTTCCCGCGCCTGCTTCCTGGCAGCGGAGCCAGGAGGGGCATCGATCTCCTGGAAGGCAACGCCTTTGGCCGTCAGCATATGCACGGCCCGCTCGCAGTACGGGCACCACGGTTGTGTGTAAATTTCGATATCCGGCATGTCATTCACCTCTTAACCCCCCATGTTGGGCAGATTGGCGTTCCTTGCAAGTTCGTTGAGGCAGGCGCGGCGACCCGCGACGCAGCCGCCGTTCATCCACCACTGCCGCGTGTCGCGCAACCACGCCCCCACCGCCGGCCCGGGGGGAACACCGAGTGCCACGACATCCCGGCCTTCCAGCAGGAAAACCGGGCGCTGCATGCCGTTCAAACGCTGACGGATGCCCGGGTCGTTGTCCAGCCAGGAACGGTCGAGCAGATCGGCGGGGCGGTGATCCGCCAGCAACCGCCGCAGATCGTCGTCCGATCCAGCCGGTCGAGGGGTCTCCATCAACCGCACCAACCGGTCGCGGTCGCCGTTCGACATCTTCAGCCGAACGGCCAGCGCCAGGGCCGCCGGCCGTCCTGCCATTTCAGGCGCGCCGCCCCGGATGTCTTGCCGGCACTCTTCGTCATGACCCGGCTTGTCCGGGCCACCGCCCGCCGCGACAGGTGGCCCGGACAAGCCGGGCCATGACGGGGAGGTTAAAGGGATTGCGGTCGAGTCGGCACGAATGTTCGATTGTCTCGCTTTTGCCAGACCCGGTTCGTCGCGAGGCAACATCGCGGCCAACCGCAGGAGCGGGTCCGGTGGTAAACCGGCCAGCCGAGACATAAACGGGGCTTCGGGCACAACCGCCGTCCAAATCCCCAGCCGCTCCATCAGCGCAACGGCGCAGAACGGGTCCGGCGCAGCCAGGATACGACGCAGTTCGTTCCATACCCGCTCGATCGACAACTGACCCAGGCCAGGGATGCCGGCTTTCAGGGCGTCAAGCGTGGCGGTATCGGGAGGCACCCGGCCGAACCGGGCCTGAAATCGAAAGAAACGCAGAATGCGCAGGTAGTCCTCAGCAATTCGGGTGGCGGGATCGCCCACGAAACGCACTCGGCCTGCCGTCAGATCGGCGCGGCCGCCGAAGTAGTCGAACACCGTCCCATCGCGCGCCATCGACATGGCGTTGATGGTGAAGTCCCGTCGCGCGGCGTCTTCCTTCCAGTCCGCCGTGAACGCGACCACGGCATGGCGGCCGTCGGTTTCCACATCGTGGCGCAGGGTGGTGACCTCGAAGCCTCGTCCATCCACGACGGCGGTGACGGTGCCGTGCGCCAAACCGGTCGGGACCACCTTCACCCCCGCCTGCCGCAACGTCTGCATCACCGCCTCCGGCCGGTGCGGAACGGCCAGATCGAGGTCGGCAACCGGCCGGCCCGACAGAGCGTCCCGCACCGCGCCGCCCACCACGCGCGCTTCCGGCAGTGCGTCCCACACCCGGCCCAGTGCCGTATCCGTCAGAAAATCATCGCGTTTTATCAAGGTTTTGTTATCACAATACGGCCCCCATGCAACTCGGCCGGAATGTAGCGGCGGTTTGCATCCTCGGCATCCATCTGCCGCACCCACAGCAGGGCCGCGAACATCAGCACCGCGAACCCGGCGCATCCGGCCATTAGCCAAACCGGCGGCAACGGTTGCGGGAACAGCAACCGCCAGGTCGCAAATCCGATAAAGGGCGTCAGGAACAGAACGATCTCAATCAAACGCGGCACTGCTTCCCCCGTTCCGGCCCGAACCGAGCCGGGACACCAAATCAATAGGCCGAACTGCGGCGACGATAAAGGGTAGCCAATTCGCGAGTGGCCTCGGCGACACGATGCCTTGGGATGGGCGGGCGTCAGCCCCGTGCTGACCGGCGGCGAGGTGGAAGCCGTCCGGCGCCGGCTTTCGGCTTCGGGCCGCTAAATCGCTTCAAAGATTAGGCCGCGTCGTCAACCCGTAGGTCATGCGAACAGCAGTTCTCATTTTTGGTGTTGGCGGCTGCGATCACCTTCCTCGGCGTGTTCCCCGGGGTGCGTTCAATCTGCCAGAAGCCACTCTATGGCGGTGTAGTCGCGAAAATCTCATTCACCGTTCTGGTCAGGCTGTCCCGCCAATGCGGCAGACGGACGCCGAACACGCCATGCAACCGCGTGCAATCTAAGCGCGAGTTCGCAGGACGTTTTGCCGGGGTCGGCCAATCGGCCGTCAGAATGGGGGCAACCTCTGGCACATTGGCGCCATGACGGCCGGCTTCCTCGAACGTCGCGACGGCAAGGCCGTACCACGTCGTTGCTCCCGTACCAGCGGCATGGAAGACGCCGCGATAGGCTGGCTCCCACCCCGTTGCGTCGATCCGGGCGATGATCGCCAGGATTGCATCGGCAAGATCTGCGGCGGTGGTCGGGCAGCCGTGCTGGTCGCCAACGACGGTCAACCGGGGCCGGGTCTTCCCCACCGTCAGCATGGTGCGGACGAAGTTCTTGCCGGTGGCGGCATACACCCAGGCGGTTCGCAGGATGATCGCGCGGGCGCCGGAGTCCATGACCGCGTTCTCACCCGCCAGTTTGCTGGCACCATAGACGCCCTGCGGGGCTACCGGATCGGTTTCGACATACGGGTCCGTTTTGGTGCCATCGAAAACGTAGTCGGTGGAGACATGGATCAGCGGAATGTCCGCCTGCGCGCACAACCGCGCCAGAAGCGCGGGGCCGTCACGGTTGACGCGATAGGCGGCGTCCGCATCGGTTTCAGCGGCGTCAACGGCGGTATAGGCGGCGGCATTGACCACCAGACGCGGTGCTGCTGCACGAAACGCGGCCTCGACCGTCTCGGGGCGGTCGAAGTCGAAATCGGGGCGTCCGACCCGGACAACCCCCACAGCGGCTGCCAGGGCGGACGCGAGCTGGCCGGTGCCACCGGTTACGAGGATAGGGTGCATCATGGCGTCTTTCCGGTTGTGTCTGTCCGGGCGCCATCGTCATCCCCGGAGTTCATCCGGGACTTGATCCCGAGACCCCCGCGACCGCTGGAGTCTGGACGGGCTTCCGGATCAACTCCGGGGATGACGGTCGAAGAAAGGGCGGCTCGGCGGGCGCCCGCGCGAAGCGATAGCGATGTTGGAGCGGACGAAGTCACATTACATCCGAAACAACGCCGGCAGATCCCGCAACAGCGGCAGCACCTTGTCCTTGTCCGACAGGATAATTTCGCTCGTTGGCACCGGCCACTCGATTCCGATCTGCGGATCGTTCCAGATGGCGCCGCGTTCTGCCGACTTATCATAGGGTGCGGTGACTTTGTAGATAACCTCGGTGTCGGCCGTCAGCGTGCAATACGCATGCAGGAAGCCAACAGGCACCCATATCTGAGTCCAGTTATCGGCGCTGATCTCCGCCCCGACATACTGCCCGAACGTCGGCGAACCCCAGCGCACATCGACCGCGACATCGTAGATCGCGCCTTTGATGCAACGCACCAGCTTACCCTGGGCGTTCGGCCCGACCTGGCAATGCAGACCGCGCAGCACCCCGATGCCGGTCGAAACCGCATGGTTGTCCTGCACGAACGGTCCGGGAATGCCGGCCTCGGCAAACGCACCATCCTTCCAGGTTTCGGAGAAAAACCCACGCGGGTCCTGAAAGCGGCGCGGTGTGATCAGCTTAACGCCGGCAATCGCCAGATCCTCGACTTTCAAGACATTTCCCCTTCGGCCAATTCCATCAGCACGCGTCCGAGCTCGGTCTTCCCCAGATGCGCGGCATGGTGACGCAGGCGGTCAGCATCGATGAATCCCATTCGGAAGGCGACTTCCTCCGGGCAGCCAACCAGCATCCCGGTGCGCGACTGGATGGTCTGCACGAACGTTGCCGCCTGAAGCAGGCTGTCGGGCGTGCCGGCATCCAGCCAGGCGCAACCGCGCGATAGCTTATCCACATGCAGCGTGCCCATTTCGAGATAGATACGGTTGAGGTCGGTGATTTCCAACTCCCCCCGCGGCGAGGGCCTGATCGAGCGGGCGATGTCGCTGACCTGCCGGTCGTAGAAATACAGGCCGGTGATCGCCCAGTTGCTGATGGGGGCAGCAGGTTTTTCCACCACTTCCACGGCCTTACCGTTCGCGTCGAACGCCACCACGCCATAACGCTCGGGATCGCGCACCTGATAAGCGAACACGGTGGCGCCAGCCGGTCTGGCGGCTGCAGCGCGCAGCAGGGTGGACAGATGGTCGGCGTGAATCAGGTTATCGCCAAGCGCCAGGGCGCATGCCTCGCCTTCCAGCCAATCGCGGCCGATCAGGAATGCCTGGGCGATGCCATCCGGGGTTGGCTGCACCGCGTATTCGAACCGCACGCCGAACCGGGAGCCATCGCCCAGCAACCGCTTGAATTGCGGCAGATCCTCGGGCGTAGAGATCAGCATAATGTCCCGGATACCCGCCAGCATCAACGTGGAAAGCGGGTAATAGACCATGGGTTTGTCATAGACCGGCAGAAGCTGCTTGGACGCCGCCAGGGTCATCGGGTGCAGGCGAGAGCCGGAACCGCCGGCCAGCAGGATTCCCTTCATGTGCTTTTTCCTTTGTCGTCCATTCCTTTGTCACCGGTTCCCAGCCGTTGACGGGCAGAGCGCAGACCCTCCCACCATGTGCGGTTGTCCAGGTACCAGTCGATGGTGCGGGCCAGACCGCGCTCGAAATCATGCGGGGCTTTCCAGTCCAGCGCCTTTTCACTGCGGGACGGATCGATCTCATACCGGAAATCGTGACCGGGACGGTCGGTGACGTAGCGGATCAGGCGTTCCCTGGGACCGGCGGGGTCAGGCACCCGCAGGTCCAGATGGGCACATATCGCCTTCACGACCTGGAGATTGGTGCGAGGCTGACGGCCGCCGATGGCATAGGTTTCCCCGGCGACACCGCTTTCAAGGACGCGGACCAGAGCCTCGGCATGGTCCTCGACAAATAACCAGTCGCGTATGTTGGACCCGTCGCCATAGACCGGCAGGTCCTTGCCCTCCAAAGCGTTCAACGTCACCAGCGGGATCAGCTTTTCCGGGAATTGCCAAGGGCCGTAGTTGTTGCAGGTGTTGGAAACCAGGGCCGGCAGCTTGTAGGTGTGGCTCCAGGCGCGAACCAGATGGTCGGACGCGGCCTTGGTCGCCGAATAGGGGCTGCGAGGGTCGTATGGCGTGGTTTCGGTGAACGGTGGATCGTCGTGTTCCAGGGCGCCGAAGACTTCATCGGTGGAGACATGGTGGAACCGGAACGCCGCCTTCCGGATGGCCGATAAGGCGCTGTAATGGCGGCGTGCGGCCTCCAGCAGGATGAACGTGCCGACGACATTGGTCTGCACGAAATCAGCCGGGCCGTCGATCGACCGATCGACATGGCTTTCAGCCGCCAGATGCATCACCGCATCCGGATCGTGCGTTTCGAACACCTGACGCATGGCGCCGGCGTCGGCGATGTCGGCTTTGATCAACAGGTGCCGGTTATGCTGGAAGGCGTCCTCCAGCGCGTCTTCCGACGCGGCATAGGTCATCTTATCGACGTTGATGACAACATGATCGGTGTTGCGCAGCAGGTGTCGAACCACAGCCGATCCGATAAATCCGCATCCGCCCGTCAGCAAAAGCTTCATGTAGCCGCATATCCCTACCGTTGTCGCGGCCGTGCGGTAACATCATTCCGGCCGGCGCGGCAACCTTCGGCTTTCGACTCCCGAAAGAAACAGCCGAACGGTAGTCTGCCGCCACGCACGAATTTGCCTTTCATGAAGCGGCGGACCTAACCCGAGGACGCGCCGCCGCGGGCCAGACAACAGAAGATAGGTGGCCTGTCATCTATATTGACGGATGGCCAGAGGAAGTAAGGCCAGGAGGAACTCCCGGCCGGGGAATTCAGAAATCCAAATCGGCGTAGTGCGCCGGCGGCGTGGTGCCCGGCACCCGATCCGCCAGTACCCCCCGAAAGCTGGGGCGCGACTTCATGCGGGCGTACCAGTCCTTGGCGGGAGGAGAGACCGACCAATCGATCTCTCCGATGAAATCCAGCGTGGACAGATGCGCTGCCGCTGCGAAGTCCGCCATCGACAGGGCGCTGCCGGCCAACCACTTCCGGGTTTCCGCCAACCATCCGATATAGTCCAGGTGATAGCGCAGCGCGGTGTAGCCGGTCCGTATCGCGGCCGGATCGGGGTTACCCCGGCGGGTCAGCCGCCGCAGATATTTCTCGCCGTATAGATTTTGGGTCACCTCGACGGCGAACCGGCTGTCGAACCATGTGGCGAGACGGCGCACC
The DNA here is from genome assembly GCA_025355085.1 of Rhodopila sp. Lineage (GTDB taxonomy): Bacteria > Pseudomonadota > Alphaproteobacteria > Acetobacterales > Acetobacteraceae > Rhodopila. Next base: position 7,149 of record JANXLQ010000141.1, read on the forward strand.
TCGATCCGTTCCGCCAGGGTGCGACCGAGCAGACTGCTTTCGGGATAGGCTTCGTCGAGGTACTCGCAGATCACCGTTGAGTCCGGGATGACCAGGCCGTTATCCTCGATCAGCGTGGGAACGGTGCCAGCCGGGTTCAATGCCAGGTACTCGGGCCGGCGTTCCCAGACTTTTTCAAGCCGCAGCTCAAACGGCAGCCGCTTCTCCGCCAGGACCAGACGGACTTTACGAGCATAGGGCGATAGGGGGAGGTGGTACAGAACACGCATCTGCGGCGCTTATCGCACCGCACAGCGCGTCGCGCAAAGCGCCGTTTGCATCAAATCAAATCAGAAAAGCTTGACCCTGCAATTTTCTCAGCGGGGGAACCTTAGAGCGCAATCGTTTGAGGTTGCTTCCACCTCACACGATCACGCGATCAAACATAAAGTTAGACCATGATCGGCACGCGAGAGGGTTCAACCTCGAACGATCATGGTTAATGCCCCTGCCAGGCATCGAACCGCTGTCGCAGCTTCGGCAGATTGTCACGCCAGAACCCGGCATCGACCCTTAGACCCGCTGCCAGGGCAGCCGGGTTGCTGGGGGACACGGCAGCGAGTTCCGGCGGCAGTCCGTCATTGAGACCCTTGGCCAATCCGCCCTCGCCGCTGCGCTGCAACAAACGCAACTGGATCGCGGGCATACCGGTGAAATACAGGAACTGCTGCGCGATACGCGTCGAAGCACTGCCCTTCATGATGACCCAGCTTTCCAACTCGTACAGGCTGGAGGTGAACTGAAGGCCGAAATTTTTGCGTTCCTTCTCCGCCATCGTCGCGATCTGACCGCTTGGCGCGGTGGTCATCAGCACATCGCCAGAGGCCAGGATGTGGGCCGCTTCGGCTTCGGTGGACCACCACACGATATAGGGCTTGAGCTGATCCAGTTTCCGGAATGCCCGGTCGAGGCCGTCCGATGTGGACAGAGTCTTATAGACCTCCGCCGGCGCCACACCGTCGGCCATCAAAGCGAATTCCGCATTGCCACGCACGCCTTTGCGCAGGCCACGCTTGCCGGGGTACTTTGCCACGTCCCAAAAATCGGCCCACGACGGCGCAACGGGCAGCTTGTCCTTGTCCCATGCCAATACGGTGGCGACGATGACCGCCCCCAGTCCGCACTCGCTCACGGCTTGCGGCTGATAGTGGTCCTTGCCGCCGATCGCCGGCCAATCGAGCTTCTCGAACAAACCCTCGGAACAGCCGGTCGCCAATTCGTCCGAATCGACCAGCACTAAATCCCAAGGGTCATCGGTCACCTTGGCCTGGGTGCGCAGCGTGTCGATCCCACCCTCCCACACCAGTTGCTGGACCGGCGTCCCGGTGACAGCGGTGAACGGCTGCACATAGGCGGATTGCACCGCATGTTGCAGCGCCCCGTCGCGCGTAACGATCATTAGATCGTTCGGACCGGCGTGGGTGGAAACAGAGGCGATCACCGGGACGATTAGAAGCGTCACAGCGGCCAGGAACGTACGGGCGAGCATGAACAGACTGATATCCGGCTTCCTGCTAAGGAACTGACGCTACAGGCCACCGCGTTTTGGGGCAACGACCCCCGGATGGAAACCGGGCAAACAACTGTGTGCCACAATCCATTCCCAGACCATATTGGTTATCGACAGATCGCCTACTTTTTTGGAATTTCGGTAGCAGATTCTCCATTCGGGCACGCCGGAGAGAGCGGATATTATGGAACTGGTGCGTCAGGTCTGATGCCGGACGCGTTGCCGCCCGGTTTCGGCCGTCCGATCGTCATGCCCCGGACGAACCGAGGCATGAGAGGGAACAGATGCCGGTATGCCGGTCTTGGCCGATAGCGGGCCGGCTAGCCGCCCAGAATGGCGCCGATTTCCAATCCGGCCTCATTCGCGGCAGTTTTCTTGCCACCGTCCCAGCGCACGCGGTGGACCTCAATGAATCCGCCCTGACCGTGAATCGTCAGGCTGGTGCCATTTTGCGCGACAACCTGGCCGATCTTCTTTCCCTTCACCTCGCCGAAGGTCCGGGCAATGCGCTTGGTACTCTCGAACAGGAACAGCTTTTTGCCGTCGTGCGTCGTCCAGGCGCCCGGGGCTGGATTGCAGCCGCGGATCAGGTTGAAGGTCTGGTCCACATGCGTCGCCCAATGGATTTGGGATTCGGCGTCGCGGATGATGCCCTCGTACCCGGCATTCGGTTCGTATTGCGCCAATGCGGGGGCTTTGCCGGCAACGACCATGTCCGCCACCTCGATCAGGCCGGCGACCCCCATCGGGAATATTTTTCCGAAATACAACGAACCGAGCGTGTCCTCCGGCTCGATCGGGACGGAGCGGGTGAGGATGACGGGGCCTTCATCCAGCCCATCGGTCGGGCGGAATATGGAAAAACCGGTTTCGGTGCGGCCCTGGATGATCGACCAGCTCATGGAGGACGCGCCGCGATGCAGCGGCAACAGGCTGGGGTGGAACTGGATGGTGCCGAATTTCGGAATATTGCAAAAATCCTGCGGCGCGAACTGGGTGACGTAGGCCATCACGCCAATGTCGGCCTTGGCGGCGCGCATGGCTTCCTGCGCTTCCGGGCCGGTCAGCTTTGGGAACTGGAACGTCGGGACTCCGGCGGCTTCCCCGGCCAGGCGCAGCGGATCGGGGCGGCCTTTTTCGGGTGCGCAGAACACCGCCGCGACATCGTCGCCACGCGCCAGGAATGCTTCCAGGGTGGCCTTGCCAAAATCCTGCTGTCCGATGATCGCGAGGCGCATGTGGGTTCCTCCGTTTTGTTGTCCTTCAATAATGCGCGGGCCGGGGAGGTGTCGAGTGGCGTCCGCCGGCCACTTGGCATCGCCGGAAGCCCCGGGCTACACGATCCCCAAGCCAGGAGATCGCTTAATGACAACCGAAGAGACCGTCGTCACCAGCCGTGACGGCCGTATTGGACGCATCCTGCTGAACCGGCCCCGCGCCCTGAATGCGCTTGACCTGCCAATGATCCGCGCCTGTGCCGCGATCCTGGAAACCTGGCGCGAGGACCCGCACGTCGATGCGGTGGTGATCGAGGGCGCGGGCGACCGGGCTTTCTGTGCCGGTGGCGACATCAGAGCGCTCCGAGATGGTCAGATGTCCGGCGACCGCGCCTCGGTGGACCAGTTCTTCAGCGAGGAATACGCGCTGAACGTCACCATCGCCACTTACCCGAAGCCTTACATCGCGTTGATCGATGGCATTTGCATGGGCGGCGGCATCGGCATGTCGGTGCATGCTCCCTACCGAGTGGCGACGGAACACGCCGGGTTCGCGATGCCGGAAACCGCCATCGGCTTCTTCCCGGACATCGGCGCCACCTTCCTGCTGCCGCGTCTGCCGGGGGAACTTGGCACCTATCTCGGTTTGACCGGGCTGCGGATCAACGGCGGTGACGCCGTTCACGCCGGGTTGGCGACGCATTTCACCTCCCGCACCAATTTGCCGGACCTGTCCGCCGCCCTCGCCCGCGACGGCATCGCCGCACTGGCGGTTTACAATGAACCGTTGCCGGCGTTCTCCCTGGCCGATCGGCGCGCAGCCATCGACCAATGCTTCGCGGCGGCCTCGGTCGGCGAAATTGTTTCCCGTCTTGAAGCTGCCAAGGCTGAGTGGGCCGATGCCGCGCTGAAGTCGTTGCGTCATGTCTCGCCGTCCGCGCTGCACTGGACCCTGAAGGCGCTGCGCCGTGGCCGTGACCTGACGCTGAAGCAGGCCCTGGACGCGGAGTTCGCCCTGACCCGCACCACCATGGCCCACCCCGACTTCGCCGAGGGCGTGCGGGCGATGATTGTGGACAAAGACCGCAAACCCGCCTGGCAGCCGGCCAGGATCGAGGACGTGAACCCGGCCACGATCCTGGCTCTGTTCGCCGTCTAAATCGGTGCCTGCCAAATCGGTGCCTGCCAAATCGTGGTTGTGTGCGACGCACAACCACGATTTGATGCAGGCACCCGGTCCCTGAGGAAAGCGCCCGCATGCCCGCCTTCATCTGCACGACCTGTGGCTGCCAATACGCCTATACCGAGGCACCGCCAGCCGGCTGCAAAATCTGTCAGGACGACCGTCAATACGTCAATCCGGCCGGGCAGACATGGACCACCCTGCACGCGATGCGCAAAACCTACTTCAATGCGTTTCGCCGGCTGGAACCCGGCCTTATGGGCGTCGGCACGTTTCCCGCCTTCGCCATTGACCAGCGTGCCCTCATCCTGCGATCCCCGGCCGGCAACTTCCTGTGGGACTGCATCGGCTTCCTCGACGAAACAACCGTCACCATCCTCAAAGCGCTTGGTGGCATCGCGGGGATCGCCTGCTCGCATCCCCACTTCCTGGGATCGGCGGTGGAATGGAGCCACGCCTTCGAAAGTGCCCCGGTGTACGTGCATGCGAGGGATCGCAAGTTCGTCACGCGGCTGGATTCCGTGGTGACATTCTGGGAAGGCGATCAGCAGGAACTCACCGAGGGCATCACCCTGATCCGCTGCGGTGGCCATTTTCCCGGCAGCGCCGTGCTGCACTGGGCGCAGGGGGCGAAGGGAAAAGGCGTATTGCTGACCGGCGATACCGTGCAGGTGAGACCCGACAAGGGACTAACCTTCATGCGCAGTTACCCGAATTTTATTCCACTCAATGCGGCAACAGTTCGTGAAATAGCCGACACGCTGGCTCCCTGGCCATTTGAATCGCTTTACGGAGGCTGGTGGGAGCGCGTCATTCCATCGGGGGCAAAGCAGATCATGGCGGCGTCGGTCGTTCAATACATCAATGCCGTGACCGGTTCGTCTTTGTCCGAACCAGCATCGCGAGGCGTGGATGGCGGGCCTTCGCCTGCCATGACTGTGACGCGTTAGGACATAGGGCCGTTGGTATAAGGTTTATGCAACTAACGGCCGCCGTCACGCGAATTGTGATGCCTAAGGCCAGGCCCAAATATTACCGTTTTGGTTGGGTCCAGGCTGTCCGATCTCGTCCTGGTGGGCGCGCCGCTCGTAGCGACGCGGTTATTGTTGGGCGCCGCCTAAACGCAATTAGCCGGCAATCGGGGCGGCGAACTCCACCCCAACTGCCGGCCAAGTGTATTTAGGTGATCGGCCCCTACAGGGCCGATCGATTAGCGAACCGAGGTGATCGCGTTACGGTCTTGCGCCCAAGCCTGCTCATTGGAACCCTGAGCGGTCGGACGGTCCTTGCCGTAGCTGATCGTGGTCATGCGCGCCGAAGCCACGCCCTTGGCCTTCAGGTAGGAAGAGGCTGCGGTCGCACGGCGGTTGCCGAGTGCCAGGTTGTATTCTTGCGTGCCGCGCTCATCGCAGTTACCAGCGATCTGCACATTCACGCTGCCGTACTTGGCGAGCCAGGCGACCTGCTTGTCGAGCGTGCCCTTTGCATCGGCGCGAACGGTGGATTTGTTGTAGTCATAGAAAACGCGATCGCCGACATTGGCGACAAGGTCTTCCTGGCTGCCGGGAACGATGGTGGCAACGGAGCCGCCCGGAGCTACGGGGGTCGTGGCAGGAGTGGTACACGCCGCCAGCAGGGCGACGGCGGACAAAGCGCCGAGGATCTTGATGTTCATCTTCTATTCGTCCCTGGATGGGGTGCAATCCAATGCGTGAGCATTACCCGCGCAGGATGAAACGGTAATCCGTTCCGCCCGCGTGAGCGATTAAACCGTCGTGAGGAGGATGGTCAAGTTCCAGAACGGCTTTTACCGACGCATGCCTCCTATGTTGCTGCAACAACACAGTGTGGCGATGGCGCCCACCCTCTCCGATACGGGCACAGCAGGACAATGGCGATCTCGTCGATTACTTTTTTGGAACGACACGGGCACAGGCATGGCCACGGCACTCCGACCGGTTTTGCCCTCACCCCTCAGCTTTTAGCACCCTGTGGTAGCGTAATTTTTACGTTCCCAGCGGCGACCAGGCCGGATCGGAACCGTCGGTCGGGGTTTCCACCGGACGTTCGTTAAAGCCAGTGATATCAACTGACACCAGACGTGAGGAGAACCCACGCCCGCGCGCATCCTGCGACCGCGTCTCCCGCCAGAACATCAGCACCCGGCCATTCGGCGCGAAGGTGGGCCCCTCGACCAGCCAGCCTTCGGACAGGATGCGTTCGCCGGAGCCGTCGGGATGCATCACGCCGATCGAGAAGTTGGAGGTGTCGCCGGCATATCGCGTGAAGGCGATCAGGTCGCCGCGCGGCGACCAAACCGGGGTCGCGTACCTGCCGTTGCCAAAGCTGATCCGTTTGGCACCGCCGCCGCCCGCACCCATGACATAGATCTGCTGGTCGCCGCCGCGATCGGAGGCAAACGCAATTTGCGAGCCGTCCGGGCTAAAGCAGGGGCTGACATCGATCGAACCCGAATCGGTCAGTTTGTGCGGCGTCTTACTGCCAAGATCGACAGAAACGATGTCCGACCCGCCGCCGTTCGTCACGGCCATCACCAGGCTGGCTCCGTTCGGAGCGAACCGGGGGGCGAAGGTCATGCCGTTGAAATCGCCCAACATGCTCTGCCGGCCGGAACTCAGGTCGAACAGATAGACCCGCGGGCGATTGTTGGCATAGCTCATGAATGCGATTTCATCGCGGGTCGGGTGGAAGCGCGGCGTCAGCACCAGCCACGATCCGTCGGTCAGCAGGCGATTGTTCTCGCTGTCCTGGTCCATGATCGCGAGGCGCTTGGTGCGCCGGTCGCGCGGTCCGGTGGCAGAGATATAGACGATGCGGGTGTCGAAGTAGCCTTTCTCGCCCAGCAGCCGTTCATAGATCACGTCAGCCATGATGTGCGCAATGCGACGCCAGTTGGCCTGGGTGGTGGTATAGGCGGTTCCCTGGATCTGGGCCTGCGGCAGAATGTCCCATAGGCGGAACTCCACGCGGACCTGACCGCCGCCCAGGATCGTGACGCTGCCGGTGACCAGCGCCTGGGCGCCGGACACTTTCCAGTTCTGGAAATTCGGCGCGGCGGCGGACGGTCCTCCGGACTGGATGAAGGCAGCCTGATTGATCAGGCGGAACAACCCGCTGCGTGCAAGATCGGCGCCGATCACCGCGCCGATGTCGTGTCCGAGCTGCGCGGAGGCGCCGTCAGGGCCGCCAAGGTCGGGGACGGCGATCGGAATGGGTTCGGAGCGGGCGCGGTTGACGTCGATCACGGCTGACTGACCGCCGGACGCCGGTGGCGCGACGGCTTGCGCGAGGACGGGAATGGGCGCCGCCGCGAGAAGCCCCGCGGCACTGGCGATCAGGCCGCGACGGCCGACAGACGAATTGGAACTATGGATCATGCCGTTGTCTTCCACATCTTGCGGTTCGCGCGCAACGTAGCCCGTTGCCTCGCGGCTTGTGTCAGCTTGGGGAGAGGGTCTTGTTCCCCGCCGTGGAGCGGTGTGCCGCCGATGGTTGCACGCACCCGGAACTCGTTGCGAAAATCGTTCGTGGACGTTGGGATTCGGGCAAGAAAGCCAAGGTTTACCACGGAGCGCGTAGAGTGCCACGCAGGCTCACCGAGAAGAAAGACCGGCATCCCTGCCCAATCGATTTGGTGCGGAGTCGTCCCAAAACAAGCGAGCCGATCAAATTTCATCGAGGCGCCATCAACCGATCGGAAGCAACGCCGCTGCGTGTCCTTGCCTGCCCCGTAAACGGCCGTCCGTCTTCGTGCGAGCCATGGTGCCAGCCGTTCTCATTATGGCTTTGGGGGCTGCCGACGCCTCCTCCGTCATGGCGGGCGAAGGCCCGCCATCCACGCTTTTGCTGATCCGGAACGCCGAAAATCGAGTAGGGAGACACCTCGCGGTGCCCCCCTCACACACCACCGGGCGTACGGGTCACGTACCACGGCGGTTTCCGACACTGTTCAACGCAGCATGGTGGCCTGCCATTCTCACCAGTCCCAGGTTGTCGAACCATTCGTTGGTCATGGCACTCTTCGCCTGTTCACTGTTCGAC
>JANXLQ010000233.1 GCA_025355085.1 Rhodopila sp.
GCGACTGGGAAGAGGCGTCCGGCAAGGGCAAGATCTACACACTCAGCGTGATGACGCGGGCCAATCCCCCGTATGCCATCGGTTATGTCACGCTACCGGAAGGACCGAGCGTTCTGACCAATTTCGTTGATTGCGAGTTGGAATCTTTGAAGATCGGTCAGGATGTGAAGGTGACATTCGTCAAGACCGAAGACGACGGTCCGACCCTGCCGTTCTTCACGCCGGCCTAAACGATACAGCAGCGCCGGTCAGAAATGGCCGGCGCTGTTTGATCTCTGCCGGATGCGATGGTTGGCTGTCGCCGTCGCGAAACCTGCATCGGCCGACGGCGAAGGTGGACGGCCGAGCAGTGATCGATCGGATGAAGGCGATGCCGACGGACGATGATTGCTTCGGCCCCGGAAAAATTCGGATCGATGGCAGGGCATTGCACCCGGTTTACCTGCTGGAGGCGAAGAAGCCGTCTGAGAGCAAACATTCCTGGGATGTTGCCAAGGTTATCGCGACAACTCCGATGGAGGAGGCGTTCCGGCCGTTGAATGAGGGTAACTGCCCGCTGGTGAAGGTTTAGACAATCCAGGGGGCGGTGGTTCGCCGCCCCCTTTCGACGGGGGCTGTCCGGCCGGGTGGTGCGCGGTCAACTCCCCGCCCGCCCGTACATCTCCGGCACGAACATCGCTTTCCAGTCTTCCGGCATGACTTTGATCGTTCCGGTGCGGTGCATGAATTCCGCGACTTTCATCGTGCCCCGTGGTGTGATTTCAAACAGTGTTGTTGGGTCGGCGATATAGCCCTGCACCTGATCCAGACTGAGCCTGTCGCCGGAGACCGCGACATATGCCTCGGCCGCAGCGCGATGATCGGTGCGGATGATCTGCATCGCCTCGTCTGTCGCGGCGATAAAGGCCGACAGTAAAAGCGGATTGCCGTCGCGGAACTTCTTTGTCGTGAACGTCAGGCCGACAGTGCCGGGACCGCCGTAGATGTCGGTGGAGGTCAGCAGCACATGCATGCCCGGCACAGCCAGTTCTTGCTGCAAGTAGGGGGCGGCGGAGAAGTGGCAGTTGATCTCGGTGTTGGACAACAGCGCGGCCATCGCGTCGGGATGGCCTCTTGTTACCGTCAACGAATCGAATTTCTTGAAGTTGGCATCTCCAAAAGCCCGAGCGGCGGCCATTTGCAGCATGATGGCCTGGCTGGATGATCCGACGCCGGGCAAGGCGATGCGGTCGTTCGGTCCCAGGTCCTCGATCCGTTGCACTGCCGGATTGCGGGTGATCAGCGCCAGCGGCATGGAGTTGAACGGCGCGATCGCCCGCACATCGACGGCACCTCGGGTTTTTGCCCACATCAACAGGAAGGGGGGCACGCCGGTGGCGCCGATATCCACCGCGCCGCTGATCACCGCGTCGTTCACGTTGCTGCCGGCGGCGAGGCGCAGGAATTCCGCCTTTGCTGTTGGCAGTCCTGCGGCGGCGGCGTGCTTTTCGATCAGTTTCTGGTGCTGCATCACGTTCAGCACCAGATAGGTCAGGCCCGGCTGGATGGCGATGCGGATGGTGCCGGCTTCGGCCCGCGCCGGAACACTCCCGAGGAAAGGGGCGGCAGCCAGGGCACCGAGCAGGGTTCGGCGAGTGGATGTCATTGTGGTGATACTCCAGGCATTTTCCGGGCAACATCGTTGCGCCAATGGCAGGTGGCAATAAGGGGCCGTGGGTTGGGCAATGATCTGGCGGCGCTCTACCGTGGCACATCGCCCTGTAGCATCACCCGGTATAAATAGCGTGTCTGCTCCATGTCGTAATCGCCGTTCGCCTTGTGCAAAAGGCAGCGATTGTCCCAGAGCGTCAGGTCGCCCGGCTGCCATTCGTGCCGGTATTGAAACTCTTCCCGTGTCGCGTGGGCCAACAGTTCCTCCAGCAACGGCAACGCTTCTTTGTGATCCATCCCGACGATCCCCTCGATTCGTATCGGGTTGATGTAGATGGACGTGCGGCCATTTTCGGGGTGCGTCCGCGCGATCGGGTGCAGCACCGCATTCGGTACCCGCTCTTTATTCGAGTCCGATAGGCCCATCAGTTTTCGGGTACTGTGGCTGCTCTGATAGACATGGATCGCCATCAGACCGGCAATTCGTTCCTGCATCGCCGTTGGAAGCGCCGCCCAGGCTGCGGCCATATTGGCAAACTGGGTGTCGCCACCTGCATCCGGCAAGGTTACCGCGTGCAGCACCGTTGCTTTTGGTGGCCGCGTGTCGTTGGAATGATCGGTGTGCCAGCCCTCACCGGGAATATAGCGGGTGCCATCGGGGAAGATATCCTGGTTGGAGATGTAATGAATTTGCGGACAGTCCGGCAGTGCGAATTTGGTGTTGTGCTGATGGAACACCGGCCCGAACAGCTCCACCGCTGTCAGCACCTGTGTCGGGCTTAATGTTTGGTCGCGGATTACCAGAACGCTGTGCTCCACAAACGCACGATTGAGCCTGGCCTTGTCGTCGGCTGACACCGGTTTGGTAAGGTCGATCCCAGTGACCTCGGCCCCGGTTCGATCGGTCAACAGCCTGATGTGCATGCTCGCCCCTTCCCAGTTGGCGGATAGCCTAGCGCCACCGCCGGCTGGCGTCACTATTGCGCCAATAGATATCCTGCTGCGTTATAGAACCTCTGCGGTCTTCGATCGATATCGTAACGGATAGCCTTGCGCACGCCGCACGATCGTTGCCAGGATGACGCCAACGATCATCGGCACGAAAACGGTGGCCATCATGCCTTGCCGCCGCCCCGCGCGCTTCAGCTTCGACGATCATCCGGCCGATGCCCTGTTGGGCGCCGATGAATTCCCCCGGAATGACGCCGATCAGGGCGAACGTAATCGCGGGGTCAGCGAAGCAAACAGTCCCTCTGCCGGCGGACTAAGGCTGTGGCCGGCCAAGCGACGCCCGGACCAGTCAACTTTATCCAGCCCGGGGGAGTTCCGAGATTACGGCCTCATCGCATATTTTTCCATGTGACACGCTTATAAGCAGCCCGGTTTAACGCTTTCTTAACTCAATCGGCTTCATATGACGGGCGATAACCATCCTGCGTGCAATCGCCCGTAACGACCGGAGCCATCGATGACCGCCTTTTTTAGCCGCCTGAGCATCCGCACGAAAATCGCCGGCGCCTTTGGATTTATGCTTATACTTGTCCTTGCAATGGGCGGGACCGCGATCAATCGGTTGTCCGCTGTGAACGATCAGGCGGCCGATGTGCGGGACAACTGGCTGCCTAGCGTGGGCATGCTGGGTCAGTTGGCGGAGGCGCTACAGAATCAGCGTGTGGATGAGGCCCGTTATGCCCTCGCCGGCAATGACACTGAGCGTCAGCATATCGTCGCTGAGATCGATAAACGCAGCCAAACCATCGAACGCCGGCGCACAGCCTACGAGCCGCTGATCACGGGGGGGACAGAGGACGAACAGTTGATGCACGCATTCGATGCGGCCTGGACCGAACACAAGCGGACTGTGCAAAAAATCACAACCGACAGTCGTGGCAACCCGGCTGATCTGTTCAGCGAAGATCACAGAAAAACCTTCCTGGACGCAGCGAGGTTGTTGCAGGAGGACATCGCTTTCAACATCGCCGAGGGTAAGCGATCGGCCGACCTGGGTGCCGCCATCTACAAAACCACCAAAACGATCGTGTTCTGTGCCCTGGCAGCGGCGATCGCCTTGTGTCTGCTGCTGACCACCGTCATCATTAGTAACGTGTCTGGCCCGATCCGTCTGCTGACCGACGCGATGGCCCGCCTCGCCGGTAGCGACTGGACCTCACAGGTGCCCGGCATCACCCGGCAGGACGAACTGGGCGCGATGGCGCGCGCAGTTAACGTGTTCAAGACAAACGGCATCGAGGCCACACGTCTGGCAGCCGAACAGGAAGCAGAACGTACGGCGAAAACCGAGCGGACGGCGCGGATCGATACGCTGACCCAGCGATTCGAGGCGACAGCCGCATCTTTGGTCGGGCAGGTATCCTCCGCCGCGACCGAATTGCAGGCAACCGCCCAAGCTATGACCGGCACGGCCGGACAGGCCACTCAGCAGGCAACCAATGTCGCCGCCGCCGCCGGGGAAGCCAGCGCCAATGTGCAAACCGTGGCTGCGGCGGCCGAGGAGTTGGCTGCCTCGATCGCGGAGATTTCGCGCCAGGTGGCGCAGTCCGCAGCCGTCGCCGCCAAGGCGCTGGATGACGCCAACCGCACCGATGGCGTGGTGCGGGCCCTGGCCGACAGCGCCCAAAAAATCGGCGAGGTTGTTGGCCTGATCAACAACATCGCCGGCCAGACCAACCTGCTCGCACTTAACGCGACGATCGAAGCGGCACGCGCGGGCGATGCCGGCAAGGGCTTCGCGGTCGTTGCCTCGGAGGTCAAAAGCCTGGCAAATCAGACCGCGAAAGCGACCGACGATATCTCCCGCCAGATCACCCAGATCCAATCCGCGACCAAAGAGGCGGTGAACTCCATTCAGGGCATCGGCCAGACGATTGCCGAGATCAGTCAGATCGCCGCTGCCATCGCCGCTGCGGTCGAAGAGCAAGGGGCTGCAACACAGGAAATCGCCCGCAATGTGCAGCAAGCGGCGGCAGGCACGCGGGATGTCAGTTCTAACATCGTGGGGGTCAGTCAGGGTGCCAACGACACCGGTGTGTCGGCAACGCAGGTGCTGGGCGCAGCTGAGGAATTGTCGCGCCAGGCCGAACAGCTTCGCAGCGAGGTCGGGCACTATATCGCCGGGGTCAAGGCCGCGTGAAGCACCGATAGTTAAGAAACGAAATCAAGCGGGAAAGCGAATCTGTCGTCCCTCTTCGGCGCTGGCGGTGACGCCAGTCCCGAAGATGTTGCTGGAGGGGATGCTGTCAGGCGGAATTTTCCCGATGCTGGAGACAAAAGGGCCGATCACGCCGAAGCTATTTCGAACAGCTACCGTTTGAAATTGCCTGTTCGTCCGGGCCGATGCCGCACGAACAGGGCGTTATACCAACGGCCTTATGTTCTGACCTGTCACCATCCACGAATCGCCATGCTGGTGCCGACAAAGACGTGGATGGCAGGCCTTCGCCTGCCATGACGAGAAGGGGCTGAACGGTCAAAACATTGGGACAGCGATATTACGCCATCCAGGGCGGCACCGGCAATCCCTTCTCCCGCAGGAACGCGGGGTTGAATAGTTTCGATTGATACCGCGATCCGCCGTCGCACAGGATCGTCACGATGGTGTGCCCCGGCCCCATTGCCTTCGCAACCCGGACGGCTGCCGCGATGTTGATGCCGGAGGAGGTGCCGACCGACAGACCCTCATGAATCAGCACATCGAAAATCTGTTCCAATGCCTCGGCGTCCGGGATACGTTCGGCGTCGTCGATCACCACTCCGGCCAGGTTGCCGGGCACGCGGGACTGACCGATGCCCTCGGTGATGGACGATCCCTCAATCGACAAATCTCCATTCTTCACCCAGCCGTAAAGGTTGGAGCCATGTGGGTCCGCCAACACGATCCGAACCCCCGGGTTACGTTCTTTCAGCGCCAGCGAAACGCCTGCCAGTGTGCCGCCCGTCCCACAGGCGCAGGTGAACGCATCGACCTTGCCGCCGGTCTGGTCCCATATCTCCGGGCCGGTGGTCACGCGGTGACCCTCCCGGTTCGCGAGGTTGTCGAACTGGTTGGCCCAGATCGAGTTACCCGTCTCCAGGGCAATCTGTTCGGCAAGGCGGCGGGAGAAATGCACATAGTTGCCGGGGTCTTTGTATGGTTTTGCCGGCACCAGCCGCAGATCGGCGCCGATCATGCGCAGAAAGTCGATCTTCTCCTGCGACTGTGTCTCCGGCATCACGATGACGCTGCGATAGCCGCGCGCATTGCCGACCAGGGTCAGGCCGATGCCGGTGTTGCCGGCGGTGCCCTCCACGATCGTCCCGCCCTGGCGCAGGGTGCCGCGCTGCTCGGCGTCCAGGATGATCGCCAGCCCGGCGCGATCTTTGACCGAGCCGCCGGGGTTCATGAACTCCGCCTTACCCAGGATCGTGCAGCCGGTTTCCTCCGACGCGCGGCGCAGCCGGATCATGGGCGTGTGGCCGATCGCCTGTGCCATGTCGTCTTGCCAGCTCGTTCCGTGATACAGGGCGGTCATCGGTTTCCTCATTTCCTTATCGGAGTATCTACTATGGTCGAGAATGTCGCGCCTATCCAAACCTGGGAAGCCCTGCAAGCGGATGCAAATACCCGGCTGGTCGATGTGCGAACGGATGCGGAATGGAATTTTGTCGGTGTCCCCGACCTCGGCGCGGCTGGAAAGCAGACGATCCTGATCCCTTGGCAGGTTTATCCCGCCATGCAACGGAATGGCAGTTTCGAGGATGACCTGAAGCAGGCCGGCCTGACCGCCGACAACCGCATCTATTTCATCTGTCGCAGCGGCGCCCGCAGCATGTCCGCCGCAATGGCCGCTCAGACTGCCGGTTTTCCGCACGTTTATAACGTCGCGGATGGGTTTGAAGGACCGCCGGACGCAGTTGGCCATCGTGGGAATACCGCAGGCTGGAAGGCGGACGACCTGCCATGGACCCAACGCTGATGTACACGTTCTATCACGCACCCGGGTCGGGTTCGTTGGCGGTTCACATTGCCTTGCACGAAGCCGGTGCGCCGTTCGAGGGCCGCACCATTTCGTAAATGGCCGGTTGCCTGACCGTCAATCCGTAGTTCGTGCATTGCTTTGCCCCATTGGGAATCAGCGGCCCGTGCCGATCGCCCATTGCGTTGCCGGATCGGGAAGACGCGCGAACGGCGGAGTAGTTCGGCGAGCGGGGCTAAATCTCCCGCGAGACGCGGCCTGCACACGCCGCCCACTTGATCCCCTCCGCCTGCCGGGTGACGATGGCGCCGGGTCAATTGGAGGAAACGCAAAATGCCACGCCTGGAAGGCAAAGTCGCCGTCATCACCGGCGCCGGAACCGGGATCGGCCGCGCCACGGCCAAGCTCTTCGCCCGGGAAGGTGCCAGGGTGGTCGTCGCGGAACTAAACGCCGAAGCGGGGGAACAGACCGCCCAACTGATCATCCAGGCCGGGGGCCAGGCGATCGCCATCAAGACCGATGTCACCGAACCGGACAGCATCCAGGGCACGATCGACAAAGCCGTGCAGCACTATGGGGCGCTGCACATCCTGCACAACAACGCCGGTGGCTCGACTTTGCGCGACAGCGACGTGACCGATGCGCCGTTGGAAGAGTTCTGGCGGGTGATCAAGCTGGACCTGTTCGGCACGTTCCTGGGCTGCCGCTTTGGCATTCCCGCGATTATCAGGTCGGGCGGCGGATCGGTGATCAACATGTCATCGAATGTCGCGTTGATGGGTATCCCCGGGCGCGATTGCTACACCGCCGCGAAAGGTGGCGTTACAGCCATGACCCGATCCATGGCGGTCGAGTTCGCACCGAAAGTCCGCGTCAACGCCATCGCGCCATCCGCGACGATGACCGACCGGGTGATCAAACTCGTTGCTGGCAACACCGCTTTGGAAAACATGGCGAAATCCCATCTTCTGGGCCTGATAGAGCCGGAGGATATCGCCGCGATGGCGCTGTTCCTGGCGTCCGACGAGACGAGCAAAGTGACCGGCCATGTCTATCCGGTGGATAGCGGCATCACCATTTCCTAGGAGGCGTAACAATGAAAATCAAACGGGTGGAACATATCGCTATCGCCGTGGACTCCATGAAGCAGTCTCTGGATTTCATGCGCGACACGTTCGGTCTGGAAATGGAATACGAAGAACAGATCGGCCAAACCAGATTGGCGATGCTGCCGGTCGGTCAGTCGTATATCGAATTATTGGAAGGGCAAGGTCCTGAGTCCGGCGTGACGAAATGGATCGGGGAAAAGGGCACCGGCCTGTTTCATATCTGTTTCGAGGTCGATGATATCGAAGGCGCCATCGCCGAATTGAAGGCGAAGAACGTGAAGCTGCAAAGCGACACATGGAAGATCGGGCATGGCGGCTCGAAGATTGTCTTCCTGGACCCGGCGGCGACGGGGAATGTGGTGATAGAACTCGCCGAACTCGCAGCGGGACATTAAACCATGACAGGTTTCGTTCATCCGGAATTCCTGGTCGAGACGGACTGGCTCGCCCAGCACTTGAATGATGTGGTCGTGTTGGACTGCACGACGCATCTGATCCCCGATCCGAAGATCACCTACGTGGTGAAGCCGGGCCGGGAAGATTTCGAAAAAGGCCACATCCCCGGCGCGCAGTTTTGCGACGTGTCGAAAGATGTGTCGGACACGACGCAGACGTTTAATTTCATGCGTCAGCCGCCCGAGGATTTCGCGGCGGCGATGTGTCGTTTCGGGATCAGCAACAGTACGCGCGTGGTGACCTACAGTACCGGCAACGCCTGGTGGGCGACGCGGGTCTGGTGGCTGCTGCGGGAATTCGGTCACGATAACGCCGCGGTGCTGAACGGTGGTTGGCAGAAATGGGCAGCCGAAAGCCGTCCCTTTGAAACCGGTCCCGGGGAAAAGCGCGCACCGGGAGATTTCTCGGTTCTCGAAGTCCGGAACCTGATGGTTGGCAAGGAGGAGGTAAAGGCCGCCATTGGCGATGCGGGAGTCTGCACGTTGAACGCCCTGATGCCCGCGCAACACACCGGCAGCGGCGGCAACGCTTACGGGCGTCCCGGTCACATCGCCGGCAGCGTCAATTTGCCGGCGGCTCATTTGCTCGATCTCGCAACGAACGTGTTCCTTCCGGCTGACGAACTGCGCCGTCTGCTAGGTGCAGCCGGTGCCTTGGATCGCCCCGTCATTGCATATTGCGGTGGTGGCATAGCGGCGAGCGCCGACGCTCTGATCCTGACGATGCTGGGCCATCAGGACGTCAGGATTTACGATGCGTCGCTATCGGAGTGGGCCAGGGACGAAAGCCTACCGATGGAGACCGGTTAGCCATAACCTCATGGCGGGTGGATTGAGGCGATTACCAATCGTGCGTTCACGACCAACGAAGTAAGCAAGGAAACAACAATGCGTCTGGAAAACAAAATAGGCATCGTCACCGCGGCGGCTTCGGGCATGGGCCGAGCGGGGGCGATTCGTTTCGCGAAGGAGGGCGCGTCGGTTGCCGTCGTGGACCTGGATAAAGAGGCCACGGACGCCGTGGTGCGGCAGATCGTCTCGGCTGGCGGCAAGGCGATCGGTCTGTCCGGGGACCTGACGAGCGACGACTTCGCGCGTGACATCGTGCGGCAGACTGTGAAGCAGTTCGGCGGACTCGATTTCGTTTGGAACCATGTCGGTTCGCCTGGTCCGGCGTCCATCGAGGGCCTGGACTGGAAAGACTTCGATTTCACTATGAATCTGAACGTGCGCTCCGTTTTGGTGACCACCGAGGCGGCTTTGCCGGAGTTGCGGGCACGGGGCGGCGGGTCGATCCTGTTCACGGCTTCGACGTCGGGATTGCAGGGCTCACCCTACAGTCCGGTGTATAATATCGCGAAGTTCGGCATCGTCGGTTTGGTGAAGGGGCTGGCTAAGCGGTATGGGCACGAGAATATCCGGGTCAACGCCGTTTGCCCGGGGCCGACCGACACGCCGATGCTGCGGGTTTTCGTTGCCCGCCCGGACAGTCAGTTGCCGCCCGGTGAGACCGCGGAAACACTGGTAACCAAACGGGGCGTGCTGAACCCGATGCGCCGCACGGGACAGCCGGAGGAAGTCGCCAATGCCGCACTGTTCCTGCTGTCGGACGAGGCGTCATACGTGAACGGTGTCGCGCTACCGGTGGACGGCGGTGCGACGGCGTAACATGTCAAAGGCGCGGGTTGCCGGCCAATCGGCATACGCGTCAGGAGAAGAATCCGGTGGAGCCAATTTCTCGCTCCACCGTCATTCCCCGGACCTGATCCGGACTTCGGCGGCTGAACGAATCCCCGGATAAGGTCCGGGGATGGCGGTTTCGGCGGGGGCGATGTGGTAAAATAGACGCCACCGCCACAGCGCTTACTTACAGGCGGTAACCATGATCTCCACCAGAACGTCCGGGGCGGCCATCTCGGCCTGGACGCAGGCGCGCACCGGGGCACCGTCTTTCGGCAACCACGGGGCCCACACCTCGTTCAACAGCACGCGCTCTTTCATGTGCTTCACCCAAATCGTTGCCTGCAACAGGCGGGTCTTGTCAGTGCCGTGCAGTTCCAGCATTTCATCGATCTGAGCCAGCACATCGGCGGTCTGGCCTTTGATGTCCTTGCTGGTGTCGCGGGCGGTGATACCCGGCAGATAGACAAAGCCATGATATTCAACGGCCTTGGACAGGATCGCGCCGGGTTCGGTGCGGATAATTTTGCTCATGGACGGCTCCAGGTTGAAACGGATGCCAGGGTTCTAAGGCAATCGCGCGGTCCAGACCAGAGCGCGACTTGACCGCCGAGCCGATCCCGGGTCCGATACGGTCATCAGAGAGGGTTCGTGATGAAAATCTGCATCTACGGCGCCGGTGCGATCGGCGGCCATCTCGGCGTGCGCCTGCATCGCGCCGGAGCCGAGGTGTCGGTGGTCGCCCGGGGCGCGCACCTTGCGGCTATCCAAGCCAATGGCCTGACCGTTCACGCTGTCGATGGGGTGCATCATGCACCGGTCAGGGCATCGGCAGACCCGGCAGAGTTCGGCAAGCAGGACGCGGTGTTCGTTACGGTCAAAGCGCCGGCACTGCCAGCCGTCGCGGCCTCCATCGGGCCGTTACTTGGTAAGGACACGCCGGTCGCGTTCGTTATGAACGGCATCCCCTGGTGGTATTTCGACAACCTGCCCGGCCCGCACGAAGGAAAATCCCTGCCGCGTATCGATCCCGGCGACATGCTGCGTCGCGCTCTCGGACCCGGCCGAGCCATCGGGGGTGTGGTGTATTCCGCCAGCGCCGTCACGTCGCCCGGTGTCGTTGTTGTTGAGCAATCAAAAAGCCGCGTTATTCTGGGCGAACCGGACGGCACACTGTCAGACCGCGTGTTGACGCTGTCAGGCCTGATCGGCAAAGGCGGCATCAGCGGAGAGGCGACATCCGTAATCCGTAACGAAATCTGGAATAAGCTGATCAGCAATCTCGCGGGCGGCACGCTGGCGGTGCTGACCGGATGCGCACCCAAGGACATCTATATCGAACCGGCGGCCGAACGCGCCGCTTTGCGCATGATGCACGAGGCGACTTCCATCGCTCAGGCGCTCGGTGCCGATCCCGGGACCAATCACGCATTGCGGATCAACGGGCAACGTTCGATGGATCATAAACCGAGCATCCTACAGGATTTTGAACTTGGCCGGCCGATGGAGATCGATGGCATGTTCGATGCGCCTCTGGCACTCGCGCATCTCGCGGGAGTGGAGGTGCCCACTCTGGAACTGATGGTCGCACTGTGCAAATTGCGTGCCCGTTCGGCGGGGCTGTATAACTGAGAAAACCACCTCATCATGGTCCGGCGTGTGCCGCACTTGCCGGAACAGGCGACCCGGACAAGTCGGACATGACGGGAACGATATCAAGGAGACTGAATCCATGGAAACGCGCATTTATGGCCGCTCTGGCCTACGACTCTCGATTTTGGGCTTTGGCTGCGGCGCGGTTGGAGGCCTGATGGTGCGCGGTTCAGCCGCCGATCAAGACCGGGCGATCGGCTTGGCGCTGGATGCCGGCATCAACTACTTCGATACGGCTGTTCAATATGGCAACGGGGTGTCTGAAACGAACCTCGGCCGCATCATGGGGGCCAGGAAGCCCGCGGGCGTTGCCGTTGGCACAAAGGTCCGTGTCCCTCCAGAGAATTTCAACGCTATCGCGAAGACCATTGCGGATTCCATGGATGGCAGCCTGAGCCGCCTGAAAATGGATCATGTCGATATTTTCCATCTGCACAATCCCATTACCGTTAACGGCGGCGGCGAAAATCTGAGTGTGGCGCAAGTTCTTAACGAAGTCGTTCCGGCCTTCGAGGCGCTGCGGAAAGCCGGTAAGACTCGCTTTTTGGGCATCACGGCCATTGGCGACACCGCGGCATTGCACGAGGTTATCGATGCCGGGGCGATCGACAGCGCTCAGGTTAGCTACAACATGCTGAACGCATCGGCCGCCACCGCTCTGCCGCCGAACTATCCAGCGCAGGACTATGGCCGGCTGTTTGATCACACTCAAAAGGCAGGTGTTGGTGTTGTGGGTATCCGCGTGCTCGCCGCCGGTGCGCTGACCGGCACGGCTGAGCGCCATCCAACCGCCAGCCCGCCTCCTGAACCCATTGGGTCGGCCCATAGCTACGAGATGGACCTGGAGCGCGCCCGCCGCCTGATGCCGCTGGTGACCGAAGGGTTCGCATCCAGTCTGGCCGAGGCGGCGACTCGTTTCGCTATCACCCATCCGGCCATGGGCACCATTCTGGTCGGCATGGCAACGGTCGATGAGTTCGAGGCCAGTCTTGCCGCCGTTTTGAAAGGTCCGCTGCCGAAAGCGGCGCTGGACCGGTTGAACGCGCTGACCGCCAGTTTTTCGGGGGAGCAACGCTGAGCCTCATTGCTATGGTTTCGGGCGCTTTCGGCCTGAATAGCTTCTGATCGCCAGGACCGTTACGCCGAGGACGGCTGAAACCAACGATCCGGTGAACACGGCCAGCTTCACCTCCGCCTGGATGGGGCTGCCGTGGAATCCGAGATCGCCAATGAACAGGCTCATGGTGAAGCCGATGCCGCACAGCACCGACGCGCCGAAAAGCTGAAACCACGTCAGTTTTGCCGGCAAGCGTGCCCATCCAAACCGCACAGCCGCCCGGGTCGCGCCAAACACCCCGAGGGGTTTGCCGATCACCAGTCCCAGGGCCGTACCCAGCATCACCGGCGTACCAAAATCGGCCGGCGTGATCCCGCTAAGGCGTAATCCAGCGTTGGCTAATCCGAACAGCGGCAGCACCAACCAGGTTACCCAGCGGGCAAGGCCAGCCTCCATGCGGTGTCCGGTGTCGTCCATCGGCACCACGAAGGCCAGCGCCACCCCCGCGATGGTTGGATGCACGCCGGATCGCAGCACGCACGCCCACAGCACGGCACCCCCCATCCCATACGCCCACATCGCGCGTACGCCCGCTCGGTTTAAGCCGAACAGCGCGGCGCACACGGCGCAGGCGGCGAGCAACGCCGGGACATCGAGCCGAGCGGTGTAGAACAGGGCGATGATTAGGATGGCACCGAGATCGTCGATGATGGCCAGTGCCGTCAGAAACAGTTTCAACGCCACAGGAATGCGCTGTCCCAACACCGATAACGCTGCGAGGGCGAAGGCGATGTCCGTCGCTACCGGCACCGCCCAGCCGCGCAGACGATCCGGGTCGGCATGGTTGAAGCCAATAAAGATCAATGCTGGCACAATCATTCCGCCCAAGGCCGCAACGCCCGGCAAGGTGATTTGGTGGCGGGAGGATAATTCGCCGCCGGTCATCTCGCGGCGGATTTCCAGACCGACAATCAGGAAGAACAATGCCATCAGGCCGTCGTTGATCCAGCCGTCCAGTGGCAGGATACCCAACGGGAAAGCCATTAGATGGAAGTAGGTGTCGGCCCCGGACGCGTTGGACCATATCAATGCCACTGCTGCCGCGATGATCAATGCCAGGCCGCCGGTTGCCTGGCTGCGAAGGAACGCCAGCAGCGCGGCATAGCGCCGGGGTAAGGGTGCTTTACTCAAGCCGGAACGACCCAGTGAGGCTGATCGAGCCGATCCGGGCCGCCTGCGCATAAACAGATTGAGGGTGCCTGGCTGGCACAGGATCGGCCATGACGGTAAGACAGCATCTTATCCTGGTGTGTGTGGGAACGCGTCCCGCCGCGCGGACAAGTCATAAGTCTAACGCACAAACTTGTATTCGAAAGCATCCCCCTTTACCTCGACAAGTCCGGCCGCCGGGTTTGGACAATAGATCGGCAAAACGAAGATTCCGGTCCCGGCGATATCCCCCGGGAATGTCCGGCGTGATTTTTCCGCTTCCTTGGCGTCCCAATCGAAAATCGTGAACCAGGACGGCTCGCGGCATTGCAGCGCGTGATGCATCAGGTCGCCTGTCACTGCGGCGCGTTAGCCGCCCGACCCGATGTTCACGCAGCAATGACACGTCGCCGATTTGCAGGTGCCGCATGTGGTTTCCTAAATCCCGAGCCGGTAGAAACGCGAGGCGGTGGCGCTGAACAGGTCGGTTTTTTCGGACGCCGACGCATCTTTCGCCATGATCTTGCAGGCGTTCCAGAACGCTGCGTAGCCATAGGAACCCTTGTCCACCGGGAAGTTGCTCTCGAACATGCAGCGGGAGGCACCAAACGCCTCAACGCAGGTATCGACATAGGGTTTCCAGGCGGATGCCAGTTCCTCGGACGACGGCGGTTCGGCTTTGGTGTCAAAATCCCAGCCGTTGATCCGCATCCCCATGCCACCGAGCTTCACGACGACATTCGGGCAGGCGGACAAGGCTTTGATGGAGGCAGACCAGTTGGCGAACACTGCGGCGCGTTTGCCTTCGTAGGCCCCGATCGCGAGTGGACCGCCGACGTGGTTCAGACAGATCGCCGTGCCGGGAAACGCCTGTGCCAACGCGGTCAGATCATCGATCTGGGGATGGTACAGCCACGCGTCGAACGACAGGTTCAGGGGCGCCAGGCAGGCGAAACCACGACGGAAGGTCTCGTCATACATCAACTTCGGCGGAGGTGCGTAGGCGGGGTTCATCAGCATCGGATCGGGGTCGTATGCCGTGATGTGCCTGATGCCGCGGAAGCGGCCGCCGCCTGCACGGATGTGCGCTTCCAGCACGTCTCGCGAGCGATCCCCGTTGCGGAGATCGGTGTGGCCGACGATGCCGGCGCAGATTTTTGCGGCGCCGTAGCCACCGGACTCGCTCATGGCCGCGACGCCGTTGACGAACTCGGTTTCGCCGACTGGTTTGAACGCTTCAGGTCCGGATGCACGGTGCATCGACCGGCACTGCACGAACACGGTGCCGACGATGTTGTGGCCGCTGTTGGTGTCCGCCAGCAGGTCGTCGAGCATGTACAGCCAGTCCGGCCGTTCCCATAGATGGTGGTGCGGATCGACGATCGGCAATTCGGGTTCAAGGATCGTTTCGATCCGTCGCGCGAGCCAGTCGTTGCGAACCGCGAGATATGGGCTGTGGGTCGTCGTCGTGGTGCTGCTCATGCGGGCGTTTCCTTATGTGGTTGGGACCATTGTTCCCCGCATGGAGCCGGATGCCAAGCTCAGTGGATAGGATTGCCCCTTGGGGGTGCCGTCCAGCGTCTTTTCGGCTGTCATGTCGATGAGACGCCAGGGGTGGCGATCTCTCTCTCATGAACCGGATTTGGATCCCCATGGCAGGATGCAGGTACTGTTGAGGATATTAAGGTCGAAATAGGCCGGCATAGGTGGTCATGCCGGGCTGTTCGTGACGCATAAAGATGTCCGCCCTTTGAAGCGCATGAGTTGTCCGACCCCGGGCAAGTCCGGGCGGACCAGCCTACGCTGCGGACAGTGTTGACGCATCGATCAGCTCTCCATTGGCATCGTAACGGGCCAGCCGGCGCGGACCATCGAAGACCACGAGGCGCCCGTCGGGATATTCATGCACGCAAACCGTCGCTTTGACGTAATGGCGGCGGTGTGTCTGCTCCGGTATCTGTAGGCTCCGGCCCAACCACGAGACACAATTGTCACGTCCCACCACTCGATCGCCCTGCACGCACAGCATCTCGTCCAGCGCCACGCCGGTATAGGCCACGAACGCGCTGCCAGGTTCCGCCGCTTCCTTGCCGAACCGCGCATTGTGCTCAGGAATGTAGGTGTCACGCAGATACCCATTCGCCGCATCGGCCGTCAGAATGCCAGCCCGGCGCAGCATCGGCGGAAGCCGTTGCTGCAAGGTGCCGAACACCCGCTCCATCCGCCCCCGCGCCTCGGGCGAGTAGGAGGGGATATGGCGGGATACCCAGTTGTTTCAACGCCCTGCCAACCTGGGTGAGCCGGGTTTTATCCACCGCGCCGCCTGCCTCCGGGGTGTAGAAATAGTGCGAGCCACGATCCGTGTAGAACGAACCGAACAGACCATGCTGACCGATCGTTTCGCCGAGCCCGAGAAAACTCGACATCGTGCCTTCTTCTGCAACAAAAATCGCCGCGTAAATCCAACTGGTCGCGTCATCC
>JANXLQ010000242.1 GCA_025355085.1 Rhodopila sp.
AGAAAAGGCGCAGATGGTAGGCATTCTCCTGCCGTGACGGAATTGGGTCGTCGCGACGACAGAGGCATGCCAGAGAAAAATATTCTCCAACGCAAATTTGGGCGAGAGTTTTCACACAGCCTGGAAGGCCTGCCATCCACGCCTTTGTCTGAACCAGCATCGCGTTTCGTGGATGGCGGGACTTCGCCCGCCATGACGGTGACGGGTCAGAATATAGGGCCGTTGGTATTAGAGCCTGTGGCCAACTCCTCATCTGACGTGCCTCGATTATCTGAGCCACTGCATCCCAAAAGACCAGTTCCGAGCCACCTAAATGATTGCTAATCCGCAATCCATCCATCGGGCATCCTTCCGGGTCTATTACGAAGACACGGATGCGGGTGGCGTCGTCTATCATGCCAACTACCTCCGGTATGCTGAACGGGCGCGTACCGAAGCCTTGCGCGATGCGGGAATCCCGCATGCAGAGATGGTGGAACGATTTAACCTGATGTTCGTGGTGCATCGCGCCGAAATAGATTATGTGCGCCCCGCCAGAATCGACGATCTTCTGGTGGTCGAGACGGAAACAATGGACGTGGGCGGAGCATCCGTCCTATTGCGCCAGACAGTTCGCGGCCCCACCGGGGTCTGCGCCACGGTGCTCATAAAGCTGGCGTGCGTCCGGATCGGGGAAAACAAACCAGGCCGCATCCCGCCAAAGTGGCGAGAGGCGATGCTTGGCATGCGCTGTGCGACCAATGCGCAGTGACCAATGCGCGGTGACCAATGCGCGGTGACCACGGGTTGAGCCAACTCGCGGCCAACGGCGTGCCGATATGAATCGTGACCGGGGTGCCAACACCCAAACAGGGGGCTAAAAAGTGGATCGGGCAGTGGATGCGGTAAATCTGGGAACAGCCAACGGCGATCTCTCGTTGTGGGGCCTGTTCATACAAGCCGACATCGTCGTCAAACTCGTCATGCTCGGCCTGCTCGGCGCCAGCGTGTGGGTATGGGCGGTGGTGTTCGAGAAGTGGTCAACCCTGCGCAAAGCCAATCGGGAAGCCGATGCGTTCGAGGACCGTTTTTGGTCCGGCGGCAGCCTGGACGACCTGTTCGACCGTGAAGGCAGCAACCCCAACCACCCGATGGCCTCGGTGTTTGCCGCCGCGATGGGCGAATGGCGGCGTTCCAACCGCGTTGCCGGGGCCGATATCTCCCACACCAGCGTGGGCGCACGCATCGACCGCGCGATCAACGTGACCGTGCAGCGGGAAATGGACCGGATGGAGCGATGGATGATCTTCCTCGCCAGCGTCGGCGCGACGGCCCCGTTCATCGGCCTGTTCGGCACGGTCTGGGGCATCATGCACTCGTTCGCGGCGATCGCCTCCATGCACAACACCAACCTCGCGGTCGTGGCACCCGGCATCGCCGAGGCGCTGTTCGCCACCGCGATCGGTCTTGTGGCGGCGATTCCGGCGGTGCTCGCCTATAATCAAATCAGCAACAGCCTGTCGCGCTTCGCCGGCCGGCTGGACAATTTCGGCAGCGAGTTCGGCGCCATCCTGTCCCGCCAAAGCGAGGAGCGGACCTAATGGCGGTCTCCATAGGCGGCAGTGGCGGCCGGGGCCGGCGGGGCCGCTATCGGCCGCTGGCGGAAATCAACGTAACCCCGATGGTCGATGTGATGCTGGTGCTGCTGATCATTTTCATGGTCACCGCGCCGCTGATGACCTCGGGCGTGTCGGTCGATCTGCCAAAAACCAACGCCCAACCTCTGAACAGCGATAGTGAGCCGCTGACGGTCTCGATCAAGGCCAATGGCGCGATCTTCTTGCAGGAGCAAGGTGTCGATGTAGGAGAGCTGGTCGTAAAGCTACAGGCCATCGCCAAGAATAATGCCGATCGCCGCATTTTTGTGCGCGGCGACAAGGATCTGGCCTACGGCCGGATCATGGAGGTGATGGGCACTATCACCCGGGGCGGCTTTACCAAGGTCGCGCTGCTGGCAGAACAGACGTCTGCCCCCGCACCGTCTGCCTCCGCACCGTCTGCCTCCGCACCGTCTGCTCCGGTTGGTAAGCCCGCCTCCGGGCCACGCAGGTAGGGGTGATCGGCGCGTGCTGCAGCAATTACTCCGCGGCGGTGAGATCCTTGGTGGACGGGCGTCCGGCATGAGCCGGCGTCTGCGCATCGCCGCGATCGTTTCCGCTGTGCTGCATATTTGCGTGCTGGTGGTTCTATTGGTCGGCCTGCCGTCGATGACTCCGAAGGAAGAACCGCCGGAGGAAACCACGGTCGCGATGGTTTTCCAGGGCACCGCCAAATCGTCGATGCTGGCCCCCACGCCGGCTCAGGTTCCCGCGCCGTCCAAGGAAACAGCCCCGCCCGCCCCGCCGGTTCCAACGCCGTCGAAGCCGCAGCCGACGGAGGCAGCACCCCCGCCGCCGCCGCCTCCGCCACCTCCGCCGCAAGCGCATGTAGAGCCGGCACCGCCATCGGCGACACCGCCAAACCAGACCCCGCCGCCGGACCCGACGCCCGCGCCGGATGTGATTCCGCCGCCACCCGCGCCGCCAACTCCGCCGTCGCCCACCCCGACCGCCAAACCGGAGCCGCCGTTACCCCTGCCGCCGCCATTGGTGCCGCCGCCTCCGGCGCCGCCCAGCACGACGTCGCAGCCGAACGTGACGAAAAATCCGGCACCTAACAGTAGTTCTGTGGAGAACACGCTGGACAAGCTGCGGCAGTTGCAGTCGAAAAACGAGCCGCCGAAAGCCAAGGCCAATCCGACAGCCGGCGGCGCACCGAATGGCGGGGGTAACCCGCAGGGTGATACCGCCGCGCTGACCGCCGACCAACGCGGCGCCATCGGCGACCATGTGCGGGAATGCTGGACGAAGGACCCCGGTGCGCTGGGTATTGAAAAGCAGCGGGTGACCCTGACGGTTACGACCGATGCCGGCGGCACGGCACGCAAGGCGGAGGTGTCGGGCGACGATGCCAGGCGCATGGATGATACGCGATTCCGAGCGTTCGCGGAACGTGCGGTGCGGGCGATCATGGACTCGCGTTGCGCGAATTTGCCGTTGCCGAACAATGTCCTGGGCAAGGTCAACGTGCTAACGTTCAGGTTTGCCCCATGATCGCGGCCGCGATCATCGAAATGAGAACGGATGCAGTTTTGCATCATGGCAGTAGTTCTCGTTTTGGCAAAACGGCGGCAGTTGCCCGGATCGTCAGGGCGGGCGAAGGCCCGCCATCCACGCCGTGTGCCAGGCATGGCACTGATCTTGGGGGTGCAAGTCCCCTACGGGCCGGTTAGCCGGAACCGTTAGCCAAGGGCAACTGCGTCATCG
>JANXLQ010000272.1 GCA_025355085.1 Rhodopila sp.
GCTACAGCGAACAACTCGACCTGGAGGCGAAACTACAAAGTCAGGCCGGAATGACGCGCGACTTCGAGGAAGGCGTCGCGGCCTTCCGGGAAAAACGGCCGGCCCGGTTCACCGGTCAATAAAAGGATTATCATCCACATGCGCATTGGCATCGTTACTATTCCGTCCGCTCCCGAGACGGGGCCGGCAGTCGTTGAACACGTTACAGGCATCGCCCGTCAGGTGGAAGCACTCGGCTTTCATGGCCTGTGGGTCACCGACGCTTTCGCGCGCGGCAAACCGACACTCGATCCACTGATCCTGTTAGGTGCGATGGCGGCACAAACCTCGCGGATTGAGCTTGGTACCTGCGTGGTGCAGATACCACTAAGGCACCCGGTGGAACACGCCCACCGGGTGCAGACGCTTAACGCCCTGTCCGGAGGCCGTTTCCGTTTCGGTGTCGGCAGCGGATCGACCAAGAACGATTTCGACGCCGTTCAGGTGGACTACGATGCACGGTTTAAGACCCTGACTGCGTATTTGGAGGTGATGCGGAAGGTTTGGGCGGGTGAGCCGATTTACGGCCCTGCCCTGTCCGTGTGGCCCGGAACCGAGGGAGGCCCCCCGGTCCTGCTGGGGGCGTGGCGCAGTGAACGCTGGATCAACCTGTCGGCGAAAGTGCTGCAAGGCTGGATCGCATCGGGCATTCATACGTCGCCGGAGGACCTGGAGATCGGCGTAAAAATGTTCCGCGCCGCTGGCGGTAAACGAGCGATTCTGGCGAACATTTTCATCGATTTTCGCGGCATGCCGGGCAACCTGCCGTTCACCCATGTGCCGAAAATTTCGATGTTTTGCTCACCGGCCGAGGCGAAGGACAGGTTGAAGCGGTTGGAGGACATGGGAATCGACGACGCATTGCTGGTCGTTCCGTCCGGCGATCCTGGCCAGTTGGAAACGATCGCCCGGCTTATGCCGGTGTGATCGCGGCGGGCTTTGCACAATCGAAGGTGAAAACGGGCGTTGATATCGACGTACTGCCGACCGTCCTCGCATCGTCATGATGCACGAAGGCGCGCCATCCACGTCTTTGCTGGTCCGAGACGCCAAAAGACGTGGATGGTGCGCCTGCGCGGCCCTACAGCGGCATAGCCGATACCAAAAACCCCTCAATACTTTCGTATCAACGCGACGATGCGCCCTTGCACCTTCACCCGGTCGGCGGGAAAAATCCGTGTCTCATGCCGCACATTGCATGGCTCCAGCGCGATAGAGGCCCCACGCCGGCGCAGACGCTTCAACGTGACTTCGGCGTCGTCGATCAAGGCCACGACGATCTGTCCGTTCTCGGCCGAGTCGCCCTTTAGGATGATCACCGTATCGCAGTCGAGGATACCGGCTTCGATCATCGAATCCCCGGCAACTTCCAGCCCGTAGTGCTCACCCGGCCCAAGCAGTGCCATCGGGACTTCGATGTGATTGCTGGTATCGCGCAACGCCTCGATCGGTAGGCCGGCGGCGATACGGCCATACATCGGCAATTGAATCGCCCCCGCGTCATTGGCGGTGCTCACCCCGGCCAGACGCTGCGTGAAATCACCGCGAATGACGTTGGGAGAGAACCCCGGCGCGGTATCGGCCTCCACTGGCGAAGCGGCGGGCGCTTCCCGCGGCTGCATGTTGTCCGGCAGGCGCAGGACATCCAGCGCCCGTGCCCGATGGTGACGCCGGGCAAGGTAACCGCGTTCTTCAAGTGCCGTGATCAGACGGTGAATACCGGATTTCGACTTCAGGTTAAGCGCGTCTTTCATCTCCTCGAAACTCGGGGAAAACCCTGTCTGCTTCAGGTGCTTGTCGATATACACCAAAAGTTCGTATTGTTTGCGGGTCAACATAGTAGAGTTCCTCGAATGATTGTCGGAACAAACCGGCAACCGCTTTCTCCGTTCTATGTTGGTTCCAATACCGCCGTCAAGCGAAACTGTGGACAATTTTGAATACCACAGCATGCAAACCGGTTTTCTTGAACCGAGAGCGTTACAAGCCAAGCAAATCAAGACGGATAATGCCGACTTCGGCCCCTTCCAGCAGCGCGGGCGCATGCGGCGCGCGCAGGATCAAAGCATCGGCCAGGGCTAACCGCCGCAGCATCGCCGAGTCCTGGACCGGAAACGGCGTCACTACAGTTCGGCCGGCGGCATCAATGCTGACCATCGCCCGCAAATGATCCGCACGCCTGTCGTTCGCCTTGATCGCGGCCCCCAATACGGCAGCCGAAACCGGTGGCGGTGCAGCAGGCAAGCCGGATAAACGCGATAATGCCGGCAGCAAAAACAAGATCGCGCACACCATCGCCGATACCGGATTGCCCGGTAGTCCCAATACAGGCGTCGCACCCAATTGCCCAAATAACAAAGGTTTCCCCGGGCGCATCGCGATTTGCCAGAAATCCAGTGTCATGCCGCGTGCCTGCAATGCCGAGATCACCAGATCGTGGTCGCCGACCGACGCCCCG
>JANXLQ010000388.1 GCA_025355085.1 Rhodopila sp.
CGCCTCGCCGCCGCCTGTGTGTCCACCCACGATCTGCCGACGCTGACGGGGTGGTGGGAGGGTGCGGACATTGCTGAAAAACGCGCGTTGGGGCTGCTGGACGACCCCGAGGCGGATCGAGTTCGTGCGGGCGAAAAGGCCGCGCTGATCGCGCTGTTGATGGACGAAAACCTGCTGGAGGGGGAGGTCGATCCGACGCAACCGATGCCGCTGGCGGTTGCGGCCGCCATCCATGCGTTTGTCTCTGCCACGCCGTCGTTGCTGGCTCTGGTGCAGGCCGATGATCTGGCTGGGGAGCGCGTCGCGGTCAATCTGCCGGGCACCGATACCCAGCGGCCAAACTGGCGCCGGCGGTTGGATTTGGATGTGTCCGACGTGTGCCACACCCCGCTCGCCCAGGCGATTTTAGGGGCGATGCGGTCGCGGGGTATCCCGGCTGTGGGACGGGACGCCATGTAAGCCTTTAGCAGCTTTTAGCGAAAGCCATGCGGAATGCCTGCTTACTTCATGATCTCGTTGGCTGTGTGCCGAGACAGTATCTTGTGATCGACCGGGAAACGCTTCCCGGAATGGGGACTGAACCAAATCTCGTAATCGTCCTTGCCGTTCCGCTCGAAATGACAACCAGCCTCGCTCAAGGCACGTTTAACATCCGCAGTCCAACTGGCCATCAGGCGTACAGACGAACCTTACTGACATGTTGAGAAATCACAACTAGTGGCCCGTCCTCCCACTTTCGATCCGCCGAATGGAAGGGTCCGTTTTCCTCGGGACCGGTGGACGCATTCAGTTCCATTAGCTCCGGAATCAGGACAATAAGCTGGTCATGAAGGGCGTCGAGGGTCGCGGCTTCGGCAACCAACCCGGTTACGTCATCGCTCGTCGCGACAAATACCTTGGCGTCGGAATCCCATTCCGCCCACACCAAGATCGTACCGTTTACCATTCAATGCTCCTGGTGACTTACCGTCGTCCGATAGTGTCCGAGGGCTATCGATTAAACAAAATATGATAGTTCATAAAGGTTAATGCAAACCTAACATTTGGGTTGGCACATGACCGTCGCTCGGGAATGTCGATCTGCCGACGCTGACCGGATAGCCCGCGACTGCATCGCCCCCTCTTCTCGATAGAGAAAGGGGCCGCAGGTATCCAACGGTAGTGCGATTGTCTGCCATGCCGCCCGGTTTTGGTTTCTGCGCACCTTGTCAGCGCCGGAGTTTTGGTCGATACAGCGCTGCAATATAGGTGTATTTTTATAATGAATCATTTTAGATCCATGGTTGCTGCTCGGCAAGCGCCACCAGTTACACGTTCACAACGATCGATGGTGGCCGTGGGCTTGGCGGCGTTGCTATGGTCTGGAACCGCCATGGCGTCAGACGGGTGGCAAGGACTCAAATGGGGGTCCACCGAGACGCAGGCGAAGGCTTTGTTCGGTGACAGGATGGAGCCGGCCAAAGCACTTCCATGTTCATCGTTCTACGACGGCGCTAAGGAACTTCGGGCTATCTGTAAAGGCGTAATCCGCGACACCTTCTTTGTTTCGGATAAATTTTACGGACTCGATTATTTTGTTACGATGACGTTTGATGGCGACCAAAAATTCGTCAGAGCATTTGCCGTTGCCACCGGAGAAGTCGGCTACGACCGAGCAAAAAGCACCCTCGCGGCCATGTCCGCAAAATACGGCACGGGAAGAAGCGGAGTTATCGAAGGGACAACAGCCGAGGTAATCTGGAAGGACGGGGCCACATTTGTCAATTTCAGCTACCACACGGACACGGATGTACTTGCAGTTGATTACGTATCGGCTGCTTTCGTGCAAGCCAAGGCGGCACATTCTCTGCTGAACGGACGGTGACGACCGGGCAAGCGTCATCTGACCGCCTCAAGTTTCACCGCAGAAGCACTAGAAGAGGCATTTCCGTGCCGCTGACGTCGATCTTGCCCACGATAACGGCTCACCCTCCCCCCCCTTGTGGAGCGGGAGACGGGTCCCTCGAGTGATCAGGTGTGGTGGCGTCTGCGGGTGACACAGGGGCTGCGGGACGTTTGGCAGATGGTGGGGGTCACGAACGCTGATCTTGCGCGGGTGGTCGCTCACGGCGTTGCGTCGAACGACTGGTATTGGTCGTCGCTGCGCGACGGCTTGTCGGTCGTATTCCGGCATGAGGCAGACGCCAGTAACGTCTAGAAAACCACCGTTTGATGCGCTAACCCTCGCGTTCAGGCCGTCTGCGGTCGCTAAGCCGTTCACGGGTGCAGCAACTCGTGTATCAATCTGTGGCCTGCTTCCGGCCGGGCAGAATACTGGGATGACGACTCTGCATTTGGTCTCGGATCCACTTCAATTAGGTCTCGAGAATGGCGATTATCGTTAGTAGGAGGGGTCACCAGAAAATTTGTTCAAAGTTGTACGCTAAACCGATCTCAGTGAGGACCATGCCCGATTTGTCGGAATTGAGGATTGTGCGGACGGTCGGGGCGGTCCCCGATCATCAGGGGGCCCTCTGTGCCAATGATAGTGAGACACTTTTCTCCTGGAAGTTTAGACCCAAAGGCGCGGAAGGAAGACCACCATGCCCATGCTCCAGACATCCATCGACACGGCGGCCGGTGCGGGCA
>JANXLQ010000428.1 GCA_025355085.1 Rhodopila sp.
CTCCAGCGCAACGGACTCGACCAGTGCCGGGGCAAGGGATCCTGATATGAGACAATCGGATGTCGAAACATGATCAAAGAACGTGCCAGACAGCCGTGGGCCAAGCCCGGCCATGACGAGCGGGAAGATCCTGCCCACCAAACGCCTTATCCCGATGTCTATCGGGCCAAGCCCGGCCATGACGAACGCGAAGATCCTACCCACCAGACGCCTTATCCTGATGCCTGTGGCGCCCGGCCCGGCCATGACACATTTAAACATCCGGCTCTGCATACACGCTGTCGCTCGGATAAAGTTTTTATCCAGCATCAAAGTTTCCTGCCGCCCCAACATGTCAGCCGAGACACCGGACCATGACCTCCAAGCGCGTTCTGCTCATCGTCTCCGGCGGTATCGCCGCCTTCAAGGCGCTCGAACTTGTCCGGCTACTCCGGCGCGCCGGCTATGCTGTTACCTGCGTCCTGACCAAGAACGGCGCCCAGTTCGTCACCCCCCTGTCGCTTCAGGCGCTGAGCGAATCGAAAGTCTATACCGACCTGTTCTCACTGACCGACGAGTCGGAGATGGGGCACATCCAACTCTCCCGCGCCGCCGACCTGCTGGTCGTGGTGCCGGCCACGGCGAATATCCTGGCGAAAATGGCTGCCGGACTGGCCGATGACCTTGCCTCGACCGTGCTGCTCGCGACGGACAAACCGGTGCTGGTCGCGCCCGCGATGAACGTCCGCATGTGGCTGCACCCGGCAACGCAGGCGAACATGGCAGTGCTCGCCCAGCGCGGCGTCCATGTCGTCGCGCCGGCCGAGGGCGCCATGGCCTGCAACGAATTCGGTCCCGGCCGTCTCGCCGAACCGCCCGAAATCCTGGCGGCGATCGAGGCCCTTTTGCGCCCGGTCGCCGGCCCGCTGACCGGTCGGCACGCCCTGGTCACCAGCGGGCCGACACACGAGCCGATCGACCCGGTTCGCTATATCGCCAACCGGTCATCGGGCAAGCAGGGCGCCGCCATCGCCGCTGCCCTCGCGGAACTCGGCGCTCGGGTTACACTGGTATGTGGCCCTGTCAGCGTTCCCGATCCGCCGGGCGTGACCATCCGCCGAGTCGAAACGGCACAGCAGATGCTGGACGCGTGTCAGGCCGCGCTGCCCGCCGATATCGCCGTGTTCGCCGCCGCCGTGGCGGATTGGCGGGTGGAGCAAGCCTCGACCGGGAAAATCAAGAAGCAGCCGGGGGTGGCGCCGCCCGGTCTGACGCTGATCCCGAATCCGGACATTTTGGCAACGATCGCCGCGGCCGGACCCTCCCGGCCAGGTTTGGTCATCGGATTCGCCGCCGAAACCGACGACCTTCTGGCTAACGCACAGGGCAAACTGGTGCGCAAGAACGCCGATTGGATCGTGGCGAACGATGTCTCACCGGAAACCGGGATCATGGGCGGGACGGAAAATGCGGTGCATATCGTCTCCGCCGCAGGGATTGAGACTTGGCCGCGGCTGGTGAAAGACGATGTCGCCCGCCGGCTGGCCCGCCGGATAGCGGACGCGCTGGACTAATCTTTAGACTCGCATCGGGCCTTTACACTCGCATGGGCTGTCGCAACCAGCGCCGGCGGCCGCCGTGATCTCAATGCGGCAGTTCCATCGTCGCCACGGTTCCGTCCCGGCCATCCAGCGACAACGTACCGCCATGCATCGCGGCGAACCCCCGGGCCAGCGCCAGCCCCTCTCCGAGGCGCGGCGTGCCGGAAAATCCCCAGCCATTGTCCAGGACGGACAGGATTGTGCAATCGTCATCGGTCACCAACCGGACCGCTATCCGGCCGTTCGGGCGCCTCTTCATGCCGTGCTTGACCGCGTTGCCGATCAATTCGTGCGCACTACGCAGCACCGTTTCGCGCAACGCGGCCGGGCAGCATCCGCGTACCGATACGCCGATCCGGATCATCTGATCCGTATCCCGCATCATATCGACCATCGCGCCAGCCAGCCGGCGCAACCGCTCACCGATCGAGGCCGGAGCGTCGATCAGCCCGAACAGCGCGTCCGAAATCGCCGCCGACAATCCGATACGATGCTCCAGGTCGTGCATGATCTTTACCCCGGCCGGCGTATCGCCAAGACCGGGTGCCGCCGCGATCAACCCTAAAATCCGCTGGAGCGTGTTCTTGGTGTGATGCCGCAGTTGCCGAAGGTCGATGTCGCACCCGCTGTTGTCCAGCGGCTGCAGGCAGGCGTCCATCGCTGCCCCGCCGTCCATCGTTACCCCGGCGTCCATCCTGGCATCGTATGTGGCCTGATTGACCGATTTTCCCCGGGCAATGGCGTCAGGTTGCGGCTGCCGGCGGCTGACAAGCGGCCGATTCGATCCAGGCGGAAGGGCGGTAACGTAAGACATATCGGAACCTCTTGGCTTCGAAACACCGTCATGGTGACCGCGCAACTTAACGATGAAGCATTAAAACAACGTTAAGGGCGGAGGGCAGATGCGACGTGCAGATGTATGTGGGAAAATTTCCCACGTCAATCGATTTCGCCATCATGTGGGTATTTTTCCCACATCTGGTTGTGCTATGTCCCTATGAGGTAAAGATCGGCCACCCCAACAATGACACCTTCCGGCATGCCAGTTTCTGTTCGACCCGGGGCCATTCCGCCCGGTTTGTTGCTGCGGGCAGCGCGGCGGCTGCTGCGGCCGTTGGTGCGCCTGATGATGCAAAGCGGGCTAACTTTCCCGATCCTGGCCGACTCGCTACGCCGGCTCTTCGTCGAAATTGCCGTCAACGACATCCTGACCGGCCCGCAAGCCAGAACCGATAGCCGCATCAGCCTGCTCACCGGGGTTCATCGCAAGGAAATCCGCCGCCTGCGAGAGATGCCGGCCGACTCGGTGGACGCCCCCGAAATCGTCACCCTGGCCAGTCAGTTGATCGCCCGTTGGATCGGCAGCGCCCCGTTCGTGGATGCTGCCGGACGCCCCGGGCCATTGCATCGCATTGGCACGGGAGACTCGGGGCTATCGTTCGCGGATTTAGTCGCATCCGTCACTGCCGACATCCGCCCCAAAGCCGTTCTGGACGATTTGCTCGGTCACAACGTGGTCTTTGTGGACGCGCAGGATCGGGTTCAGCTAAACGCCGATGCATTCATTCCCCGTCCGGGGGGAGAGGAGCAGTTGTTCTATTTCGCCCGCAATTTGCACGATCACGTCGCAGCGGCCGTCGCGAACATTGCCGCCACGGAGCAGACTTTGTTTTTGGACCGCAGTGTGCATTACGACCGCCTCACCACCGAGCAGGCACAAGAATTGCGTGATTATGCTCGTGCAGCCGCGATGCGGGCCTTGCTGGATGTCAACCGCCGCGCTTTGGAACTGACGGCGGACACCTCGGCCGAGGGTGGCGAGCCGGCGATGCAGCGGGTCAATTTCGGCGTCTATGTCTTTGACGAACAAGAACCTACGGCCTCACGAGGCGATGCATGAGGCGCATCCTTCCACTTCTCGGTCTTTGTCTGCTGGCAACCTGTGCGACTTTCGCGCCCTTAGCCGATCGCCGGTTAGATGTGACGCGCTTGGACGACCCTGTCGCCGTTGGACGGATCGGACCCGGCGGTGGCCCGCTGATGGCCGACCGAGGGATCGGCGGGACCGGTGGACCGCTCACGATGTCTGCCACCACCCAGCTTGCCGACCGGGGGATCGGCGGGACCGGAATCGTCGGTGTTGTCACCGGATTCGGCTCAATCTTCGTTGATGGCCTGGAAATTCAATACAATAACGCCGCCGCGGTCGATATCGATGGGGCACCCTCGTCAGTTGCCGCATTGCGGGTCGGGCAGCTCGTCGCGATCCGCGCCGATGGACCCGCCACCACGCCCAATGCCACGGCAATTTCTATCCGTAATGAGGTTATTGGCCGGATAGAGGCTGCGAACCGTCGTTCGCACACGCTGACAATAGCCGGCCAGGCGGTTTCGATGGCGCCGGGAACATGGGGGGCGAGCCGGTTTGCTCCGGGCGACTGGGTCAAGGTCAGCGGCTTACGCCGTCCGGATGGCACTGTGCTGGCCAGCCGGCTGGACAGCGCGCCGGCCGGAAAGCTTACGGTGCGGGGACGGGTGGTGCTTGACGGCGCAATCATGCGGGTCGGCAGCCTCGTGCTGGAAGGATCGGCCGCCAACATTGTACAGGATGGCCAGTTCGTTATCGTATCAGGTGATTACACGGCCGGCCGAAGCCACGTAACCGCCGTCGTACCCGATACGCTGTCCGCCAGCCCGGCGGCCTATTTCGGCGACTCGACGAACCGGCTGCTGATTCAGGCGTATGTCCGGCGAGAAAAAGGGGCGTTGTCCATGAACGGTGCGACCGTGCCGGCGGCGGTTGCTTTGCCCGGAACGGCGGGCAGTGAGGGGCTGGCGATCGTCTCTCTGCAACGTGGCGCCGATGGCTTCTACGCCGCGTCCGATCTGCGTTACGCCGGTTACCGCGGCCAGCCCGGCCAAGGTTCGCACAGCGTTGGCCGGGTATTGCCAAAATGAGAACTGCTGCCGGTGGTTGGTATCGGTGGTTGGTATCAGTGGTTGGTATCAGTGGTGAGCCAACGCCTTGGTCAGATGCCAGGCCAGCGCAGCCATATCCCGCGCCTGGGTGCGCAACGCCGCCATCGAGGACCGGAAGCGATGGTAGTAGGCGTTGCTTTCCGACACCGCCGGTTGGTTGCCGGGGATCGTGTTGGCATCCTCGGTCGCGGTTACGCCGGTCCAGTTGCGCACCAGGGGAACCGTCGCGTCCGGCGCATGCAGCGTGTTGGCGCGCACCGCGATGCTGCTTGCGGCCCCGGCGACCAGCACGGCACCCGGCCGCCCGGCGGCACCAACCGTCAGGTTCACCGTATTGCGCTCAAACACCAATGCACCGCCGGCCACCCAAATCAGCGCTCCGGACATGTGGCCGCCCTCATCGGTCAGCCGGTTATCCAGCAGTTCCGTTCGTCCGGCGACCGAGGCGATGTGGTCGCCGCCGCGCGCGTTGCGGAACGACGAACCCTCGATTCGCAGCAGATCCAACGCACCGGCCGACACGGCATGCGCCGGCTGACCATCCGGGGTGGCCCCGTTGCCATCGAAATCGCAGCTCGAAATGTGCAGGCTGCCGCCGCGCCGGCCGGCCAGGATGCCGATCTGATTGTTGACGAAACGGCTGTTTGTGACTGTCAGGTCGCGGCCCTCCGCCCGAATGCCGGCGCCGTTGCCGTCCATTACCCGCACCCTCGCGAAGGTCAGGCCGCTGATCGTCGCGTTGTCGCCGGTCACAACGAAGGCCGCCTTCCCCATGCATGCCTGATCGGTGATCACCGCGTCCGGGCCGGTTCCTGCAATGGTCAGCCCGTTTGCCTGCCATACGGCGCAGTCGTAATACGTCCCTGGCGCAATCGTTACTGTATCGCCATCCCGAACCGCTGCCGCCGCCTCACTCGGGGCGCTATACGTGTGTCCGGGACCGACGTCTAGAAACCGAGCCTTCGGGTGCCCGGCGGAACAGGCATAAAGAACAACGGCTAGTGGCAGTCGCACGCCATTCATCGCACCGTACCGTCACCACGCAGCGCACGGGCATTGCCTTGCAACACATTTTGTCTAAGTAACGCCTCGGTCGCGGTTTTATTGTTGACGAGGTATGAGTAATAGGTACCTTCCACCAGGAAGACATTGCGTTCGACGACGATGGCCGGGGTGGGCTGATTGACCCCCTCGGCACCGATCATGATCGCCGCTGAGTGATTCTGCGATCGCGGGCCTTTCTGGATGCGGTTGCCGCTGATCAGAACCGCGCCGCCGTTTGGGATGTCGATCGAAAAACTGGCGGTGCCCGACGCGCCGTCGGCGATGTCGCAGCCGGTCACCTCGGTCCGTTCGGCCCGCGATTTTATGTGATGGCCTTCTTTCGTGCCGAAAAATCGCGACCGGTCGATCCGCAGCAGCCCGATCCGGCCGACGTAAACCCCGTGGGCACAACCGCCGCTGCCGGCACAGGTACCGTTGCCGATGAATTCGCTTTCGCTGACGGTGATGGTCCGGCCCGGCAGTGACCCGGCGAGGATGCCATCCTCATTGTTGAGAAACCGCACATGGCGAACGGTCAGATCGCCCCCTTCGGCCCGGATTCCTGCCCCGTTGAACTCCCCCACATGCGCGTTGGCCAGTGTCAGGCCATGCACCACGATATTTTTACCACGGGCGATGAACAGCCCTTTCCCCTCGCAGACGGGGCCGGAGATGACCGTGGCATCGGCGCCGGCCCCCTCGATCGTCAGATCGTTCGCCTTCCAAACCGAGCAGTCGGTGTAGGAGCCGGGGGCGATCTCGATACGGTCGCCATTGTGGGCGGCGGCGGCGGCGGCGGAGGGCGCGGGGAACGGCTTGCCGGGTCCGACCTTTAGCGTTGCGGCTGACGCTGCGCCCGACAACGCCGCGATCGTCAGCGCGATCAGGACGCCTTCCAGGCATGGAATTTTTACGGCCATCCGGATAAAGCGGGCCAAGCGGGCCAAGCGGGCAGGTTGCATAGCGGAGACCTTGTTCGTTCTAACAATATGTTTATCGCGTAACCGTAAGATAATTAGCAACTAGGAGTGGCGGTATGATAAAGATATTTTCGCGTCATTCTACTCATTCCCAGTCGGCTGAAGCGGATTGAAACACAATGTTTGCACGCCGTTTCGCTTCGGTCGGCTTTTGGTCCGCGGGACGCCGGCCGTTCCGGCATCCCGCATGAGCAGCCCATCGGGACCCTCGGCTGCGCCGCGTCCGGTGTGGCTTTGCCTGGGCTACTTCGTCTTCATGCTCTACGCCAGCACGATCGTCGGACCTGCCGGACCCCATTTTGTACATCTCGATCCCGCCGAGGCACTGCGGCAGTTCGTGTCCATCCGCTTTGCCGTTAATGGTTCTGACAAAAGAGCGGACTGGATCGGCAATCTGCTGATGCTGGCTCCGTTCGGATATCTCGTCGCCGCGTCGGTCTGGCCGCGCGGCCGCCCTTCGGTGCCGGGTGGCGTGCATCCGGATGCTCCGAACGCTGCGGTTTGCGTGACCGCCGCGATCGGAACATTGTTGATTTGCGCGGCAACCATCCTTGCGATCAAGTATCTGCAACTGTTTTTCCCGCCGCGCACCGTCACCCTGAACTACATCGTTGCCCAGAGTTTGGGTGCGGCCGCCGGTGTCGCTGTCTTCGCGTTCTGGCATGGGCGCGTTGTTCCGTTGATCAACCCCCGAGATCCCGCCGCGGTTCTCGTCCTGGCGCTGCGAATCTATCTTCTCGCCTTGCTGATCTTCCTGCTGATGCCGTTAGATTTCGCGATGAACGCCGAAGACCTTTGGGCACAGGCGCAACGCTTGCCCGATACGATTCTGCCTTCACCCGGCAGCGGCCGGCCCATTGTGGTCAGAGTGGGTCTGCTGATCATCGGCGCCGCCGCGTTCATTCCGGTCGGCATGCTCCTGGTCTTCTCCAGGCTGGGCATCTACCGCGTGCGGCGAAAACTTGGGGCGGTCACGGCGCTTGGTCTGGCGCTAACATCCGGCGTCTTTCTGCTGTCAACGCTGGTCATGGGCGCCTTTCCGATGGTCGTGGCCATTCCGCTTCGCATCTGCGGCATCCTGATCGGTGCGCTCGGGATGCGGTGGTTGGTCGCGCAGGACATGACTGTGCTGCGCCAAAGGTTGCGCAGCGTGGTGCCATGGCTGATCCCGCCCTACCTGCTGGCGTTGTTGCTGGTAAACCGGCTGCTGTCGATGCAGTGGCTGGGCCCGCATGAGGCGGTTG
>JANXLQ010000471.1 GCA_025355085.1 Rhodopila sp.
TGTGTCTATCAGGATAATGCCGCCGTGGCTCATGTAGCCGTTCAGCGCGGCGGCCTGCGCGGCGGTCGGTTCCGCGGCGTCTGCGACGATAGGCCAGTACAACAGGGG
Organism: Rhodopila sp.; assembly: GCA_025355085.1. Taxonomy (GTDB): domain Bacteria; phylum Pseudomonadota; class Alphaproteobacteria; order Acetobacterales; family Acetobacteraceae; genus Rhodopila. The sequence goes on from JANXLQ010000471.1 coordinate 109, forward strand.
ATACGGGCTAAGGTCGGTTTGGCCGGGCTGGACCGCATCAGGTTCGAACAACGTGGCGGCTGTGCGGGCGTTGACGTATTCCGACAGACCCATCAACCCGGATTTGGCGATGTCGTCCACCCGGGTGTCGCCTGACACGATGTAACCAAGCCGCGTATCGGTGGCGGGATTGGGGCTGTTATTGAGGGCGTAAGCAGCGGGCATCGGCAACAGCAGCATCATGGCGGCGGTTGCCGAAACCCCCGGGCGCAGCAGTCCGCGCAATGCCAGCGAAATCAACATATCGATGCACAGCAGCACGATCCCGGCAGCCAGCAAGGGCGGCCCCAACGCCCGCTCCCGCGCCGATCCCCGGACAGTTTCCAGCGTTGCGCCGGGGATCGGGGCAGCGTGTTCCGGGGGGGCGATGCTGGTTCCGAGGTTTAGCACCTGACGGGCGCTTTCGGGTCCGTACAGGCCGGGGGGATGACGCGGGGAAACCGGGGTGGAGCCGAATTTGTCCGCTTGCAGTCCGATCGCCGCCGGTGGCGGCTGCGTCAACAGGCCGAACCCGTCCAATGTCTCGGCCGGGGCCAATGTGGCGGTTCCCTGTGCGCTGGCGACACCGACCGACAGTTCCACCATGCGGCGGAGCATATCCACGAACAGGCCGGACAGCGGCAGGTCCGACCAGCCGGCATTGGCGGTGACGTGGAACAGCACGACCCGCCCCGCGCCCATTGGGGCCTCGGTCACCAGCGGCGTGCCATCGCCGAGTGCGGCCCAGGTGCGGCCTGACAGGCCGGCGCTGGGTTCGGCCAGCACCTGTCGCGTGACCTTGATCTCTTCCGTGACGTTTAGCCCGGCAAAGGGCGATGCCGAGGGAAATGCCGCCAGCCCGGCCGGCTGACTCCAGGACATCGCGCCGCCGAGTTGCCGGTCGCCGGCCAGCAGCCGCACCGGCAACAAGGTGTCGGTGCCGTTGGTGGCGGCCTCTGCCGTACGTGGCCCGGCGAACCGGATCAGCAGGCCGCCTTTGCGAACCCATGCCTCCAGGGCGTCGCGTTCCTCTCCGGCCGGCAATGGCCGATCCGCCAGGACAAGCACGGAAATATCGCGTTTCAGCAGCGTCGCGACCGAGCCTTCGCGCAACTCGGTGAATGGCTCCAGGGCGCGTTTCAGGAAGAAGATCGATCCGGTGAACGGCGTGTCGGCGGTGGACAGGTCGCCGGCAAGCAATCCCACCGGGCGCCGCCGCCACCGCTCATCCAACAATACAACCGAACCGGCACTTGGCGGACCCTCCAGCACCAGCCGGGTCAACCGGTTGCGCAGTTCCGGCGGCAGCTTCATGGGGCCGGACGCAATAGAGGCTCCGGCGGGAATGGTTATGGCGATGCGCGCCAGGGTGCGGCCGTCGCCGCTTTGCGCCAGGACGCTGGCCTCGGCCGGTGTCGTTCGGGGTGCCAAAGCGAGATGGACGACGAGGCGATCCGCCTCACTGCCGGGGGGCAGCAGCAACGCTGCGGACGCGGTATCGCAGCAGATTTCGGTCACGGGGCCGATGGCGCGCATGGCAGCGGCGAAGCGATCGAAATCGGCGCCATCGGTCAGGCCGTCCGGCACGTAAATCACCGAGGCATCCTCGTTGTCGCGCCAATTCCGCATCGCATCGGCGGCGGCGGCGCGATCGGACGGCCAGGGCTGCGGTTGCATCGCCGCGAGCCGGGCGCGCAGATCGGGAACGGGCATGGTGGCAGATACGGCGATCGGGGCGCCGCTGGCCTCTTGCGCGGTATTCAGCAGTGCGGCTTTGCGTCCGGCCCGTTCGGCGCGATCCAGCATCGCGCCGGCGGCCTCTTTGCGGCGCACCCAGCCGTCCGCCGATGACCAGCCGCCCGCTGACGCCAAGCCGTCTGCCGATGACCAGCCGCCCACTGACGCCCAACCGCCCGCTGACGCCCAACCATTGTCCATTACCAGCAGCACCGGGCCTTTGCCCGCCAGCGCGGTGCCGGCATCGAGGACCGGCCGGGCCAGTGCCACGATGATCAGGCCGGCCGCGGCCATTCGCAGGGCCAAAAGCCACCAGGGCGTGCGCGCCGGGGTTTCCTCGGTTGCGTTCAAACCCAGCAGAAAGCGGATCGCGGGAAAAATTTCAGAACGCGGGGCGGGCGGAGTGACCCGGAGCAGCCACCACAACACGGGTAATCCGAGCAGGCTGACCAGAATCCATGGGGCGACAAAGATCATCGTGCGGCTAATGCCTGATAAAGCGTCAGAAGCGCCATCTC
>JANXLQ010000001.1 GCA_025355085.1 Rhodopila sp.
GTTTATGGAGGCCGCGTTCGTCGTCGCAATGTCGGGATACGCCGATTATGCCCGAAGCCCCCGTCTGGCGATGCCGAGGGTTTGGCAACGCCTGAAACCCGCCAACCGCGCCAACACCGGCCTGGGGGATGTTTCGGCGGCGCAAGCCCGTGGACTTCAGGTGATGGCGTCGCGGCCGACCTGACGACCCCATCTTTATGATACGCGCCCATCATTGACGGAAGGGACGCGTAACGGCATTTGTCCGCCTATGCGTATCGCCGCCATTCTTGTTGCCGCCGGTTCCGGAACCCGCTTCGGTGCCGAGCTGCCGAAGCAGTTCCTGATCCTCGCAGGCAAACCGGTTATCCGGCATGCGGCAGAGGCGTTGTCCGAGCACGTTTCGCTGCTGCAACCGGTGGGCGACGCATCGCCGATCGAAGCGGCGTTGGCGGGAGTCGCGGGCTGCCTGCCGGTCATTCCCGGAGGTGCGACCCGTCAGGACAGTGTTCGCGCGGGGCTGGAAGCGCTGTTGCCCTTTGCCCCCGATATCGTCCTGGTCCACGACGCTGCCCGTCCGGTCATCCCCACCGGGACAATCCCCGCCCTGTTGGCGGCGCTGAAGGAATTTTCGGGCGCGATTCCGGCCGCGCCGGTTGCCGATACCCTGAAGCGCGTGATGCGTGGGATGATCACCGAAACGGTCCCTCGCGCCGGCCTGTTCCGTGCCCAAACGCCGCAGGCCTTCCGGTTCCGGACGCTGCTGGCCGCGCATCGGTCGGGCCTGACCGGTGCGACCGACGATGCGTCGCTGCTGGAAGCGGCCGGGCAGACCGTTGAAGTGGTCCCGGGATCGGACGACAACATCAAACTGACCTACCCGGAAGATCTGACCCGGTTGGAGCGTATTATGACAATCCCGATGGTTCCGCGCGTTGGCACCGGTTTCGATGTGCATGTCATGCAGGCGGGGCGTCCGCTGTTCCTTTGCGGCGTCAATGTGCCGCACGAGATGGGGCTGGCGGGTCACTCCGATGCCGACGCCGGTATCCATGCGCTGTGCGACGCGATCTACGGTGCGTTGGCCGAAGGCGATATCGGCCGGCACTTTCCCCCCAGCGAAGCAACCTGGAAAGACGCCGACAGCGCTCGGTTTTTGACCCACGCCGCCGAACGGATCGCGGCGCGTGGCGGCCGGTTGATCAACGCCGACGTAACGCTGATTTGCGAGCGGCCGAAGATCACTCCGCACGCACCGGCGATGATTGCACGGCTGGCGGACTTGCTTGGGGTCGATGCAGGCCGCATATCGGTAAAAGCCACCACCACGGAACGACTTGGCTTTACCGGCCGTGGTGAGGGCATCGCCGCCCAGGCCGTCGTTTCCATCCTTGTCCCTGACTAATCCCTTTTCCACCGGAGACCGCGAGACCATGAGGAAATCCACCACGCTGGCCGCCCTGTTGGCGATTGGCCTGCTTGCCGGCTGCGGTGAGAAGCAACCGGCTGGGGGAAATCCCTTTCCGCCAGTGCCACCGGTGATATCCGAAGCGATCCCGAAGCCACCCATCACAGCCGAACCATTGATGTGGCAGCCCGGTCATTGGAACTGGAACGGCAGCGGCTACGTGTGGGCGAAGGGGCAGTACGTGCCGTTCGCCGGCCATGGCAACATGTGGATGCCGGGCTGGTGGTCACGCACCGAGGCCGGTTGGGCCTGGCAACCGCCGCACTGGATGTCCTGAGCGAAAGGTTGGCCTAACCGCTGGATCTGCCGGTATTACGCACCGCTTTTCAGCGGTCGTTCTTTGCCGATCGTTCCAGCGGGCCTGCGCAAACCCATTGATCGCGATGTCGAAGCGTCAGGGCATCGTCGTTAGGATCGCGGCTGACCGGCCGGGGAAGCGGCGGCGGCGAACTGATCAGGGTGACGTTGCCCTGCTTGGCATGCGCGATGAGTGCGTGGGGCGGACCGTGCCAAATCAGGCCGGACAGCAGTACGTTGGTATCAATGACTACCCGCATGCCGCCGCTGTTCAGCGCGATAAGCCCTCACCTCCGCATCGATCTCCTCCATCGACATGGGTTCGATCCCGGCGGACGCAACGCGGGCAGCAATTGACAAGAGAGCGTCAGCAGCCTGCCGGCGCTTAAGCGCATCGGTTAACAGCCTGTCGAGGGACTGCGTTGTGAGCAGTCCCGCCTCCCGTGCAGCCTGTGCGGTTGCCTCAGGCAAGTCGATTTGGATTTTCGTCACGGTCCACCTCTGTCGCGCCGCTTCCGTGGTTCTGGCGCTGAGCATACCAATAAAGCGAACCGGGTGCCATCGTTGTTACCAGCGTGAATTTATTGGTGGATTTGAAGTACTTCGCTGTCGATCTCCGAGGCAAGGCTCTCCCACCCCCTCCAACACGGTCATGAAGTGGCCCGCCTCGTCATGGTGATCGCTTCGCTCGCCATGACAGATTTTTTAGTTCTTCTGCTTGAACCGGTAAACCTCCGCCTCCCCCGGGAACGTCGCCGCCCGCACATCGGCGGCATACCTGGCAGCGGCATCGTCGATGGTTGTGCGTAGATCGGCGTAGCGGCGAACAAATTTCGGCGTCCACTCGAACGTCCCCAGCATGTCGTCGGTGACCAGTATCTGGCCATCGCAGTGCGGCGACGCACCGATGCCGATGATTGGCGCCGCGACGTTGGCGGTGATTTCGGCAGCGAGGCTTTCCGCCACGCCCTCCAGCACAATCGCGAAGCACCCCGCCGCATCGACCGCGCGAGCCTCCGCCATCACCCGTGAGCGTTCGTCGTCGCTGCGACCCTTGGCTTTGAATCCGCCATCGATATGCACTGCCTGGGGACGCAGCCCGACATGGCCCATCACCGGCACGCCGCGCTGGACCAGGAACTCGATGGTGCCCGCCAACGCCACGCCGGCCTCGATCTTCACCGCCTGGCAGCCGGTTTCCTGCATCACCCGAACCGCCGAGGTGAACGCCTGCTCCGGCGACGCCTCGAACGATCCGAACGGCAGATCGATCACGACCAACGCATGCGACGATCCCCGCATAACCGCCTGCCCATGCATGATCATCATCTCCAGCGTCACGCCCGTCGGTGTCGGCAGGCCATGCACCACCATCCCCACCGAATCGCCAACCAGCAAAAGATCGACATGTGAGTCCAGCAACGCCGCGACCGGCGCGGTGTACGCCGTGAGGCATACGATCTTCTCGCGGCCCTTCAACGCTCTGATATCAGGAACGGTAATACGTTTGGTAGCGGTGTGTTTCGACACTGGGTGGGTTCCTAAACGATTAGTCGAGCAGCCACGGGGCCGCCGCTGCCTGAGCGATCTGCCGCACCTGATTGATCAGGCCGGGACCGACCGGAATGCCGTTGGCCATCCGAGCCTCGGCGTATTTCCACTGCGGATCGCCCGCGACCATGACGGGCCTCGCCGGATCGGCCGGAGTGGTGCCGCGGAGTGCGCCGAGGAAAGTGCCAACATCGGTTTCAAAGTCATCGGACTCGCGAAAAATCGACGGATCGATTGCCATAAAGAAATGCCCGATGTCCATCCCTACCGGCTTCTTCGTGTGCATTGGGTCGGTGATCAGGGTGGCGCCGGACAGGCATGACGACAGGATGTTCACCATCACCGCCAAACCATATCCCTTGTAGCTGGAGTTCTCCGGCGACCCACCGAGCGAGGTGAGGAAGCCACCCTTCTCTTTTGCGACCAGAGGATCGATGGAGGGATTTCCCTCGGAATCCAATACCCAACCATCCGGCGTGGGCAGGCCCTCATTCGCCTTGTTGCGGATGCGGCCCGCGGCGACCGTCGTCGTCGCCATGTCAAGCAGGAACGGCGTCCCATCGGCGCTGGGGGCGGCGAACGACCAAGGATCGGTGCCCAGCCGCGCCTGCTTGCCGAACGTCGGCGCCACCTGAATCCCGGAGGCCGATGTGCAGGACATGCCGACCAGCCCCTGCTTCGCCGCCATCAGCGAATAAAAACCGGCCGCGCCGAAATGCGCCGAACTATGTACCACGGCGACGGCCATGCCGACCTTCTTTGCCTTCTCGATCGCCGTGGACATCGCGAAATGCGCCGGCACATGCCCCAGCCCGCCGCCGCCATCGACCACCGCCGAAACCGGCGTCTCCCTCACAATCCTCGGCCGCGCATCCATCTTCGCTCGGCCGGATCGCCGCAAGCCATCGTAACCGGGGATCATCGACATGCCGTGGCTGTCAACGCCATGCAGATCGGCCCAGGACAGGACTTCCGACGTCGTCTCGGCATTGTCCTCCGGCATCCCCCAGCCGAGGAGAATCGCCTTTAGCTGGGCACGGTGATTGGCGTAAGTCGCGGGCATGGACGATTCCTTCAGAGGTAGCTTTGGCGCAAACCTTGCGCGTTCGCGGTGTTCCGGCAAGGGTGGCAAACAATGATCGGCAATACGGAGGGAACCCAGATGGCTGACAGCCAGGCGTTGTTGCAGGCGAGATTTGGCATCGATCTGCCGGGGACCGAGGTACCGGACGCCATTGCCGGTCTGATCGACCGGCGGGTGACGCGTCGCTATACTGAGCAGGATGTGCCGGATTCGCTGCTGGATGCGCTGCTGGCGGCGGCCCAGTCGGCTCCGGCAAAATCGGATTTGCAACAGTTTTCCGTTGTCGTGATGCGGGACCGGCCGCGGATTAAACAGATCGCCGATTGGATCGGCACGATGGATTGGATCGCGACCGCTCCGGTTTTCCTGGTCTGGTGCGGCGACATGCGGCGCGGACAACGGCTGTGCGCGATGCATGACATGCCGCACGCCAACAACAACATGGACACGTTCCTGAACACCGCCGTGGATTGCTCTTTGGCCATGGGACAGTTCATGGCGGCGGCGGACGCAGTCGGGCTGGGCACCTGCCCGATCAGCTATGTGCGCAGTCATATAGAGCGGGTTTCGCCTCTGCTGGGTTTGCCGAACGGCGTTTATCCGGTTGCCGGGCTGAGTGTTGGATGGCCGGTGTTTCGCCGCCCGGTTTCGATGCGGTTGCCGCCATCGGTTGTCGTGCATCGCGAACGTTACGATGACAGCGGGCTGGAGTCCGGAATTTCCGCTTACGACCAGCGGCGTAACGCACGCGATCCGGTCGCCGCCGGCGGATTGAAGAACAACGATGTCTATCCGCCGCGGGATGCTGTGGGTTGGAGCGAAAATGTCGCCCGTCAGCTTTCGGTTCCCGAACGGTTCGGGTTTTCTGCTTACCTAAAGACAAAGGGATTCGATCTTGCCTGATGACTCGCCGCCGATTGTTCGCCAGACTGCTGTGCGCGCGAAGCACGCCGCCAGTTTGATTGTGTTGCGTTATGATAATAACGAACCGCACATGCTGATGGGCATGCGGGGCGCGAAACATCGTTTCATGCCGAACCGGCTGGTGTTTCCCGGCGGCCGCGTCGATCCGGCCGATCTGAAGGCGCCCTTCGCAACCGCCTTGTCGCCATCGGCCGAGCATGGTTTGCGTAAGAACAGTAATGCAAAGCTGGCGGTTGGTCTGGCTGCGGCGGCGGCGCGGGAATTGTTGGAGGAAACGGGGTTGTCGCTGGGGGAACCGCCTCGGCTGGACGTGCTGTCGTATTTGGCGCGCGCCGTCACGCCGCCCGGGTTGCCGATCCGGTTCAATGCTCGCTTTTTCGTGGTGGAGGAACGTTTCGTTAGCGGCGATATCGGCGGCGACGGCGAACTCGACGGATTGCGCTTTTACGGCATGGCAGAGGCGATGGCCCTGGAACTGGCTTTGCCGACGCGGCGGGTGCTGGAGCGGTTGACGATGTGGCTCGCCCTGCCGGAGGGGAAGCGCAATGAACATAGTCCCACGCCGGTTTTATTGCGGGATCGTGGTTGGATCATGGAGTGACATCAGGCCATAAGAACGTGGGGCGGTTCGGGCGGTGGTGGCAGTTTTGCTTAGTTTTTGGCAAGCGTCCGCAAGATGAAGGCGTTTCCAACAGCCATTTTCTGGTGTTAGAAAAACAGGCAATGGCGAAGGCAGTATTTGCCAGGGCAATCGGGTGAAGGCCGTCTCGCGGGTTCATCGTCATGGTGCGCAAATACGCACCATGACGATGAGGGGCCGGTGCTTCGCATGACACGATGGCGCGGTTTTGCCAAAGAAATTGGCTCCGCTCTGTCGATTTCCGTTCACCCGCTTTCTCTGCGGTATTAGCCCCCAGTCCGGACAACTGCGGTTCGGCGGGGTTCCAATGACCTGGAACCCCGGTCTGATTACGCCATAGAAATCTGGGTGAAATCGACGAACCAGCTTTGCACGGGCACGAACCCCTGAACCTTCTTCGACATGGCCCTGGGATTGAGGTCATGCACGATGAACAGCCAAGGCGCGTCATCGACAATTTTGCCGTGCGCCTCCGCCAAAATCTTCGTCTGCTCCGCTTCATCGAAACTGGCCTGTGCTTTTTTCAGCATTGCGGTAACCTCAGCGTTGTCCCAGTGCCCCCAATTATAGTTCGTCGGAGAAAAACTATCCTTCGCGTAATAGCGGAACATGGTGGAGGGATCGACCGAACTCAGGCTGATGTTGATCCCCTGGACTCCATGCGACTGGTTGGTCTTGGGGTCGCTGCGAATGGCCACCAGCATGGTGCCCCATTCGACCACATCGAAGTCGATTTCCATACCCACGGCGGCGAAGTTCTGTTGCAAGAACTCGTTCATCGGGATCGGCAACATTTGACCGGACCCGGACGTGGAGATCATGATCTTGGCCTTGGCCGGCTTGCCGGGACCATATCCTGCCGCCGCCAGCAGGGCCTTCGCCTTCGCGGGATCGTGGGTGTATTTCTGCGTTGGATTCCCGAACAACGGATGATTCGGCGGATACAGCCCAACCGCCGGCTTTGCAATGCCGTTCAAAAGCTTGCACAGACCTTCCCTGTCGATCGCATAGTTTGCCGCCTGACGAACCCGCACATCGTTGAACGCCGACCCTTCCTCGGTGTTCAACACGTACGGCCATGTATGCGGATACGGCCACAGTGTTACGGTGTAACCGGCTTCTTTCAGTGACGGGATGGAATCCGGTGCCGGAACCTCAATCCAATCCACCTGGCCCGACCTTAGCGCGGCAATTCGCGTCGTTGCCTCCGACATCGGGCTGACGACCAGTTTATCGACTTTCGGAATGCGTTCGGCATCCCAGTATGCCTCATTCCGCACCATCTCGATATACTGTCCGGGAACAACGCGGGTGATCTTGAACGGTCCGGTGCCGGATGGCTTCTTGCCGAATTCCGCCCAGCTTTTGCCCACGATTTCGTATTGGGCCGGACTGACCATCAATACACGGGTCAGCAGATACGGCAGGAAGCTGAACGGATATTTTGTCGTCATCGCGATCGTGGCATCGTCGATCTTTTCGAAGGTATCGACCATCGATACCGCCGCCTTAACGATCGGCGCGGCCGGGGCGTCATAATGCGGGGCCTTGTCGTCATACACCCGTCGCAGATTCCAAATCACCGCATCGGCGTTGAAGTCGGAGCCATCATGGAACTTCACGCCCTGCCTGACCGTGAACAGCCAGCGCAGCGGATTGGCTTCGTCAATCTTCCACGCGGTGAACAGGCCCGGTGTAATATCCGCCGGTTTGTCCGGGTTGTGCCGCAAATCCCAGTTCACCAGCCCATCGTAGGGCGGGTAGCCGAGGAAACGGAAACCTTCAAACCCATTGTTGGGAATTCCATGCGCACTTGGCAGGTCGGCTGCCGTCATCGCGATACGTAGCGTTCCCCCGCCTGCCGCGCGGGCCGAAAAGGCAGGTATTGTTGCGGCTGCGGCGATGCCGGCCAGAAGGTCCCGTCTTAGCATTCTGTCGTCTGCCTTTCATATCATAACGATTTTGGTAGAAATCCCATTCGGATGCGCAGCGGCCCCGCCTTAGAAGGCCCGTCGATTGTTCCGCACAGCCGAAAATATCCGGCAACGCAACGTAAGCGGGTGGGCCGCGCCGCCGGACTACCATCCCAGATCTCCGAACCATGATCACCAGAAAGCCTATGCAAGCGTTATGCCACCACGTCCGCCGCTTCTCCGGCGAGACAAAAACAGGCGACCGATCGCCAATGGACAAACCGTAACGCGCGGCAGCGCGCCTACAGGCGAGGTTCTTATTGTGCGGAATGCTCCTGGCGGGACGCCATTTACTGGCCGATCAATGAGTGCACCAGATTTTGTCGTCATGCCGACACCGTGGGCATTCCCCCGCTTTGCATCGCAAGACGGCAGACACGGTGACCGCTCCGAGCACGGATATCCGCTTGCGGGGTATCGTGTCGCACGTCACGTCACCTCACGACCGATGTACCGACATTCGGTCGCCTGACAGCGTCTTTTCGGGACCCGTTTTCCTGGCACCTGGAACACCGGCGGCAACATGTGCGGCAGTCATCGGCAGGCCATAATACAGGCATGCCGATTATATTTAAGGCTGTAATTTAACAAGTGGGGAAACTTAATAACGAATTTTCCTAATTTAGCCTTTTTTTGGTCATTTTTGGCAAATGAATGAGAGGGAATCATACCCCTTCACTCAAATATCATCTAAATATGCCTATTTATTATACATTTAGTCGATAGAAGGCGCTACCTGAAACCGATTTAATGCAATAGATTAGAAATCGATCATATTCCCACTGGACACCGCCGGGGGCTGTGATAGGACTCCTTGCCATTGCTGCAACGCAGCATGACCAACGCCTACCATCCGGAGGTCAATACAGCATGCTTACCTTCGCGCTTCGCCGCCTTCTACAGGCCATTCCCATTCTGTTGGGCGTGTCCCTGGTGGTCTTCGGACTGGTGCATATCGTGCCAGGAAACCCGATCGACATGCTCTTGCCGCCCGAGGCCTCCCCGGAGGTTATCGCACAGATGAAGGCCGCGTTTGGCTTCGACAAGCCGCTGTATCTGCAATACATTCTCTGGCTGCTGCGTGCCGTTCAAGGCGATTTCGGCCTGTCGGTGTTCAACGCCACGCCGGTCTGGGGGCAATTGCTCGCCGCCCTGCATAACACTTTTCTCCTTGCCATCCTCGGTGCGGCGCTGGGTTTTTCGCTGGGCATCTTCTGCGGCATGGTGTCGGCGCTGTATCATGGACGGTGGCCGGACAAACTGTTCTCCGCAATCGCCACGGTCGGCGTTTCCTTACCGCATTACTGGTGCGCGATCATACTGGTTCTGATATGCGCGGTGCTGCACGATTGGCTGCCTGCGCAGGGCATGGGCGATGATCAATTGCCGCTATATGCACGCCTGCAATATCTGGTGCTTCCGGTCATCACGCTGTCGTTGATCCCGATGGGCGTCATCGGCCGGCTGGTCAGGGCGACCGTGCTCGACATCCTCGGCCAGGATTTCGTCGGTGCGCTGTCCGCCAAGGGCCTGACCCGCTGGCCGGTGATCCGCCACATCGCCAAGAACGCCGCGCCGCCTGTCCTGGCCTTGATGGGTCTGCAATTCGGCTATCTGCTGGGTGGCTCCATCCTCGTAGAGACCGTTTTCAACTGGCCTGGCTCCGGCAACCTGCTGAACCTCGCGATCTTTCGCCGCGACATTCCAGTGTTGCAGGCGACGATCCTGGTGTTGGCGACGTTTTTCGTCCTGCTGAATCTTCTGGTCGATATCGCCCAGGCGGCGATCGATCCGCGCATTCGTCGTTGAAAGGAAGGCCTGACATGTCGGACATCACGCTGGACTTCCACCCCGCTTCCAAGGCGGAAGCGCCTGCCGCCCCTGCCCCCGGCTACTGGAAATCCGTCGGACAACGAATCCTGCGCGACAAGGTCACCATGGCCGTGACGCTCGTTCTGATCGCCATCCTTTTCATTACGATCGGCGCACCTCTGGTCACCCATTACGACCCGTACTACGGCAGCGTCCTGGGCCGCCTCAAACCGATCGGAACCGTCGGCCACTGGCTCGGTACCGACGAAACCGGCCGCGATCTCTGGACGAGACTTTGTTACGGTGGCCGCCTGTCGCTGCTGGCCGCGATCCTGCCGGTGACAATCTCTCTCATTGTAGGCGGGTTCTTAGGAATCCTCGCGGGATATGCGGGGGGCTTCCTCGGCACGATAATCATGCGGACCATGGACGTGTTCTACGCATTTCCATCCATCCTGCTGGCCATCGCGATCTGCGGTATGCTGGGGAACGGGCTTTCCAACTCCATTATCGCGCTGGCCGTGGTGTTCATTCCACCTATGGTGCGCGTATCCGAAACAGTAACGGCTCAGGCGCGGAATCTCGATTTTGTCGAAGCGGCGAGGGCTTCCGGCACCACCACGCTACAGGTCATCCGTTACCATGTGCTGGCCAACGTGCTCGGCCCGATCATGGTCTATGCCACCAGTCTGATCAGCGTCTCCATCATCCTGTCCGCCGGCCTGTCGTTCCTCGGCTTGGGCGTCACCCCACCGCAAGCGGAATGGGGCCTGATGCTGAATTCGCTGCGACAGGCGATCTATGTGCAACCCTACGTCGCCGCGCTTCCGGGCCTTATGATCTTTCTGACCTCCATGTGTTTCAATCTCATGAGCGACGGTTTTAGAAGTGCGATGGATGTGAGGCTGAACAAATGAGTGCCACACCCACACATCGCCCCCGGGCACAAGACTCCCGGGACCGCGGCGGTCCTGCGCAGCCGCTGCTAATGGTAGAGAACCTGACGAAACACTTCCCGGTTCGCGGCGGCTTGCTGAACCGTCAGGTCGCCACCGTACAGGCCGTGGATGACATATCGTTCTCGGTTCAAAAAGGCGAAACCCTGGGGATCGTCGGTGAATCCGGCTGCGGAAAATCCACCACCGCCCGCCTGTTGATGCGATTGATGGAGCCTGATTCAGGGTCGATAGTGTTCGACGGCGATCAGGTCGGCGATCGGCACGGCATTTCCGTAAGCGAGATGCGCCGGCAGATGCAGATGGTGTTCCAGGACAGCTACACGTCTTTGAACCCCCGCATGACGATGGCCGAGAGCATCGCCTACGCCCCGCGCATGCACGGTCTGGGGCGGAAGGACGCGTACGACCGAGCCGAAAGCCTGTTGTCGCGCGTCGGCCTGACTCCGCACCAATATTCGCGTCGTTATCCCCACGAACTGTCCGGCGGACAACGCCAACGGGTGAACATCGCGCGGGCACTGGCGCTGGAACCCAGGCTGGTGATCCTGGACGAAGCCGTCGCCGCTTTGGACAAATCCGTCGAAGCGCAGGTGCTTAATCTGCTAAGCGATCTGAAGGAAAGCCTAAACCTAACGTATCTGTTCATTAGCCATGACCTGAATGTCGTGGAGTATATGAGCGACCGGGTCATGGTAATGTACCTCGGACGAGTGGTTGAGGCCGGTCCGGTGGAATCCATCTACCGGCATCCGAGGCATCCCTATACGAGAGCATTGTTCGCCTCAAAACCAACACTGGACCCGGATCGGCGTACGACAGAGATGCCGCTGACGGGCGATCCGCCAAATCCGATCAATCCACCCTCGGGTTGCCGGTTTCGCACGCGTTGTGCCTTCGCTCAGCCGCGATGTGCGGAAACGGTGCCGATTTTGACAGCCCCTTTCGAAGGCGATTCCGACCCGGCGCACGTCGTCGCCTGCCACATCCCAGCAGCTCAGGCGGTGCAGCATGTCTAACGAACCTGTCTTGCGTGTCGAGGGTCTGACGGTTCGCTTCACCCGCCGCAATACCGATGTGGCCGCCGTTAACGGTGTCGATTTCTCGTTAAAAGCCGGCGAGACGCTCACGATCCTCGGCGAGTCCGGATCAGGTAAAAGCGTCAGCCTGAAAGCGCTGATGGGATTACTGCCCGCGTATGGAAAGGTATCCGGAAAGGTCTGGCTGAATGGGCAGGAAATCCTCGGACTTCCGGCCGCGGCGCTTGCAAAGCTGAGGGGCGGCGCTGTATCGATGATCTTTCAGGAGCCTATGGCGGCACTCGATCCTGTCTATACGATCGGGGAACAGATTGCCGAAACCATCGTCCAACACGAGGGCTGCGACAACCGCTCCGCCATGAAGCAGGCGCTCGGTTTGCTCGAACAGGTGAAAATTCCCTCCGCCGAACGCCGGCTGAAGAACTTCCCGCATGAAATGTCGGGCGGCATGCGGCAACGGGCGATGATCGCGCTGGCGCTGGCCTGCAAACCAACCGTGCTGCTGGCGGATGAGCCGACCACGGCACTGGATGTTACCGTACAAATCCAAATCCTGTTGTTGCTGCGGCAGTTGCAGGAAGAACTCGGCATGGCGATCGTTTTCGTGACCCACGACGTCGGTGCAGCGGCGGAGATCTCCGACCGCATCGCCGTGATGTATGCCGGGCGGTTTGTGGAGACTGGAACGACCCGGCAGGTGATGCGAAATTCGTTGCACCCCTACACTCAGGGCTTGCTGTCTTCGACCGTGCATGGTGGCATGCGGGGCCGTGCGCTGGAAACCATTCCCGGCAGCCCGCCGAACATGGCGGAATTGCCTCCGGGGTGTGCGTTTGCGCCGCGATGCCGGTATGTGGCGGATGCGTGCCGACAGGGCGACCTTCCGGTCGTTACAACTGAATCCGGGACGATGGCCCGTTGCGTGCGGGTGCAACAACTGGTCGCGGCGTAAGTCGCGCTAAAATGAAGGGACCGAGGATGGACAAAGACATATTCAGCACGCTGGTGGATCGAACCGGCCTTACGCTGACGGACGGCCAAAAAGCGGTCTTATTCGCCGCGTTTCCTATGTTCCAGGCGATGATCGCCCGAGCGACACCGGCGATGCCGCGTGAGGCGGAACCGTCGCTGATCTTTTTGCCGGAGGTTAAGTGATGCAGCCCTTCCCGACCATCGCCGAGGCTGGCGCGCTGATCGCAGCCAAAAAGATGTCGCCGGTCGAACTGACCCGGATGTGCTTGGATCGTGTCGAGCAACTCGATCCCCAACTGCATAGTTTTCTGCTGGTTACCGAAGATCGTGCCATGGCCGATGCCAGTGCGGCTGAGGCGCGTATGATGTTGGCGGCGCTGAAGGGGCCGCTGGACGGTATCCCGATCGGACACAAGGACATCTACAACACCGCGGGCATTCGGACGACAGCGCACTCCCGCCTGCTGGAACACAACGTTCCCGGGGAGGATTCCGTTGTCGGGCAGAAATGGGCGGCAGCCGGCACCGTGCTGATGGGCAAGCTGGCGACGCATGAATTCGCGATCGGCGGGCCGTCCTTCGATCTGCCGTGGCCACCCGCGCGCAACCCATGGAATACTGACCATTTCACCTCCGGATCGTCATCCGGCACCGGAGCCGCTGTCGCTGCCGGCCTTGTACTTGGTGGCACCGGGTCGGACACGGGTGGCTCCATTCGCGGGCCGGCCGCGTTGTGCGGAATCGCCGGGATTAAGCCAACCTACGGGTTGTCCAGCCGGCGCGGCGTGCTGCCGTTATCGCAGACTTTGGATCACACCGGGCCGCTGGCCTGGACAGTGCAGGACTGTGCGCTGCTGTTGCAGGCGATGGCGGGACACGATCCGCTCGACCCTGCCAGCGCCAACCGGCCGGTGGCGAATTTCACCGCCGATCTGGACAAGGGTGCCAAGGGTTTACGGATCGGGGTTATCCGGCATTTCCACGAGATCGATAATCCCGTCAGTCCGGCGACGCTGAAGGGGATCGAGGACGCGCTGGATATTTACCGGGCGCAAGGCGCTGAAATCCGTGACGTCACGTTGTCGCCGATGATGGACTACAACGCCCCGGGCTGGCTGATCCTGACGGCCGAGGCTTACGCCGTCCATGAACCGTGGCTGAAAGAGCGTTTCAACGACTATGGCGAACTGATGCGCGATCGCCTCGCGTTCGGTGCGCTGATGTCTGCCTCGGATTACGTGCAGGCATTGCGGCGGCGGCGGGTGTTGTGCCTGGAGATGCGGGACGCGATGGCGGACCTGGACATCCTGATCACCGCGTCGGCCCCGGCCGAGGCGCCCAAAATCCATGAGGTGCCGAAATGGGCGATGTTTGAGAAGCCCAATTTCACCATGCCGTTCAACCTGACCGGCCAGCCGGCGCTGAGCGTCTGCACCGGTTACGGCGTCGGCGGATTGCCGGTCAGCATGCAGATCGTTGGCAAACCGTTCGCCGAGGCGACGGTGCTCCGCGCCGGGCATGCATACGAAATGGCGACGAAATGGCGCAGCAAGCGCCCGGCAATCTCAACGGCTTTAACGGGGTGAACAAGAGGCGCGAGATCAAGTTCGGTGCCCGCGTGAAAGCAACGGGCTGCGTCCGAGCCAGATGACCTAGCGATGGTGTCTCCAGTTGTCATGGTGCGCGAAGGACGGGCTTCGGCCCGTCCATCCG
This sequence comes from Rhodopila sp., assembly GCA_025355085.1. Taxonomy (GTDB): domain Bacteria; phylum Pseudomonadota; class Alphaproteobacteria; order Acetobacterales; family Acetobacteraceae; genus Rhodopila. Next base: position 14,410 of record JANXLQ010000001.1, read on the forward strand.
TTCAGAATAAGCCATTGAAATATAATCATTTTTGAAATACAACGGTTCTCTGGATTAAGTTGGGAATGGCGGTGAAGGAGACCTTTGTCACCGGCAACCGCCATCACCCTCCCAGTATCGCCTTGCAAGCCACCGGCAACGGCGGCGGTTTATAGGGCACCGCAGGCTTGGCCGGCAGGTCCAACTGATCGAACCACCACTGTAACGTCGCGTCGCAGCCGTCTCCCGCAGGCGGTGGCACGGCCTGCACACAATCCGCCTGATCGGCCGGGCAGCGAAACCGGATGTGCATATGCGCCGCATGCCCATACCAAGGCCGGATCAGATGCAGCCAGGACCGGTCGCCGGTCACCTCCCGGCAAAGTTGCTGCTTGATCGCTGGATTGACCAAAATGCGATCCACCCCCGGCAGGTCCGCCGCCATGTGCAGCAGCGCGGTAACCCCGGGCGACCACGCGAACGGATCGATATCGCGCCTGTCCGCGCGCACCATGCCGCGCAATTCGACAGTGTTCCGCTCGTTTGCCGACAACGGAGGACGTGGCCGCATGTCCAGCCCGACATCCGCATCCAAACCGATCTGATGGCTCACATGACCGCCCGGCATCGGACCGCCGCGTGCGCGGGAAATATCCTCCATCAGCAGTGTCGGCAGACCAGCCGCGGCAGCCTCGCGGCCGAACAACTCCAGATGGGCGATGGTCTGCGGTGCGCCCCAGAAGGCGCTGCGATCCAGATGGATGGTCTGGAACCCCAGCCCTTCAAGCGGCAAGCTGACGGCACCGGCAATACAGCCGCCGGTGTTGGGACCACCGACGATACGCAGCGGACCCGGGGCCGGATTACCCGGCGCCGGAGTGGTGGAAGCCGCTGCCGCCGCGGCGGACCCCAGCAACAAGAAAACAACGACACGTCGAAAAATCAAAATTTGCGCTCGAATATAGTGACCACGTCCCCCGGCTGGACGAAACTTTGCCGGGTCGCTTTTCCCTCGATGGCCTCGCCATCTCGGGTCCGCACCACCGAAGCATAGTCGTTAAAAGCTCGGTATGTGAAGCCGCCAGCGACGGCCGCCGCCGTTACGACGGTCATGCCTGGTTGGTACGGGTACTGGCCGGGCTTGCTGACCTCACCGAGAATGAAAATTGGGCGATAGGCGATGACTTCGGCGGAGACCGACGGGGCGCGGAGCAGGTTGGCTTTGACCAGAGCCTCCCCAACCCTGCTCGCAAGGGCATCCGGCGACAAACCGGAGGCCGGCACGGAACCAACCAGCGGCAGCGCAATGGTACCGCTGTCGCTGACCCGGAACTCACCGGTCAGGGAGTCCTCGCCGAAGGTGATCAGCCGGATGACGTCGCCCGAACCAAGCCGGTAGGCGCCAGAGGCGCTCGGTGGCATGTCCGGCAGCCCGCGCCCGGGGGCGCAGGCCAGGACGTTGAGACAGAGACAGAGACAAGCAAGTCGTCGCACAATAAAGAAACCCTATTTTAGGGTTGTGACCACAGCACCGGGTTTCCGGCCGGACAAACCTACAGACCCATTCCTTAACATTTGGTTAACAAAACGGGCCGATTTCGAAAATAGGTCCAACGCGAGCGGGTTAGTCGATGGCGGGCGGCGATTTATACCGCCTCCCCCGCGCACCACCCGCTCGCCCAGGCCCATTGGAAGTTGTAGCCACCCAGCCAGCCGGTCACATCGACGGCTTCTCCGATGACAAAAAGGCCGGGAACGGCGTTCGCGGCCATGGTGCGGGAAGACAGGTCGCGGGTGTCCACGCCGCCGCAGGTGACCTCGGCCTTTACGAAGCCCTCGGTGCCGGACGGCGTTATGTGCCAGCCCGATACAGCGGCCGCGATCGTGAGAAGAACCCGGTCGGGAAGGTCGGCAAGCCTCGCACCGTCGGTTTCGGCGGCCAACGCGGCAGCGAGGCGGGCGGGCAGGACCTCGGACAGCACGCTGGCCAATCCAGCCTTCGGGCGTGACTTCTTGCGCTCCAGCACAAAGGCAGCGGTGTCCCGCCCGGGCAGCAGGTTCAGCGTGATCGGTCCCTGGCGCCAGTACGAAGAGATTTGCAGGATTGCCGGGCCGGACAGGCCGCGATGGGTGAACAGCGCCGCCTCCTGGAACTTGCGCCGGTCGATCGAGGCAATGCTGTCCAGCGACACGCCGCTGAGCGGGCGCATCAGCTCCAGCATATCGTCGGCGAACACCAGAGGCACGAGTCCGGGACGGATTTCGGTCAGGCGCAGGCCGAACTGGCGGGCGAGTTCGTAGGCAAACCCGGTGGCGCCCATCTTGGGGATAGACATGCCGCCCGTCGCCAGCACAAGGTTTTCCGAAACGAACGTACCGTGATCGGTCTCGACGCGGAAGGAGTCCGAGCGGGAGACTTCGGTTATGCGGTGGTCAACGCGAACGTCCACGCCGGCGGCGGCACATTCCGCAAGCAGCATCGCGACGATCTCCCGCGCCGAACCGTCGCAGAACAGTTGCCCGAGGGTCTTTTCGTGGAAGGCAATGCCGTGCTTTTGGACCAGTGCGATAAAGTCGGCGGGCTTGTAGCGGCTTAAAGCCGAACGTGCGAAGTGCGGGTTGCCGGACAGAAAGCGCTCCGGGATGGTGCCGGAATTCGTAAAATTGCAACGTCCACCGCCGGAGATCAGGATTTTGGCCCCTACCTGTGGGGCGTGATCCAGCAGCAGCACCCGCCGGCCTCGCCGCCCGGCAGAGATCGCACACATCAGGCCCGCGGCGCCGGCGCCCAGGATAATCACGTCGAATTGGTTCATGCGCGGCGGTATAGCAGTCACGCTTACCGGACGAACATACCAGAAAACGTGCATGGCGGCCGCCGGGGCACCCCATGGCCGCGCATACCGGATATTTCGATCCGTCGCCTGTTACCGGACTATGAAGGCCTGTGCCAAAAAGCAAACCGCAGGCGCCAATGTCATTTAGCGCCGGTGTCATTTCGTGCCCGTCTTTAACACACCCGTCTCTAACGCGCCTCGTACTGATCGACCAGATAGGGTTTTGTCGATTCCAGGTCCGGCTCGATTCCCAACCCGGGCGCTTCGGTCAGGACGAACGCTCCATCCTTTAGCGTGGGAAACGGTTGCGCCAGCAGCATGCGTAATGGATTAGGATTGCAATCGACCTCAAGCATCCCGTCGCCCCCAACCGCTGCCAACAGATGTGCGGATGCCATCAATCCGACCCCATCGCTCAGCCAATGCGGACAGTAACGCTTGCCCGCCTCGACCGCCGCCTGCCCGACCGCGAGGCACCCGGACACGCCACCCCATTTGCCGACATCCGGCTGGATCACGCCGAACCAGGGGTTCGATGCCGCCCGCAGCAGGTCCTGTCCGCGCAGGTTCTCGCCACCCGCCAACGGGGCCGCGAACGCGGACGCCAGCGCCGCCCATTCCGCTTCGGGCCGATCGGCGACCACAGGCTCCTCGACCCAATCCAAATCGAATTCGGTTAGCCGCGGGGCCATCTGTAGCGCTTGATCGGTCGTCCAGCCCTGGTTCACATCCACCAACAGGCGTTCGCCGTCTTTCAGCCCGTCCTTAATCCGCCGCAACACCGGCAGATCGACCGCCTCACCGAAGCCGATCTTCTGCTTGAATCGCCGGTATCCTTCCTCACGCACACGTTCGACCGTTTCCGGCCCATCGCCCGGATTAAGCCCGCTGGCATAAACCGGGACATCCCGTATCGCGCCTCCGAGCATGCGGGCCAGCGGCAGACCGGCCCGGCGAGCCTTGAGGTCCCACAGCGCGGTATCCAGGCCCGCCAGTGCCGCAGCGAACGCCCCGGCGTCGCCGCTCTGCACTGACCACACATGGACCCTCGCCGAAAGCTCCCGCCACAGCGCCGCCGGGTCTTCTATGGTTCGGCCCAGTGCCATGGGCGCGACCGTGCGGTGCATCACATGCCCGCGGTATCCCGCGCCATAGCTGGGGAAATTACACCAGATGTCACCCCACCCATGCGCCCCGTCGGTGTCTTCCACCCGCACGATGACGCACACCCGCTCAGGGATCGTGCCGAAGGAGGTCACCACGGGTTTGCTGATGGGGGCGCACAGGACGAAGGTTTCAATTCGATCGATGGTGAAGCTGGTCATTTAGGCCTCGTATTGCTGGATCTGTTTTGCCTGTTTCCACCGGCGGCGCCCAGCCCTCTTGAGGGGTATATCGCAGCGAGTGGCGGCAAGAGTGTGCCAAGCCGAGACAATCGGCGTTGGATTTCAATTTCGACGAACCGGATCGCTCCACTCGGCGCCATGCCGCCAAAATCGCTGCATACGCCCCCCCCGCACCAAACACGCGGCATCGCCATGACCGATTTTTCCCTGGCCGAAACCTTGCCCCCGGCCGCACCAGGGTCTAAAAGCCCGCACCATTTGAAATTCTACCCGAACGGACCAACCTTATGAAGCAACAGGCGAACCTAATTCGCGCCGGCCAGGTGATCGAACATGAAGGCCGTCGCTGGACGGTGCTGAAACAGCAGATCATCTCCCCCGGCAAAGGCGGCGCCTTTATCCAGGTCGAGATGCGGTGCCTGAAATCGGGCAACAAAACCAACGAACGCTGGCGCACCGCCGACACCGTGGAGCGTCTGACGACCGAGGAAAAGGAGTACAAATACTCCTATACCGACGGCACAAATCTCGTGCTGATGGACCAGGAAACCTATGAGGAAGTCCACGTCCCGGCCGAAATGATGGGCGATGCGGCGCCGTTCCTACAGGACGACATGACCCTTGTGGTCGATCTGGTCGAAGGCGAGCCGGTGATGATCCACCTGCCGAATTCTGTTATTCTGGAGGTCGTCGAGGCCGATCCGGTGGTCAAGGGCCAGACTGCGTCCTCGTCCTATAAGCCGGCAAAACTGTCGAACGGCGTGAAAGTCAACGTGCCTCCGTTCATCGAGGCCGGCGAACGCATCGTCGTGCGCACCGATGATTCGACCTATGTGGAGCGTGCGAAAGGCTGATGGCGTTCCGTCTCTCCCCCCATCTGACTGTTATGGCCAATGCCGCCCAAAAGGCGTCGAAGCGGCTGCTGCGCGATTTCTCGGAAGTCGAGCAGTTGCAGGTCAGCATCAAAGGTCCGTCCGACTTTGTTTCCGCCGCCGATCTGCGCGCGGAACAGACGTTGAAGGAGGAACTGACCAAGGCTCGGCCGGGATATTCGTTCCTGATGGAGGAATCCGGCGCGTCGGGTTCCGACAACTGGACGTGGCGCTGGATCGTGGACCCGTTGGACGGGACGACGAACTTCCTGCACGGCATGCCGCACTGGTGCATCAGCATCGGTCTGGAGCGGCGCCTACAGGACGGGACCACGGAAATGTCCGCCGGCCTGATCTATGCCCCGGCAGTGGACGAGATGTTCTGGGCCGAAAAAGGCACCGGCGCCTTCATGAACGAGCGCCGCCTGCGCGTCTCCGCCCGGCGTGAAATGTCCGAGGCTGTGTTCGCCACGGGAATACCGTTCGGTGCGGTGGCACCGTCGAAGCGGCAGGCGTTCAGCCGGACGTTGTCGGCGTTAATGCCTCAGGTGGCGGGCATACGCCGGTTCGGGGCGGCGGCACTGGATCTGGCGTGGGTCGCACATGGGCGGTTCGACGGATACTGGGAACTGGGGATCAAGCCGTGGGATGTCGCGGCTGGGCTGTTGCTGGTGCGGGAGGCGGGTGGTTACTCGACCGACGTTGGCGACGGGGATTCGCTGGAGACGGGGAATATCGTGGCCGGGAACCCGCACTTGCATGCGAAGTTGCGGGGATATGTGGCTGAGGGAATGACGCCGGCGGCGCGTTAGGATTGGTCGCACTTTGAATCTTTCTAACATCTATGATCGCCAATTTGGCTGAGGGCGCTCCCAGACGCCCCTGGCCGACGCGGTTACGGCCGATAATATCATCGCCCAAACGCAAAATGTAGCAACCTCAACTAGGAATGATGCTCGACAGGCTCCAACCACTGTTCGCGGAATAGGACATTCCGCAGCGACTACGGCGCCTGCTTGTCATACAGCTCCAGCATCGCCGCACCTATTTCCGATGAGGACGGCCAGTGCCCGCGCCGCGCCCCTTCATGCCGATGGTATCGATCCAACGCCGTCAGATCGGGTTGCACCGGCCTATCCCCCTCAAGAAACAAACATCCCACGGCATCGCTTGGCAATTGCCGGACAAACCCCTCGGCATCTGCAAACATCGCTTTTATCCGCTTATGCATCTCCCTGGGATCGAGCGGCATGTCCGTCGCCAACGCCTGAAATTCATCGGCCGTGAACGTGCTTCGGCGGCGAATTTCGTCCAACATCTCCTCCGGCGACATGCCGGGAAAGCGCCCGACAGCCGCCGTGATGACGGCACCGAGCGGTAGAATACGCTCGTGGATGGTTACAAGATCGACGATATCGCGCGGCACCCGCCGGTCGGCGGCGGCAGATGCCTTATTGGTCGCCAAATCCGCTGGATGGAGGACGTAACCGAACAGCTCGTCCGGCATCGCGGGGAAAAAACGAAAATCAGCATCGGCTACCCATTCGAGTTGGGTCGCCTCACCCAGCCCCACGACCATGACGGAGCGTTTCCCGCTGCCACGCCCGGGAAGCCACGTTACGTCGAAACCGGCCGCGATGATAACGGCGGCATCGCTTTCGGCGATGGCCACAAGCCGAGCATCGCCGTCGTGGAAGATATCGATGTCCGCCGAAAAGCGGGGACCGTCCCGATTGATCGCGATACCGCCTGCGACATAGCTTTCGGGGCTTCGCTGGGTTGCGAGCAGCCTTAACAGGTGCGATTGAAGTTTATGAAGAGGCACGGCAAAGCTGCTCGATCCGTTCGGCAAGCCGCCGTCCATCCATGGAGCCATACGTGCGTAACGCTTGCGTAATCGCCAATGCCGCTCCGGGTGTGGGATGTTCGACGGGTCGCAAGTTCCACAGCGCCACCGGCCCATATTCGGCAAAGGCTTGCCGGTATAGCTGCTCGATCTTCTGCATATCGGCCTGATTATCCATGGTTTATTTTAGTCCGACGTGTCGGTGCGGTCAAGGTAAACTTATGATAACACGGCTATATCCAGGCGGACTCACCGTGTTGGCCAGGGGCGTAAGGGGCAGGCATCGCATTTGATATCTACCGCACTGCCACTCATCCAGCCGCGGTGCCACATCAGCGTGTTCATCCGATCGTCTTACCGCCGGAGCGCCACATGCAGCGTATCGTTATCCTGCAAGCCGACATCGCCACTCTGGCCGTGGACGCCATCGTCAACGCCGCCAACCAGTCCCTGTTGGGTGGGAGCGGCGTCGATGGCGCCATCCATCGTGCCGCCGGGCCGGACCTGCTGCGAGAATGCCGAACCCTCGGCGGCTGCCCCACCGGTGAGGCCCGGATTACCAAAGGATACCGCCTGCCCGCCCGCTATGTGATCCACGCCGTCGGCCCTCGATACCAGGATGGCAAACATGGCGAGCCAGATATGCTGGCCGGCTGCTACCGAAACAGTCTGGAACTCGCCATCGCGCACACTGTAAAGACGATCGCATTCCCGGCGATAAGCTGCGGCATCTACGGCTACCCGATCCCCAACGCCGCCCGGATCGCGATTGGCACTGTGAGAGGCTTCCTCGCCGCCGATCGCACGATCGAACGTGTCGTATTTGCTTGTTTCGGCACCGAGGTCCTGGACGCCTTCCAGAACGCGCTCCGCCCCGGGTCGTGACACCTTAAGCCGTGTCATGATTCGCCTTACCCGGGCCACAAAACCCAGCCGAGGCACGCGAATTTGTCATTGCGAGAAGCGATTGCGTCGCGGCACCCCGATTCAATCCAAAGCAGGTGCAGCCGCAGATTGCCGCGTCGCAATGACAGCCTCGCATGGCATGGCAGCGTATTGCGCCAGCCGTTGTCCAGCCAGAAAAAAATGTTCTACCGCCCGGGAAGCAACCGATTGGCGATCTCGGCAACCTCGGCAATATCGCTGGCAACCGCCACACTGCCCTCTGCCATCCCGATCGGCCCGTAACCCCAGCCCGCGAAGACGCAGCGCATCCCTGCCCCCGCCGCCGCCACCACGTCGTTGCGATGATCGCCGACCATCAACGCCGCATCCGCCTTGCCACCGGCCCGGCACAACGTCGCCAGCAGATGCGCGGGATCGGGCTTGCGCACAGCGAAACTATCGCCGCCACCGACAGCATACAGCAACGGCAACACCCCGACCGCGTGAAGCAGCAACCGTGCCGCCCTTTCAGGCTTGTTGGTACAGACCGCCAAACGCCAGCCATCGCGCGTCAAACGGGTCAGGACCGGAAGCACTCCGGGATACAGCTTGCTCGCCACCGCCACATGC
>JANXLQ010000008.1 GCA_025355085.1 Rhodopila sp.
CACGAACTGCGGTCAGATCAAGACCGGCAGCCTGGCGCGCAGCGACCGGACCGCCAAATACAACCAACTCATGCGGATCGAACAGCAACTCGGCGACGCCGCCCGCTACGCCGGTGCCACGATTCTGCGCCGGTAAGGCCAGCGGGGGGCGGAAGCGCCCCCGGTTCGGCGTCCCAACCCCAACAGGCAGCCGCAGTCCAGCGCCGGGCGGGGCAATACGTCCGGCCCGGCGCTGGACTGCGTGTCGCAGCGGAAACACCGGACATAGCCACAACGCCACGCCCGGGACCTGCATCTTTTTTTCTCGCTCCCCCGATAAAATCACCGTCTGGAAACCTTTCGTTAACCCTTTCGTGCCTTGATGGTGCCAGCCTGCTCGGGACCCGCCACGCATGACTGATATGATCCTCTCCACCCAGGTGGCGGCCTCGCCGCCGAACCTGACCTCCGAATCGGTGCTGGTGCAGCCGGTGACGCCCCCGGCGCCTGACCTGGTGCGCGATGCGCTGATGGAAAGCCGTCAACGTTGGCGAAGCCTGGTCAAAATGGCCACAGACCTGGCGTTCGAGACTGACGCCAGGGGCCGCTTCGTCTTCGTGATACCCGACACGGCGCTCGACTGGCCGGCCGGTTCCCTGATCGGCCAGCCATCCGAACTGCTGGTCGGTGACGACGGCAGCGGCGGCATGTTCAATCCATTCCGCCCGATCGTGGAGGTCCGCAGACGGCGTGCCTGGCTGCGTCGATTTGACGGCAAGATGGTGATGATGACGATTTCGGCCACGCCGATGTTCGGCAGCAACGGGGAAATCGCCGGCGCGCGGGGCATCGGCATCGATATGACCGATTATGAGGCACAAACCTCGCTGCTCGCCGGACGGTTGCGACGTGGCGAAGTGCTCGATCATGTGCTGTCCCGGGTTGGGCACGAAACCGGTGCCGACAACATGATGGATGCCGCGCTCTGGGCGCTGATCCAGGCGTTGGGCGCCGAGGGGGCCGCGGTCATCGGCGCGATTTCCGAAGACGCGGCGATTGAGATACTGCACGAATGCGGGCCCGGCGCGTCGGCTATCCTGGTGGCGGCCGCGCGGATGATGACGCTGCGCAATACGGAGGCAGACCGGGCGGTCAATCTGGACGGACGATTCGTGCTGACCGTCGGGTGCCAGACGCGCTTCGGCGCCAAGGCCGGACTGGCGATCTGGCGCAACGCGGACGCCCGCCCATGGGATCAGGACGATACAATACTGGCCGGATCGGCGGTCAGAATCGTGCGCATGATCCTGGAGTATGAAGCTGTTCAGCGCGAAATGGCGCTTCAGGCACGAACCGACCCGTTGACCGGCCTGCTCAATCGGCGGGCTTTCCTGGCGGAGATGCAGCGCCAGATCGCCAGACTCGACCGTGAGTCCCAGCCGGGAACACTGATGTTCATCGACATGGATGGCTTCAAAGCGGTCAACGACCGGTTGGGCCATGGAACCGGCGACCGGGTCCTGGTGCATCTCGCCGAATTGCTGCGCAAGCTGGTACGGCCGTCGGATCTGATCGCCCGTCTCGGCGGCGACGAGTTCGCGCTTTGGCTGGGCGGGGCGGACCACATGACGGCGGCGGAGCGGGCGGACCAGCTTTGCAGGAACGTGCCGGTGGAAATCGCGGCGTTGCTGGCCGACACAGCAATGGGTCCAGTTGAAACCAACCGGGTGGAAACCATTTCCACGGCAGCCAACCCCCAAGGAACAAATCCAGCCGGACCAAGTCCAGCCGGGACAAACCCAACAGAAACAAACCCAGCGGCAGAAAACCCAGCGGCAGAAAACCCGGCGGAAGAAAACTCCCAAGGAACCAGCGAACCGCCAACATGCGGCGTCTCCATCGGGATCGCGACACGCCGTGTCGGAAGCCGGGAATCAATCGAGGACCTCACGCGCCGCGCGGACCTCGCAATGTACGCGGTCAAGCGCAACGGCCGTAATCACTGGCGCGTATCTTTACTGGATGGCGACTAATGGAACCGGATGAGGCAACACGCGTCCGCCAGGGCGCCTGCATAACCACCAGCCCCGACATTTTGCGGGATCTGGCAACCGATCCGTCGGTGACCGTACGCGCGAGTCTGGCACTGAACCCCGCGCTCCCCCCGCAGATCAGCGCCATACTGGCCGCCGATACCGATGCCAGGGTACGCCAGATACTCAGTCGCAAGCTGGCGCCCCTGACGCCGCAGTTGCCCGAGGAGGACCGTCAGCGCGTACAACGAAACGCGGTGGCCAGCCTGACCGCCATGGTCGCCGATGCGGCCTTGCGGGTCCGGGCGAATATCGCCGAAGCCGTGCGCGATTTACCCGATGGGCCGCGCGACATCATCTTGCGGTTGGCCCACGATCCGGCGGTGATGGTCTGCGAACCGGTGATCCGCTTCTCGCCAATGCTGACCCCGGAAGATTTGGTGACGCTGATCACCTCCGGCCCGCCGCCGTCCACCATCCTGGCCGTTGCCAGCCGGCCAAAGATTGGCGCCGCTGTGTCGGATGCCATCGTCGATACCGCTGATTTCGCGGCGATCGGGGCGTTGCTCGCCAACCAGACGGCACAGATACGGGAAGCCACGCTCGACGCCCTCGCGGCGCAGTCAGAAGAACAGACCGGCTGGCAAGAGCCGTTGGTGAATCGGCCCCATCTTCCCGCCGTGGCGCAACGCATCCTGTCGGAAATCGTCACCGGCCATCTGTTGGAAACCCTGGCGGCGCGACGGGATCTCGATCCCAAAGTCGGTCAGGCGTTGCGGATCGCGCTGGCGCGTGGCACCCCCGGTGCCGTGCCAATGGGGCCGGTCCAGCCGCCCCCCATAGGGAAACCCTCAGCATGGGCGCTCGGTTTAAGGCGGGTGGAGCCCGCGCGCGATGCCGAATGGCCGAGGGCATCGAACCTGCAGAACGACCCGCCGCAACGCCGCCTGCTTCAGCGTAGTCACGCTCCGGAAGAGGGCGCGCCTGCCCAACCGGAGGGCGTCGCCAGGTCGGCCGATTATCCGATCCTCGACGCGCTGCGCCGCAATGCAACGCCGGCCGCGACTGCCATGTTGGCGGCCAGAGCGGGTGTTCCCGTGTCGGTGATCGAACGGGCCTGCGAGTTGCAAAGTGCCAAGGCCGTCGTCAGCCTGGCCTGGAAAGCCGGGATGTCGCCGCAAACCGCGGTGGTATTGCAGGCCATGTTGGCCCGCCTGTCGCCGGATCTGATCCTGCGTCCCGGCCCGGAAGGTGGATTCGCGCTGTCGGAGGATGCGATGCGCTGGCAACTCGCGTTCTTGTCCGGTGGTCAGGCGTGAACGGCCAGTCTGCTCATTGCCCCGTTGAACAACCTGGAGATCGAATGCCGCGGCATCCCTCGGGCTGTCGAGGGATGCCGCCACCACGAACGCCCTACCGCTTGATCAGCGTCCCCGGCCCGGCCTCGGTGAACAATTCCAGCAGGCAGGCATGCGGCACGCGACCATCCAGGATTACGGCCCCTTTGACGCCCTGGCGCACTGCCTCGACGCAGTTTTCGACCTTCGGGATCATCCCGCCGGTGATCGTGCCATCAGCGATCCGTTCCTCTACCTCGGCCAGGGTCAGGGACGGGATCAGATTCTTCTCCTTGTCCAACACCCCCGAAACATCGGTCAACATTAGCAGCCGCGTTGCGTTCAACGCGCCCGCAACCGCCGCCGCGACGGTGTCGGCATTGATGTTGTAGGTCTGTCCGTCCTCACCGATGCCAACCGGCGCGATCACCGGCACCAGCCCGCCGCCGGTCAGTGCATGGATTACCCGCACATCGACGCCGATCGGCTCGCCCACAAAGCCGAGGTCCAGCACCTGCTCGATATGGCTGTCAGGGTCTTTTTTCGTCCGCTGCAGCTTCCGCGCGCGGATCATGCCGCCGTCCTTGCCGCAAATGCCGACCGCAAGCGCCCCAGCCTGAGTAATCAGCCCGGCGACATATTTGTTGACGGTGCCGGCCAGCACCATCTCCACCACCTCCACCATCGCCGCATCGGTGACCCGCAGCCCGTCGATAAACGTGGACTGGATCGCCAGCCGTTTCAGCATCGCGTTGATCTGCGGCCCGCCGCCATGCACCACGACCGGATTGATCCCGACCTGTTTCAGCAACGCGATATCGTTGCCGAACTGCTTCGCGAGATGTTCCTCGCCCATCGCGTGGCCACCGTATTTCACCACCACGGTCGCACCCGCATACCGTCGCAGGAATGGCAGGGCCTGCGCGAGGATGTGGGCCTGCTGGGTCGCCGCAGCGATGTCGATTGGGTGGGTCTGTAAATCGCTCATCACCCGGCTTTAAGGCGGCGTGGGCCGAAGGGTCAAGCGGCCGGTTCCCGGTTTTAGGCCGGCGGCAAAATATCCGGGGGCAATGCAGCAGAATTAGCCCCGCAAATGGCAAAAATTGCCGCATGGAAAGTTCGCCGCATTAACCATTCGGTAATGCTCTGTCTGTAACCTTGCCGGATGACAATGTTCGAACACCAGGAGGCGGCTGTGAGGGACGATACAGCGGTGCGAGCTCCAGATGGATTGATGAACGGCAACAAGGTTCCGGGCCGGGGCTTTTCCGACCGCCCGAAGGCTGGTCTGGCGACGGCCATGCTCGCGCGCCTGCCGCTGGCGGTCGTCGCGATCGATGCCGATCTGCGCTTGCTGTATTGGAACGAACGGGCGGCGCGGCTGTTTGGTGTTCCGTCGCTGATGGTCGCCGAACACCCGTCATTGCAGACGATCCTGCCGGGCATCGCCGGTATCGCGCCGGCGCAGCAGAACCGGATCGCTGAATTCTGCGCCACCCGCGTCGCGGCGGCCCGCGAAGGCACTAACGAACAGGCCTGCCGGCTTCGCCTGTCGTGTGGCCGGGCTGGACGGCTGGGGGTTCAGACGATCGCGATGGCGCCGGGTGCCTGGATGGTGGTCTTCGACGACGGAAGCCTGGCCCCCGAGGCGCATTCCGCCGCACCGAACGCGGGGGATGCATGGCTCGATTCACTCACCGGGCTGGGCAATCGCCGGCATTTCAACCGAGTTCTGCAGGACACGCTCGACGATGCCTCCTCCGAAAGCCGCCACGCCATTCTGCTGCTGGACCTCGACCGTTTCGCCCCCATCAACGACACTCTCGGTCATTCGGCCGGCGACGCATTGTTGTGCCTGGTTTCCCAACGCCTGCGACGGGAATTGCGCGACGACGATCTGCTGGTCCGGCTGGGAGGCGATGAATTCGCGATCCTGATTCAGAACGGTGACAGCGCGGCAGCGGTCGCGACGCGGGTTGGCGACATGCTGTCGCGCCCATTCCTGGTCGAAGGGCACGTCGTTAACATCGGGGCCAGCATCGGGGTCGTCCTGTTCCCCGCCCCGGATACTACCGCCGACGACCTGATGCGCCATGCCGATCTTGCTTTATACGATGCAAAAAACGCCGGCCGCCGCACATGGCGGTTGTTCGAGCCGGCGATGGCAGCAGAAGCGCGCGAGCGGCGGGCCTTTGAAACCGATCTGCGTAAGGCACTGGCGTTGGGCGAATTTTCGCTCGCCTATCAGGCGCAGTTGAATGTTCGCACCCAAACCGTGACGGGGTTTGAGGCGCTGTTGCGCTGGTTTCACCCGATCCGCGGTTCGGTATCCCCTGTGACGTTCATTCCGATTGCCGAGGAGATCGGCTGCATTGTCGCCCTGGGGGAATGGGTGCTGCGGGAGGCATGCCAGGCCGCCGCTCAATGGCCGAATGGGCTGGCTGTGGCAGTGAATGTCTCCCCCCGGCAGTTCGAGGACAGCGACCGTTTGTTCGCCGCGGTCCAGTCGGCGCTGCAAACATCGGGCATCGCCCCCACCAGGCTGGAACTGGAGATCACCGAAAGTTCGTTTTTGGCGCGGGAGGCGCATGTGTTGGAAACGTTACACCGGTTGCGCGCCTGCGGTATCCGGATCGCGATGGATGATTTCGGCACGGGTTATTCGTCGTTGAGCCAGTTGGTGTCGTTTCCGTTCGACAAGATCAAGATCGACCGGTCGTTTATCGCGGGACTGGGGCGGAAAGCCGACGCCACGGCGGTGTTGCGGGCGATTTCAGCGTTGGGGTCCGGGTTGGGCATGACGACGACCGCCGAGGGCGTGGAAACCAAGGAGCAGGCGGCTATGGTCGCGGCGGACGGCTGCACCGACATCCAGGGATATTTGATTGGCCGGCCAATCCCGGCATCGCAGATAAACTTGTTCCTGTGTCAATATATATTGGAGAATCGGCCTTCGTGGATGTGTGCCGGCGGCATGGAAGGACCCGAACAACCACGGTTCACCGCGGAAGAGCCGACCGTAACCCCGATCGGTAAGACAGCATGAGAATGACATCGATCCGACGACGGCCCAGTTCGCCGGCAACGCTGTACCGGCTTATCTATCGAAGTCAAAACGACATTCCCGCAATCGAGATCGGACGAGAAATCCGCTCCATCCTGGTTTCGTCGCGGCACAACAATGCAGCGAATAATGTGACGGGTGCGCTGTTGTTTACGGCATCCGGCTTCGCACAGGTGCTGGAGGGACCTCGCGATGTCGTGGAACTGACGTTTGAGCGGATCGGCGCGGACCGGCGCCATTCAGATGTGATGGTGTTGAGTTTCACCCCGACCGAACGGCGATGCTTTCCGCAGTGGTGGATGGCGTTTTGCGGCCAGACCGCTTCTGTCGATCCGTTTTCGGAACAAAATTCGGGCAATCCGCCCCTTACCAACCTACATACGGCAACCGGAGGCGACATATTGCGCCTGTTGGAGAAGCTTATTCAGCGGGAGGACGAATGGATAGCCGCATAACCGCATGTGGACATCAGAAGCAGCTTGGCCAAGACGGATACTCTAATCGCGGGCCAGGAAGTCGAGCACCCGATCCGTAACCTGCTGTTTCGGGAACATCGCCGCCAACACCCGCGCCCTGGTCAGCGGGTCGCTGGCAAAAAAACGTTCGTACAGCACCTGCCGGTTGCCGAACGAACTGCACGAGATATCCCACGCGAGGTGGAACAATTTCACCCGGTCTCGGGCTGTGCTGTTGTCGGTTGCCAGGTATTGCTCGATATGGCCGGCCAATGGGCCGTTCATGTCGGCCTCGGTGGGCAGGATCATCAGGCTGGAGGATCCCAGCAGTTGCAGGATTTCCACCATCCTGGGGTAGGCGGTCATGAACAGATTGCGGGTGGTTTCGGCCGGCAGCGGGGCAGGGCACATGATGCCCCATTCGTCGAGTTCGGCGTCGGCCTCGGCGGCACGCATACAGGCCCGCATCAGTTCGGTGTACATCACGAGTTCGCCGATGCGTTCCTCGGCGTGAGGCAGGTGGCTGTTACCAAGCGTTTCGGTCATGAGCAGGGCCACGCCAAGGACGAGCTCGCATTTTGCCAGATTTTTCGCACAACCTTGATGCGCGGTGTGGGCGGAGGAGTGGGTGATAGACGCGGTGCCGTTCAGCAGTCCGACGTCGCCATAAATGAAGACCCGGTCCCAGGGAACGAGCACGTCGTCGAAAAAGACAATGCTGTCCATTTCTTCGAATCGAGACCCCAATGGATGGTCGAAATGGGATTTTCCCTGATCGAAGCTGTCTCGGCACAGGAAGCGCAGGCCCTTGGTGTCGCAGGGCAGCGCGAAACTGAGCGCGAACGGGCTGTGTTGATCGGCATGCTGCGCCAGACGCGGGGAATAGACCGCGATTTCATCGGCGAGGGGGCCGAGCGTGGCCAGGACTCGGGCGCCGTTAACAACGATCCCGGCGGAGGTTTCCCTGACAACCTGCAGGGCGGTGCCTTCCTGGAGGTTGAAGTTGCCGCTAACGTTCCGGCTTCGTTGCAAATTGATCAGGGAGTGGGTAAGGACGAGGTCATTCTCGGCAATATAACGATAGTAACGCCGCATGTTGCCGGCGAACTCCGGCCTGCCGCGGCCGAAATAGCCGGCGGACCCGGCCCAGCAGGCGAACGTTACATTCATGAAATCGGGAGAGCGGCCCATCATGCCGCAGGTCGTCCGCGCCCATTTCAGCATCATTTCGCGGCGGCGAATGAGGTCTTCGCGGGTGCGCGGGATGATAAAGGACAGGCCGAGCGTGTCGCCGGTATCCGGGTCGGCGAAGGTCATGGAATCGCGATGGGCAGGGTCGGATTGCAGGTCATACAGCGACGCGATGGCCTTCGCGCCGCCGTCGAGGCCGGGGTGGGTGGTGACGTCGGTCACGCGCTCCCCGCGCAGCCAGACTTCGGTTTGGCGGGCCTTTAGGCCGGCCAGGTATTGGGCGCCTGTGCGTATTGGCATGGTTTTGCCTCCCCTTGGTGCGGGCAGACTGTCCGGGCGGGCGGTGGCGGGTCAAGTGGCCGGTCTCGGCTGCGGGTTGGGCAACACATTAGACCTGTTGCGGAAGTCCCATACAGGCCAAAATTATTCAACGAAATCAATAATTCGTAATCGTCCACATTGACTTTCGCAACATGTCTGTTGTCGTAAGTGCCGGGCGTTCATTCATCCAGGCGGGCCGACTGTCCCTGGATACGATAGTGCTCTCGGTTTTTGTTATGGACAGGGTTGCGTGAGAACAATTTCCCACCCATATGCGGTGTTACTCGCCGGCGCGTCCGACATAACGCGAATGCTCTGTGGGACGGCAAGGAAGGGGTGCATCTGCCTGCGAAATACCCAGCTACCGGCGTTTCAGTACCGTCGTGGCTTGCTGCGCGTGTTGCCTCGCCGCCGGCCGTCGATTCAGAAAACAGGGGCATGTCAAATCCGCATGCATTCGGAAACGCAACAGCGGGAAACCGGTTCGGTCGCCCCCCGGCATCTTCCGCTCACGTGACCGAACGCCCGCCGGAGGTTGGACGGGTCTCCGGATCAAGTCCCGGGAAGACGGGAATACAAGTGGACAGCGGGCGGAGAGGGCCAGTGGGCAGAGAAGGACGGCGGGGGCGACAGACAGCCGTCTCCGCCGGCCATTCCTACCATCCGCCCAGCAAGGTCGCCCGCACCGTCTGCATCGCGATCACCGCCATGATCGGAATCCCCTCCAGCGGTCCGTCACCCGCCAGTGCATGTGCGACCAGCACCAAATCCCTCGCCTTGGCGCGCAGTTTCGCGTCGGCTGCGGCCGCGTGCCACTTCGCCATCATAAGGAACCGTTCTGCCCATTCGGCGCGCTTCGCCGGCAAGACATCGCTCAAGACCAGCGCCGTCATCCCGATTTTGTCGGAGCGCGACAGACCGGCCAGGGTCTTCTTCACCTCCGGCCCGTCCTCAAAATACGATGAGAACAGATCGTCCTTGATCATCCAGGCCAAGCCGCGCGCGTATCCGGCCGCTATTCCGGCGATCGAACGATCCTCCGGGTCCAAGTCCTCGAACATGCCGGCGGCCTCGTCCGCCACATCCAGCCGGCGGTCTTTCCATTCCGAACCACCCAGCAACTCGGCCAGCTCCAGCAGTGCGGCGGGGGGCACGCTGTTGCGCGCGACCGAGGTTCCCAACGCGTGCTGCACCAGCGTATCGATGAACGCCCGATCCACGCGCGTGCAGGCGGCCCCCATCTGAGCCTCTTTCAGCAGTTTGGCGATCTTGCCGCGCGACACCTCCGGATCGATCCAGGTGTCGATCACGCCGGTGCCAAACCGGACCAGAATGCCAGCGAACAGACCTTTTTTGCCAACACGGCTGGTAGCGAAGATATTCTGTGCGCCCGATCCGTCGATGGTGGAGACGTAGAACTCCAGATCGGGCGTTGGGGCGGGCCATGCGCCGGTTTGCGCACCGGCCACCCGGGCCTTGCGGATCGCGGCGTCCAGGGCCGAACGATCGCCGGCCGGTATCCAGTTGCGCAGGGCAATCGCGCGTCGCAGGGCGTCCGGCGACAGCGTATCGGGGTGTGCGGTTTGCTCCAGGGCGCGGGCGGCGCCGGTGCGGACTTCCGTGTCTTCATCCAACAGCATGAACGGCACCGCGTCGCGCAGCACTGCGTGCGGGGACAGCGCCAGTTCGGTCGCCATGAAGCCGCGCAGGGCGGTTGGCAGGACCGCGCCGGCATTCTGCAAGGCGGAGATCACGTCGAACGGCGAGGTCACCATCCGCGCCAGTTCGTCCATGAAGCCGCGCAGGGTGCGCATCATCATCTCGGGTGGCGCACCTTCCTGGTCGGGCTTGAAGCCCGAGTCGGCCAGCGCGGTCGCGACGATGTCGGAAACCGGGACGCGCGCCTCGGTCAGGGCGCCGCACATCATGAACCAGTCGTTCTGAGGAACCGCGCTGTCCTTGCCCAGGGCAATAAGGCGCTGCTGGTATGCCCCCAGCATCTCGTCCGCCCATTCCCAGCCGCGATCCTGGCGGTAGCGGACGAATTCCAACGTCAGCGCCAGCATCATCTGGTAGCTCAGGACCAGCTTCTCGTCCCGTTTGGCGGCACTCACGGCCGCAACCAACTGGTCGGCGATCGCAGGCAAAACCTGTGGCGTTTGCTCCAACCAGGAGCGATCTTCGTCGTTGATGTCGGGTTCCCGGCTGCGCGCGATACGCTTGGCAATCGCTTTGACGCGGTTGCGATCGAGGCTGGTGGCTTCCGGCGGCTCCGTCGGGTCGTCGCCGATCAGCGGCGATTCGTCGTCGTCATCCTCCTCAATAGAGTCCATGAAGCCGGCGAATTCTTCGTCGTCCGGGGGGCCTTCGATTTCCAGGATCAGCATCTCCACGCCAATTTCGACCTCTTCAAGATCACCCTTCAGGGCGATGACCGTGGCGGGTTCCAGCGCCTCGTTCTCGAAGCTCCAGGTGCCTTCCACGGTCGCGTCGAAATCGGGGTGCTTGATTACCACGCGGAACTGGGTCCAGGTCCGCAGCGCTTCGATACGCAGGGTGGACTCGCCTTCGTCCATCTCGATCGTCGATTCGTCCAGCAGAATGCCGGCCGGCCCGGTGGGCCGGTTCTTCGACAGCTTGAGTTTGTATTCCTGCTCTTTGTCCTCATCGAAGAAAAAGTCGCCGAGCAGCATCTCCGCGAGCAGGAACAGCGACTCGTCGATTTCCGCCCGATTCGGGCCGGGTGCGGGCGCGGTTGGTTTGGCCATGTCTCTTCCCCTCAGTCCATCAAAGATGCCAGCTCCGCCCTTAACGCGGGGATGCCGTCGCCGGTGTCGCTACTTGTCGTCAGTATGCGCGGGAATGCCGCTGCATGCGAGCGGACGAGGGTGCCCGTCTCTTGCACCTTTCGCTCCAAGGCGGCGGATTTCACGGCGTCGGTCTTGGTTAGAATGATTTGAAATGTCACGGCTGCGCGATCCAGCAGTTCCATCACGTCGTGATCGGCCTGTTTGAACTCAATCCGAGCATCCATCAGCAACATGACGCGGAGCAGGGTAGGGCGGCCGCGGAGGTATTCGAACATCATGCCCTGCCAGTCGGCCTTGATGTCCTTCGATGCGCGTGCATAGCCATAGCCCGGCATATCGACCAGGGTCAGCCGGTCGCCCAGGTTGAAGAAATTCAACTGCCGGGTGCGGCCGGGTTCCGACGAGGTGCGGGCCAGCGAATTGCGTCCGGTCAGCGCGTTCAGCAACGACGATTTGCCGACGTTGGAGCGGCCGGCGAAGGCGATCTCGGTGCCGGCCAACGGCGGCAGTTGGTCCAGTTTTTGGGCCCCGAAGAAGAACTGGCACTCCGCCGCGAACAGCAGCCGGCCCTTTTCGAGCGCGGCTGCTGCCTCCTCCGGCGTCAGATTCTGGCTAGCGAGGGTTTCGCCAAATGGGTTCGGCGTTGAATCAGCCATTGTTGTCCGATCGACAGCGTGTTGTTCCAGGACCAGTAAATGATCAGGCCAGCCGGAAAATTCGCCATCATGAAGGTGAAGATGATGGGCATGAACTGGAACAGCTTGGCCTGCACCGGGTCGGGCGGCGGCGGATTCAGTTTTTGCTGCAGGAACATGGTGACGCCCATGATCAGCGGCCAGACTCCCAGATGCAGCAGCGGGAGATAGACGGCCGGATCGAACGGGATCAGTCCGAACAGATTGAAGATGTTGGTCGGATCGACCTTGGACAGGTCATGAATCCAGCCGAAGAATGGCGCCTGCCGCATTTCGATGGTGACGAAGATCACCTTATACAGCGAGAAAAACACCGGAATCTGCACGACCATGGGCAGACAGCCAGAGGCGGGGTTCACCTTCTCCGTCCGGTACAGGCCCATCATCTCCGACTGCATTTTCTGCGGGTCGTCCTTCAGACGTTCGCGCAAGGCGGTCATCTTCGGCGCCAGCAGCTTCATCTTGCTCATGGAGCGGTAGGAATAGTTGGCGAGCGGGAAGAACAGCGCCTTCACGCACACTGTGAACACCATGATCGCGACACCGAAGTTGCCGATCATCGCATTCAGCCAGTCCAGCGCGAGGAAGATCGGCCGGGTCAGGAACCAGAACCAGCCCCAGTCCACGGCGTAGTCGAACATCGGGATGTGCAACTGCTCCTCGTATTGATGGAGCAGTGTTACGACCTTGGCACCAGCAAACACATGGCTGACCGTGGTAATGTCGCCGTTCGCCGGCGCCGTCAGCGTGTCGGTGGAAATGTAATCGACCTGATAATGGTCGCCATGGTCATCGACGTGGCGGAAATTGACCTTGGACGGGATGGCCTGATCCGGGATCAGCGAGGTCAGCCAATACTTGTCGGTGATGCCCGCCCAGCCACCGGTGGTGGTTGCTTCGTAGGCGAGGCCGCCCTTTTTATCGCCCTCGGACTTGGCCTTGTCGTAAGACGTTTCCTGCAACGTGCCATCGACGACGCCCAGCAGGCCCTCAAACAGGACGTAATAGCCGGAGACCTCGGGCTTCGTGTCGCGGCGAATGCGCGACCATGGGAACAATTTTACAGGTTGCCCGGTGGCGTTCTTTACGGTCTGGCTGACCGCGAACATGAATTCGTCGTCGATCGCGAGTCCGATCTGGAAGGTCAGGCCGGCGCCGTTATCCCAGGACAAGGTGACCGGCTTGCCGGAGCCCAGCGAATCGGACGATGCTTTCCAGACGGTATCGTTGTCCGGCAGTTTGATTGCCTCGCCAGCCGGAGCAGTCCAGCCGTACTGGATGTAATAGGGGTGGTCACCCGACCGAGGCTCCAACAG
Organism: Rhodopila sp.; assembly: GCA_025355085.1. Lineage (GTDB taxonomy): Bacteria > Pseudomonadota > Alphaproteobacteria > Acetobacterales > Acetobacteraceae > Rhodopila. The sequence continues at coordinate 13,202 of JANXLQ010000008.1, forward strand.
GCGCACCAGCGGCGACGACGGAGAAATTTCCTCCCGGTAGCCCTTCAGGACAAGATCATCCAACTTGGCGCCCAGCAGGTTGATGGACCCTTCGACCTTCGGGGCATCGATCTTCACGCGCGGCACGTTGCGCGCCTCGGTGGCTGCGGCGGCAGGCACGGCAGCCCCGGGGGAGCCGGTGCCATTGATTCCCGCGGCGGGTGTCGCGCCAGACGTTTGGGCGATCTCCTGCACCGGCGGCTTGGGAAGATGCGGGGCAATCAACGTTTGGAAGCCCAGCAGAATCGCCAGTGATATCGCGATCGCCAGGAAGAGCCGTTTCTGGTCCATCAATGCCCCATATTCGGGCCGGTCCCGGGCACGGGATCGACTCCACCTTCGTTCCATGGATTGCAGCGCAGGATACGCTTCGCCGCCATCGCCGTTCCCGTTACCGCGCCATGTGTCCGCAGCGCTTCGACGGCATATTCGCTACAACTTGGCCAAAACCGGCAGTTCGCACCGATAAACGGACGGATGGTCCATTGATACACGCGCACCGCGGCGATTTCGGCCTGAGCCAACCCAATGTTAATCGCTCCGGCGTTGCCCGTACGGGGGTCGATCGCCCGGGCGTTACCCGCACCAGTGTTTATCGCACCAGTGTTTATTGCACGGGGGCTGATCACGTCCGTCATACGCCGGTTTTTTCCAGCGCGCGCCTGATATCGTTTTGCAGCGTGATGAAATTTCGCTTGCGGGTGCTGTCCCGGCCGATCAGCACAAGGTCGAACCCTAAAACCGGCCGTTCGGCCAGCAACACCCTCGCCGCTTCCTTCAACCGCCGTCTGGTGCGATTGCGGACCACAGCGTTGCCGACCTTCTTGGTCACGGTGAAACCAAGCCGAGCGGGCCGCTGATCGTTGCGGGGAAGGGCCTGAAGCACGACTCCGCCGATCGCGGCCTTCTTACCTTTGGAGGCAACGCGCAGAAACTCGGCCCGTTGTTTCAGGCGTTCGGGCTTGCGTTCCGCGCGGGTATTCGTTTCGGCCAACATTTGGGCTGGCATGGACGGCACACCAGCGGTTCGCGACTTAGGCGGACAGCTTCTTGCGGCCCTTGGCACGGCGATTGGCCAGGACGCGGCGACCGCCAACGGTCTCCATACGGGCACGAAATCCGTGCCTGTGCTTGCGGACCAGTTTAGACGGTTGATAGGTGCGCTTCACGACTACTCTCCGAAATCTTTTTGAACGGCGACCCTTGTGGCCCGTTCCCTTAACACGCATTCCGGCGGGGCACCTGATTCGGCGTCCCGTCGGGAGCGCCGGCTTATACGGATGCGGCCGGGGTGCGTCAATCTCCCCGACGGCCGGGCAGAGGTTCTCATTTTGGCAAAACGGCGGCGTTGCCCGTCCCGAACGGCATAATCGGATTTACCGGCGGCACTGGCTTAGCGTTTGGCGCTTTTGAAGAGATGCGCCGGAAAGCCTTCGCCGCTTGCCATCAGTGTGGTGCGCAGCAGGTTTGCCTTGCTCATGCCCGGGGCGGCGGTCGCATATTTTTGGGTGGTGAGATCGCTCGCCACATCGGTCAGGGCCTGTATCCACATCGCATTTGTCTTCCGTAGCCCGGGCGAAACAATGGCTGCATCGGCTTGGAGCCGAGTCGCGGCGGTCTGCATCGCCCTTGCCCAGTGAAGCCGGTTTTCGTGTTCGGCCGGGTTGGTTCCGGGCGGTAGCGCGCCGGATTGGATGGGCCAGGGGGTGCTGGTGGGGGTGCCGGTCCTGAGGGTGCCGGTTTTGGGGGTGCCGGCCTTGGAGGTGCCGGTTTTGGGGGTGGGGGTGCCGAGCGGGGGGGCGCCGGTTTTGGTGGGCGGTGGGAGGAGCGTCGCAGTCGCGACGACGGCGTATGGGTCCGAGACGGCATCTGGTTCGTCCCAGCCCGCCAGCCCGGCCTGTTCCGACAGACTGGGTTCCAGCCGTTCTGGCGTGACGCGGCCTTTCTCCAACATTCGGGTGCTATCGCGGGCAGCTCTGTTCAACGCCCCGGCGTTGCCGCGCAGTTTCAGCTTCATCGATAAAGACAACTCCGCCGGCATGGAAAGCCGCAGGTTGTCCAATGCAGTCAGTGCGAAACCGACGATTTGCGCCACGGTCACCAACTCGTCCTGGCCACGGATTTTGTATGCGGCGATCGCCTCCTGCGCGGCCAGGCGGGCGAGGTGCAGATCAGCGAGGCTGGCGGCCATCAAAGGGGAGAGCGCGGCCAGCAGGAATGCCATCAAGGGACTGATGGGCGAATCGGCGGTTGAATCAGTCATGGAGGGCAGGTCCTGGTTGGGGAGCGAGGCTGGTTCGGACAAAGACTGTGGATGGCAGGGCTTCGTCTGCCATGATGCCGAACGGTCCAAACATTGGCCGGTGGTTTCAGATGGGTCACGGCGGGGGCGTCACGGGATTAGGTCGCCGGTGCGGATCGGGCGGATTCTGATTTTGGCCGTGATGCCATTGCGGCGGTTTTCCGCGATTTCGCGCCGATACATCAACTTCAGCCGGTGTGCCATGTAGGCTATTTGGTGGGATGTTGGATTCTCGGGCAGGATCATGCCGCCACCGGGCAGGATGCCTTCTGTATTGGCTATATCCAGGCCCTCGTTTTCGGTTTCTATCCGCTGGCGTTCCTTAACCTCTTTGGCCAGTGCCACCTCTTGCGGCGTCCAGACCTTGACCGGCGGGGGATCGTCTTCGGCGAGTGCGCAGCGGTCCTCCCACGTCCGGTTTTGTTGCTGGGTGTCGGTTTCCGGCCACTCCCGCGGTTCCGGCCGGCCGACCGGGATGGCCAGCGGTTTGGCCTGACGGCGTTCCAGTGCCCGCAGCATCGAATCGAAGGTGCGGGCGGCGGTCGCGGCGGTCGTGATGTGGCGGGTGCTTTCGCCGCGCGGCTGGCGGGCGTTCATGCCGATGTGCCAGCAGGCGGCGGCGGCGTGATAGGCGCACAGGGCCTGAACACCGAGCATGATTTCTGGCTCGTCGCGGGGGTGGAGGGCGGCGAGGCCGCGCAACACGCAGTGGAGACGCCGGTCTGTTCGGCGTTGCGGTTCATTGGTTTCGATCGGGGTGCCGCACATGATGGTGCTAATGGCTTCGTCGATGAAGCGAGGGTCGAAGGGGCCGGCTTCGAGGTAGATGGCGTCCCGGTTGTAGGGCGCCTCGGCGGTTTGGTTGGACATGGGGGCTAAAGTTCGCATTATGTTCTTAATGCGATTTGAGATGGGAGGCGTGACGGCTGGTGCAAGGGGTTGGTCGATATTTTGCTCTGGTGTTTCGTGTTGGGGGTCTTTTTTTGGACGCCGGAATGTTCCGTTGGTTGACGCCCATCCAGCAAAGAGGCGGTCATCCGCCTGGGTACTCCGCAGAATCACCATCTGACGCGGCGGGCGATTAGGAGGGGCGGATTGGAGCGGGTGGAGGGAATCGAACCCTCGTATGCAGCTTGGGAAGCTGCCGTTCTACCATTGAACTACACCCGCATCGGATGGGTTCTTTAGGCGCATCCAGCCGGGGATGCAATTCAGTCTGTGGCGTTTCAGCGTATCTTATTTTTCAGACCCGCGCGTTTTGGGTTAGGGCGGGGCAATCGGGTGAGCAATGCTCGACTGGCCGTTCCTGCGGTCATCGTCCTTTGGAACGGCGCACTGGTGGTTTTGGCTGAGAAGGAGTTTTACCACGAAGGCACGAAGTTTCCAATAAAATCGCCAGGTGTGGCGCTGGGTGTTCGCTTTCTTCGTGGCTTCGTGGCTTCGTGGCTTCGTGGCTTCGTGGTGAAATAGGCGCTTGCTCGCATTCCCATGCCGAGCCGGCCAAGGTACTAAAAAGCCATTCACCCGATTGTCCTGGCTGGGCCGCAGATATTGGCAACGCGGTCAGTGCAGGGGGCGTCTATGTGCTGATGGCGGTTCGAACGGGATCCCGTCAGGATCGGCGGTTGAACGGGTTCCTCCGGCTTCGTGCAGCTACGGGATTCGCACATTTGACTCGGCCTTAATGGCTGCGCCGATCGCAAATCCTGCGGCCATGGTTGCGAATGGCCCCCACCCTGCTCTCATTGTCTTGGGTCC
>JANXLQ010000044.1 GCA_025355085.1 Rhodopila sp.
GCATGTCTCGCAGGCTGGATTGCAGGCGATCGAGGCTGAAATCTGGCGTGGCTTTGAACGTTCGGCTACCGGCGAGCCGGTCTTGCTGGCCGAGGGGCCGTATCCCGGCAGCGTGTATTTTGCCGCTGGGGATACATACTCTGCGCTGTTCACATGCAATACCTGGACGGCTGCAACCCTGCGGACCAGCGGACTTCCTGTTCGAGACTTTGGCGTGCTGTTCGCGGGACAGGTGATGAGCCAGGTGCGCGGGTTAGCGGCACAGCAGGCCGCTCCGCCGGTGGATCGACGGGATTTGCCGTAGGCATGCTCCAAATATTACCGCATCCGGTGCGCGCCGTTTCCGTCACGCGCCGGCTGTCCAGGCTTGTCCCGGCTTGTCTCGGCCACCTGTCGCGGCATGTGCGGGAAGGCGTACCGGATCGGATTAAGGAGCACAGGTTCTACGCCCTGCCTTAGCCCGGTAACTCTTGCGTGCGGCCTAGCGGTAGGGCGCAACTACGGTTGTATTGCTCGCGGGAGGTGACGGATTGCTGCTGCTGAACGACAGGCAACCGGCCAAGGCGATCGGGAGAAGCACAAGGAGGTGGGCGAGCCGCATAAATATTTCCTTCCGTGACGCTTTCGGAAACATGGTGTCGCTAAGCCGGAAATGCGATCACAAGCCCTTGCGATTATGTCCGAGGCTCAGGCAACTCTTTCCGAACGCGGCTTTACTCAGCCCCAATGCCGAATACCCGCGCTGCGCGCCTTGCGTATCACCACACAGAGCCAAACGAGTTGCGGCAGTAGGGTGATAAACGGGACCTGGGGCTTAAATGCGGACGGTACCGCAATGAACAGCAGGCAGCATGCGCCGCCGAACACGGTGAACCCCCAATGCAGCAGCGTCACGGTGACGGGCGACATACCCGACCGCTGGGCAACCTGATATAAGTGGCCACGATGTGCCCGGGTCAGGCTTTCGCCCTGCAATCCTCGCCTAATCAGGGTTAGTCCAACGTCGAACAGCACGCCCGACAGCAGCATCGGCATCAGCAGGAACGACAGTTCGACGCCATCGAAGCGGCTGGCGACTACCGCCAGGATCGCGAGCATGAAGCCGCAGAACTGGCTGCCCACGTCACCCATGAAGATGCGCGCCCGGGGGAAATTGAAGGGCAAAAAGCCGGCTAATCCGGCCGCCAGCAGGCCGGCGGCGGCATAGGCAAACCAACCGCCGTGCTGTTGTGCGATGAACACGATGAACAGGCAGGCGATCAGGGAGACTCCGCCGGCCAGTCCGTTCAGCCCGTCGATGAAGTTCATCGCGTTCGTGGCGAACAACAGCCAGACCAAGGTGGCGGCCAGGCCGAACCCGGCGAACGGCACTTCCTGGATATAGGGAATATGGAAATCGGTCACGTACAGACCGCTGCCGACCGCGACCAGCGCCGCCAGTACCTGGGCGCCCAGCTTCACCACGAACGGCCAGTCGAAGAGGTCGTCGAGGAAAGCGACAATGGCGATGGCGACGGATGCTTCTATGACGCCCAGGAAATAGGTGTCGGCCAGCCGAGCGAAGGCGGCGTAGCGATACAGTACCGCGATGCCGATCAGGAAGGCGACGACAATGCCTACTCCGCCGCCTTTCGGGATCGGCCGGTCGTGCGCCTTCCGGGCATTGGGTGTGTCCATTACGCGCGCCGCGATCATCATGCGAACGGTTGCGCTGGACAGTAGAACCAGGACCGCGGCAAAGCCCAGATGGCGGAGAAAGGCGGCAAATGTCATTCGGCAATCCGGACAGGTGACTCGGATCGTCTATCGCCTTCCGGCTGTCTCGGCTATCCTGTGCGGGAAACTACCGCGTGAAGCCCTCCAGTTCGTCCTTCGCCCAGTCGATCGCCTGTTGAATTGTCTGGCCGGAAACCAGTTTGGATACCATCGTCGGGATAAGGCCCCGGTTCCATGCCTGGATTCCGATGTCCGGCGGGCCGGAGGAGCCGGTAATATAGTATTCGGCGTCGTGCCAGGGGCGAATCGGATAGTTATAGACGGTGCCCTTCGGTGGCTCGACTTCGCCCCATATTTTGAAGTCGGACATGGAGAGATAGGGTGGGATGTCGTAGCCATCGACAGCGGTGGTCAGTGCCTCCATTTGCTCGCGTTCACCCAGGTAAGTGAGTAGATCGCGTGCCGCCGGTTTGTTCTGCGCGAAGGACCACAGGCCGAAGAAATACGGCCGCATGGGCACGAGGCGGCCTTTGGGGCCGCGCGGATTGGGGAAGGTCCAGCAGTCGGCGGCTACTTTCGGAGCGTCGCGTTTTGCGACCGCCCAGGCCGAGGGCGGATTCCAGATCAACGCCGACCGGCCGGAGATCAGGGCGCGATTGTTGGATGCGTCATCATAGCTGACCGTGTCGGGCGGCAGGAACGGCACCATGCGTTTGGCATATTCCATCGCCTGCCGGACATTATCGGAATCGACGGTGATCGTGCCCTTGGCATCGACCAGATCGGCGCCGAACGCACCGAACGTGGCACCCCATGTCTGGTTAGAGTCGGTTGTTCCGCCGCAGCCGAAACCGAACGGAAATCCGGCCTTGTGGCATGCCTCAGCCGCTTTGAGTTGCGTTTCGTAGGTCCATTCGGCCGACGTGGCGGAGGTCGTCTCATGGGCTGGGAACCACTTTTGGATATCGATCCCGGCGTATGCTTTCAGCATGCTGATGCGTCCGCACGGCGTGAGCGGCGCCGACCCCCAGGCGACCGGCACGCCCTTCCAATGGCCTTCCGAGACGCCCAGGTATTCGTAGGCGCGGCCGATCTTGCCGTATTTGGCGATGAAGGTCTGCATGATGTCGTCAACCGGGTCGAGCACATCGGTGTATTGATGTACCGACCACATATCGAAGGCGAACACGTCGTGGCCGGTCTTGGCCTGCGCTTCGGCCGCCATGGTAATTTGGATCTTGTTGCCCACGGCGGTAAGGAAATCGAGGTTGACCTCGACCTTGTTTTTCTCCGCCCAGGCGGCCACCAGCTTGCGCATGGCATCATTTCCAGCGGGCACCCAATGATCCCACAGGGCGACGTTTAGTTTCCCGGCGGCGCCGGCGGTTCGGATGTGGACCAAAGGTAGTGCTGCGGCGGCGGCGCCAAGGTTCAATGCCTTGCGCCGCGTCATACGTGCTTTCATTGTCGAGCCCTCCGTGTTTCGAACCGGCGTTTTGCCTGCTTTGTTTGTTACCGGGAGTATTCACCGGCTGATGCGCCGAAACAAGTTAATCCGTTGCCAACGATTATGGGTATAAGCTGGCATTCGATGACGACTTTCGGCGGACCCGCATGATCCAGATAACGAGGACACTTTCGATCGACGAAAAGGCGGTGGAGGAGACGTTTACCCGCGCCTCGGGTCCCGGCGGGCAGAACGTCAACAAGGTCGAAACGGCGGTGCTGTTGCGCCTGTCGCTGGATCGCGCCGCTTTGCCGTTGCCGGTGCGTGCGCGGTTGGAGAAGCTGGCGGGACGGCGGCTAACGCTGGACGGGGATATCCTGATCACTTGCCAGCAGCATCGCACGCAGGAGCGCAATCGGGCCGAGGCGATGGCGGCGTTGATCGAGTTAATTCGGCGGGCGACGGTCGCCCCGGTCCGGCGGGTGGCGACCAAACCGAGCTACGGGT
>JANXLQ010000054.1 GCA_025355085.1 Rhodopila sp.
ATCCAGGGCGACGTCCAGCGCGGATGGATTTTGCTCCAGTGCCCACAGGATGAAGCCAATGCCGACGCGGGTGTTGCCGGCCTCTTTCAGCTCCTTGCGGATGGCATCGGTGTTAGCATAGCCCGAACCGATCAGACCGAGCCCGCCGGCGTTTGTGACGGCGGCGGCTAGCTTGCCGCCGGCGGCGGACCCCATTGGGGCAAGCAGGATTGGATGCTCGATACCGAGCAGGCGGGTAAGGACGGTTTCGATGATGGGCATGCGAGGTTCTTTCGAGTTTTGGCGCGGATCGGATCGGCGGTGTCGTCCAAATACTTTTCACGCAGGAGTCGGAGGACAATCTTCGAAACCAACGCGGGAAAACAGGTGACCTGTTCGTCGCCTATCATGGAATTCCGAGCGGCGAATACGTTGCCATTCGCATTTGGGCGAACGCGTTCGAATAGCCGGACCTGTTTATGGAAGCCAGTGGCCGAAGCCGGTGCAGTGGGTGTCAAAGAGGGTGCCTTGTTACGATAATCCGCAGTCTCCGGCTTCACATATCCACCGCATCGCGCCGGACCTCTGCGCCAACGAGGGCGAAGAGCGGAATTGCAGTGCCCACTGTCGCAGTTTTAAATTCGTGTCCGCGTCACTAATTTTCTGGCCTTGCGCAATTTCGACATCGGAGGGTCGCCAATGCCACTCGATTTAATACAGGACTGCGCCCTCGATCCGTACACCAGACCTGTTGTGAAAGTCGGTTTTGGCGATTTCAGACTATTGATTTCGTTTAATATTTTTGGCCTGGATGGGACTTCCACAACAAGTCTTCTGGCATGGGCAAACCCGAACCGCTGAAATACGTGAAACCGTATTGGAGCCGGCGGATCGACAAGACTCGCCGCCTGCTTTACGGAACTGTAGGAAAAGGCGCTTCCCATCAGATCATCGCCTGCCGGGGCCACTACACCTAAGGTCCGCTCTCCCGCGTTGGCGTCCCGCGCATCAGGCTGTAATAAATCCCCGCCAACACAAGGACCTACGCCCATGCCATTCCGCACCCTCGACAACCTGGACGTCGCCGGCAAGCGCGTTCTGCTTCGTGCCGACCTCAACGTTCCCGTGCGGGACGGCAAAATCTCCGACCTGACGCGGATCGAGCGGCTGTCGCCCACGATCCGGGAATTGTCGGCAAAGGGTGCGCGGGTCATCGTTTGCAGCCACTTCGACCGGCCCAAGGGCAAGCGCGTGCCAGAGATGTCGCTCGCCCCAATGGCGGCGGCGCTGGGCCAGGTTCTTGGCAGGCGCGTGCGATTCGTCGAGGATTGCACCGGCATCGCCGCCGAACAGGCGATCGAGCTGCTGGCCAGCGGCGACGTGCTGGTGCTGGAAAATACCCGTTTCCATGCCGGCGAGGAAAAGAACGACCCGGTATTCGCCTCTGAATTGGCGAAACTCGCCGATATTTTTGTCAACGACGCGTTCTCCGCCGCGCATCGTGCGCATGCCAGCACGGAAGGCGTGGCGCACCTGTTGCCCTCATACGCCGGCCGTCTGATGCAGGCAGAGTTGGAGGCACTCGACGCCGCGCTCGGTCATCCGGTGCGGCCGGTCGGGGCCATCGTGGGGGGGGCCAAAGTGTCCACCAAGCTGGAATTGCTGGGCAATCTGGTAGGCAGGGTCGATGTGCTGATCATCGGCGGCGCCATGGCCAACACATTCCTGGCCGCACAGGGCAAGGGCGTCGGCAAATCGTTGCAAGAGGCCGAGATGCATGCCACCGCGCTTGGAATCCTGGCCAAGGCACAGACGGCCGGCTGCCGAGTCGTCCTGCCCACCGATGCCGTCGTCGCCCGCGAGTTCCGGGCCAATCCGCCCACGGAAACGGTATCGGTCGATGCCGTGCCGGCCGACACCATGATCCTGGATGTTGGCCCGGCGTCGGTCGCCGCCTTGATCCAGTTGCTGCCCGGGCTGAAAACCCTGGTTTGGAACGGCCCGCTCGGTGCGTTTGAAACACCGCCCTTCGACTCCGCCACAATGGCGCTGGCGCATGCGGTGGCAGAGGCTACGCAGAAAGCCGGCCTGCGCAGCGTCGGCGGCGGAGGCGACACGGTTTCGGCACTCCGCCAGGCCGGTGTTATCGAACAGATGACATACGTTTCCTCGGCCGGTGGCGCTTTCCTGGAATGGTTGGAAGGTAAGACCCTGCCGGGCGTCGCCGCGCTGGAAGGCTGACCGAAACCGCGGTTTGCGCATCCGAACCGGGGAGGCGATGGGACATGACACGGGTGTATCTGGCCGGTCCGGATGTGTTCCTGCCTGACTCCCGAGCGTGGCTGGAGAGGAAGAAGACGGTTTGCGCGGGGTATGGGCTGATAGGTGTATCGCCGCTCGATGCCCTGCCGCATGAGCCGGCCGATTGGGCCGATCTGCCGGAGTGGCGCCGGATCGCACGGCGCAATGAGGCGCATATCCGCAGTTGCGTGGCGGTCATCGCCAACCTGACGCCGTTTCGCGGACCCAGCGCCGATGCCGGCACAGTTTATGAAGTGGGGTTCGCCAGGGGCCTTGGGTTGCCGGTGTTCGGCTATGCCACCGTGGCGGCGGCGTTCCTGGACCGAACCCTGTCATCGATCGGGGGCGGACGGCAGGATGCCGAGGGGGCCTGGTGGGACCCCAATGGTCTGCTGGTCGAGCAGTTCGGCTTGTTCGACAATCTGATGATCGAGGGCGGTCTTGCCGATTCCGGCGGCGGATTGATCCGCGAAGACCAGGACGGGTGGACCGATCTTTCGGTGTTCGAACGCTGCGTTCAGACGGCGGCAACGGCGTTGAGTAGCGATCGTTCCAAGCCGTGGCGAGATGATTAGCGGTCTTCATGCGATTTTTTGCTTAAAATCATGTTCTGAATTCTTCAAACGAGCCTCAAGCTGCCGGTCTTGAAGGCCATAACTTCAGGTTCTTCTATCTCCGATTTTCTAACGTTTAGTTCCAGTCCCGGGGGAAGCGGGTGAACGGCCAGCGGCGCCTTGCGGATTATTTGACTGTAAAAGGAACCGTTGCCACAGGAGAATCCTCCATTGTTGGAACGCAGGAGGATTTTTCTAAATATACTTTCTTGGGACTTTAACTCAGGTCAACACTTCAAGTCACAGCGCGGTGAGCCGGCCGCACCCATTCCCGGACATGCGGCCAGAGTTCGTTGTCAGGAACCTTCACGAGATCTTTGGCAAGTGAACCGACTACCTTGGCCGCAGTGGTGGTATTCAGTGCGCCCCGGACAGCGGCCAGAGTGTGGGGGGGTGCCACGATAACCAGTTCGTCGAAAACGTCCTCCGCCGACCCGGCATTAAGTTGCTCCGCGATGGCGCGGGCGAATTTTGCTTTTTCCAAATCCTGAGGATCGTGCCGGGGCACCATCGCGCCCGGACGGTCGCTTCCCAGATCGGACGATCGCTTGTGCGCAGCCTCGGAATCCAGCCGCGTTTCGCTGTGCAGCGCATTGTCACCCGCGGGACGTACAAACCGAACATGCTCACCATCGGCGACAACAAATAAAAGGCCTTTTGTCATATGAAACAGCTCCTCATACCAATTGTGTTTATACAGCGTGTCGAACCCCAAACATTTGATCTGGGACAATCGCGGGCAACGGTGACAGCCTTCCCGCGATTTCGTTCAATTCGCCGGCCGAAAATGTTTCCTGCGCAAGCAAATCGTTCGCCGCCTGATCCAACAAAGCCCGGTTGATCGAAAGAATAGCCAGAGCCCGTTGAAAACAGTCCTCGATCAGCTTGCGAACCGCGGCGTCGATCACCCCGGCCGTTGCTTCGCTGTAGCGCCGGGGCTGCCAGTCACGGCTGTTGGGCATGTCCAACATCGGGGATGCCTCCGGTTCGTAAGAAACCTGGCCTAATTGAGCATCCATACCGAAACGAACGACCATGCTGCGTGCGATATCGGTGGCCCTCGAAAGATCATCGCCCGCGCCGGTCGAGACTTCCTCATACACCAGCCGCTCGGCTGCTCGTCCGCCCAACAGAACGGTCATCCGGTTCAGCAGTTCGGCGCGGTCCATCAGGAACCGATCCTCCAGCGGCCGCTGCATCGTGTAACCCAGCGCCGCTATTCCCCGAGGAATAATCGACACTTTTTGTACGGGATCGACACCGGGCAGCGACATCGCCACCAGCGCGTGACCCATTTCATGGTGGGCGACGATATCGCGTTCATGCGGATTCAAAATGCGGTTGCGCCTTTCAAGGCCGGCGACAATCCGCTCAATCGCCTGCGTGAAATCTTCCAGCGTCACGTCCGTCCCGGATCGCCGCGTGGCCAGCAAAGCGGCTTCATTCACCAAATTCGCGAGGTCCGCGCCGGAAAATCCGGGCGTTAGCGCCGCGATCGCATCGACTGAAACCAGTGGCGCAAAATGGATTTTCGCAAGATGGACCCGCAGGATATCCACCCGCCCTATCTTGTCGGGCCGATCCACCAGCACCTGCCGATCGAACCGGCCGGCCCGCAGCAGTGCCGGATCAAGAACTTCCGGCCGATTGGTCGCAGCAAGCAACACCACGCCGCTGGACGGATCGAACCCATCGAGTTCGTTGAGCAATTGATTGAGAGTCTGCTCTTTTTCGTCATGCCCCCCACCGCCCGCCATAAACGCCCCTCGCGCTCTGCCTAACGCGTCCAACTCATCGATAAAGACGATGGCGGGAGCTTTCTGCCGCGCCTGTTCAAACAGATCGCGAACCCTGGCTGCCCCGACGCCGACAAACATTTCCACGAATTCAGAGCCGGAGATGGAAAAGAACGGCACGCCGGCCTCCCCCGCGACAGCCCGCGCCAATAATGTTTTGCCGGTTCCCGGCGGGCCGACCAGCAGCACACCCTTTGGCATGCGCGCGCCCAGCCGACTGTGGCCGACGGGATCTTTCAGGAAAGCAACCACCTCGCGCAATTCGTCCTTGGCCTCATCTACTCCAGCGACGTCGGCGAAGGTCACTTTGGTATCGGTTTCGACATAGGCTTTAGCTTTGCTCTTGCCGACCGCCATCAACCCGCCGATTCCCTGGCCGGTCATCGGGCGGATCATGAACATCCAGATCAATAAAAAGCCCAGTAACGGCAGGAGCCAACCGAGTACGGTCGCGAGTAAGCCGGGCGGTGGTTCGCCGGAAAATTCAAGTTTCGCGCCGGTCAGCTTGCCGGCCAGATCGGCGGGAACGCGGTAGGTGGTAAACCGCCCGGGCTGATTCGGCTGCGCGTCCTTCAGGGTGCCGGTAATCTTTGACGTGCCCACTACCAGGTCGCCTACCTGTCCGGCATCGACCAGCCGTTCGAATTCGCTGTATGGGATGGTTTTGGTTACCGTCGGCGCGAACAGGAAATCCTGGAACAGCATTACCGCGAAAAACGCAGCCACGATGTACCAGAAGTTAATGTGATGTTCGCGCTTGATCTCCACTGATTGCTCCGTTCTTCTCTGTATGAGATGGATACAGAGCGCCGCCGTGCAATGGATCGATTGAAATCAACGCTTAGGCGACGCCCAACAACAAGCGGTTCCGTTAGTATGCCCCTCCTCGCCATGGCTCGGCTCGTCCGCTACGGGATTTCACGCCTTCCGAGGCGGGTCGTCAGGTGGGCCGGGTCGTTGGTTTGGTATGTGGCCGAAGGGCATGGGCAACTATCGACAATGCCGGATTGCCGCACGGTTTGAAGCAAGCGATTGTTAACACAGAGACAAAACGAGTAATAGCGGAGAGCACCGAGAAGGAAAGAATGGCGCTTCGCGCGCGGTGCCGCTGGCGGGCGATCCGTGCCGTAGAAAAATTACTGAAACAGTATGATGGAGATTCATGCAAAGCTATGGGCGATCGGGCCGGGGCCGGCTGCATTGTGTTGTTGGATTGGCCGGCTTGTCCGGGCTACTTGTTCGCGTACATTCGGACAAAAGCGTGGATGGCACGCATTCTCCTGCCAGGACGAAAAGGGACCGAACGACCGAAACATTGGGCCCGTGGTATCATTACCGCGAGCCCTCCGCCCCTATTCCATACGATGATTTTCCGGAACGCCCTCCATCACGGTACCGTTCCTTGGCTGCCTCGCACAAGGCGACCCGGTAACCGTCCGGTGGAAACGCCGTTTCGGGATACGATCTCACCCGAAAGAATTGTTGCGACATAACCTTCGGCCCGCTGCATCAGTCGCCGCCCACCGGCCGGCAGATCGTAAGCTACGTGAGGGGCTCTTAGATTCATCCGAGCGTGGTCGATCACGTTGATGTCGGCTTTCATGTTTGGCGCGATGACCCCTCGGTCATGCAAACCCAAAGCCCTGGCGTTGTCACGGGTCAGGCGGCGCACCATCCACTCCACCGGGAACCGTCCGGTGGCGCGATCGCGCGTCCAGTGCGTCAACCCGTAGGTCATCGCCGAAGCGTCGCACAGAATCGAGACATGCGCCCCTCCGTCGCCCAATCCAATCAGCGTATTTGGATGCGCCATCATCTCCCGCACCGAATCGAGCGTGCCGTGCGCGTAATTGCTGAGGGGACGATAGAGGATCGTGCGTCCGTCGTTTTCCAGCAACCGATCATAGGCAAGCGCCGCGGGATCGACCCCGGTCCGGCGCGCTTCGGCACCGATGCTGCGTTCCGGCGGCGGCTCATAGTCAGGCGGATCGCCCAGCGGGAATATCCGGTCCCAACGGCGCAGGCGTTTAGCCAGGACTGGATCGCCCGGCGTTTCATCCAGCAACCGCGCCCGCAGGGATGGATCGCGCAATGCGGCAAGGCGGGCGGGAAACGCGAGGTGGGCAACTTCCGACCAACTTGGACATTCGACGAACGGGTTCTGCGAGATTTCGAAGCCCAGCATGATTCCGGTTGGCCTGGTCAGCACCATACCGGTCATCGACTGCCCGGCCGCGTTGGCGTCGGCGATCAGGCCCAGCAAGTGACGCCACTCCTGCGGTTTCGAATCCCGCTCCAGCACAGTGGTCGTCATCGGACGGCCGGATGCGGCGACAAGGCGGCGCAGCATGGCGAATTCCGGTTCGATTGATTCCCCGAAGTCAGAGATAACCTGCAACCAGCCGGCGCCGGTTTCTCCGACTGCTTTCGCGATGGCCATCAGTTCGTCTTCGGCGGCATCCAGTGTCGGTGTCGGTTGGCCATCGACACTTTTGTGGTTCAGGGTGCGAGAGGTGGAAAAACCGAGTGCGCCGGCACGAATGCCCTCGGCTGCGAGACGCGCCATTTCCGCACAATCGGCTTCGGTGGCTGGCTCCCGCGCTGCTCCGCGTTCGCCCATGACGAACACGCGCAACGCCGCGTGCGGCACCTGCGTTGCCACGTCGAGGTCGAACCGGCGCGCATCCAGGCGGTCGAGATATTCGGGAAAGCTTTGCCAGTCCCACGGCAGGCCTTCGGTCAGGACGGGTTCGGGAATGTCCTCCACACCCTCCATCAGGCGCACCAGCATCTCACGTTGTTCGGGCTTGCATGGGGCGAAACCAACGCCGCAGTTGCCCATTAGTGCCGTCGTCACACCATTGTTGGAACTAGGCGTGATGTGGTTGGCCCACATGACCTGTGCATCGTAGTGCGTATGGGGATCGACGAAGCCGGGCGTGACCAACAGCCCGCGCGCATCGATCTCTTCGATGCCCCGCTCCGCGATCCGGCCTACCGCTACGATGCGTGTGCCGGAGATGCCGACATCGGCTTCGAACGGGGCTCCGCCGGTGCCATCAACTACCAGACCGCCGCGAATGACCATCGCCAGTGCGTTCGACATGCTTTTGCCTCCTTGTGGTCAATCGCTTAGGGCGAACCCCGCGTAGTTCTTCGCTGCAACATCGGCGCAGATTTCGCGATAGCGCGCCATCCCGCCGGCATAGGGCATGAACACGCGCGGTTTACCCGGAATGTTCGCGCCGAGGTACCAGGAATGCGTTGCCAACGGCAGCAATGTGGCATCGGCGGCGGCGTTGACCTGTTCCACCCACGCATCCATCGCTTCGGGCCTGGCTTCGATCCGTTCGATGCCATTGTCACGCATGTGGGCGATGCAATCGGCGATCCATTCGGCATGTTGCTCGATCGCCACCGGCATATTGCACAGAACGGAGGGGCTGCCCGGCCCTGTCACGGTGAACAGATTCGGAAATCCCGCAACCTGCAACCCGAGGTAGTTGCGCGGTCCGGATTCCCATGCCTTTGCCAGCGGCAACCCGTCTCGGCCACGAATATCCATCCGCAGCATCGGCCCGGTCATGGCATCGAATCCTGTGGCGAATACGATAATGTCCAACGGATAATCGCCGTCCTGCGTGCGAATACCGTCAGGCGCGATGCATTCGATGGGGACGGCCCTGACATCGACCAGGGAGACATTGTCACGGTTGAACGTTTCGAAATAATTGGTGTCGATCGGCGGGCGTTTCGCCGCGTATGGGTGGTCGATGTCCGACAACTTTTGCGCCGTCGCAGGATCGTTGACGATCTGCCGTATCTTGCCGCGGATGAAGTCGGCGGCTGTGTCGTTTGCCGCCTTGTTGACCATCATATCCTGAAAGGTGGTGCGAAACTGTAACCCGCCGGTTTCCCAGGCGGCCTCGTACAAGGCATGACGTTCTTCCGGCGACGATTCGAATGTCATACGCTCCGAGTTGACAAACGGATGACCGTTTGGCGTGGACCGGGTCGCCCGCCTGATTTCGGCGGCATTGTCCTTGACGTATTGCTTGAATTCCGGGGTCAGCGGGACATTGCGCGCCGGCACGCTGTAATTCGCGGTGCGCTGGAAAACCGTCAAATGAGCGGCCGTTGCGGCGATAACCGGCGTGGCCTGAATGCCGGTCGATCCGGTGCCAACCAAACCCACCCGTTTACCAGTGAAATCGACGCCTTCGTGCGGCCATTGGCCGGTGTGATACCAATCGCCCTGGAAGCTCTCCAGTCCTGCAATATCGGGAACGTTCGCCGTGGACAGGCAACCGACAGCGGTGATCAGATATTTTGCGCTGAAGTGTTCGCCGGCCTCGGTCCGCACATTCCAGCGGTTGGCAGCCTCATCGTAGTGGGCCGATGTGACTCTGGTATTGAAATGAATATCGCGCTTGAGGTCGAACCGGTCCGCGACAAAATTGAGGTAGCGCATGATCTCCGGTTGCTCGGGATACCGCTCCGACCATTCCCATTCCCGCATCATATCCTCGGAGAATGTGTAGCAATAGGCGTGGCTTTCGGAATCGCACCGGGCGCCGGGATAGCGGTTCCAGTACCATGTGCCGCCAACGCCGGCGCCTGCCTCTAACGCTTTCACCGACAGGCCGAGCCGATCGCGCAGACACAGGAGTTGATACAGGCCGGCAAAGCCCGCGCCGATGACCAGTGCATCGATGTCGCCGCCCCGGGTATCTGAGATTTCCGTCGTAGCGCCTGGCATCGGTATTCTGTTCCCTAATTCATTCCCACAGGGCAAAAGCCCGGCCCGCCGCGTTCATCGGCTGTGGTTGTCTTTGTCTATCCGGCCGTCGCCCTTGCGGCCAAATTCGAAGCTTCGACCTGCACCGCGGCAGTTAACTCCACACGAAATGGGTATGCAACCTCCGCAAGGGGCGAGAGGCGCGATCCATCGAACAGAGCGTCCCTGCATGGTCTTGCACGCATGATAAAGGTGGGGAGGGGCGCAGCCTAACGTTGCGAAATAACAATATATGACGCCCCGCCACTGACTATGACTTTGGTATTAGGCGCGTGGTTTTCATGAGCGGCGCGGCCACAAAACTTGCTCTTTGGCGGCTGTAGGCGTCACACTCCTTCCACGACAAAGAGCAGAGGGAGCCAAGCCATGCCTGTGAAGAGCAAAGGATATCTACGCCACGTTGCATTGAGCGTCGCCGACCCGTGGGAGACCGCCGAATACTACAAGGCCACGGTTGGCCTGGAAGAAGTGGCAGAGCTGGATGGACCGCTGGCCGAGGGCGTGTTCCTGACCGATGGCGTGGTCAATCTGGCCATCCTGCATTTCAAGGACGAGGAAGCGGCGCAGGGCACCGGCGTCGATTTCGTTGGTATCCACCATATCGGATTCTGGGTGGACGACATCATCGTGTCCGGCAACCAGGCACGCGCCGCGGGTGGCAAATGGATCATGGGCGATCCGACCAACCCCGACGGTTATGAGGTCAAGCACACGGACCTATCGGGTATCATCTTCGATATCGCCGCCCATGGCTGGGCCGGTTCGCAAAAGCGTCCCGGGGAAGCGGAGAACGAAGTCCATTCCAACCCGCACCGTCGCCTTGCAAAATTCGATGAGCGGCGCGAGGCCGCTCGGCGGAAGATAGAGGCGAACCAGATGGCGGAAGCTGTCTAGAGCGTGCTCGTTTAAGCAGCAGTTCTCACGTTGGCGATCGCGGCCGCGATCGCCTTTCTCATCGTGGTGCATGAAGGTGCGCCAGCCGCGTCTTTACTGGTCCGAGACGCCAGAAGACGTGGATGGGTCGCCTGCGCGCACCATGATGACCGGGGCGCTTTCGCGCACCATGACGACCGGGGCGCTTTCGCGCACCATGACGACCGGGGCGCTTTCGCGCACCATGATGACCGGGGCGCTTTCGCGCACCATGACGATTGGCGACACAATCGCCGCTTTGCCAAGATGAGGAATGCTGTTGTTCGAGGCTGCTTTTACCTGAGACGATCATGGTCTAACGGTTTCATACCCGGCTTCCACGCCCTGGCCTGTTCGATATGGCCGGGCGGGGAAGCCGGGCTGTAACCGGCAGGGTTCGGTGACAACCGGCTTACGCGGGCGCGAACAGGCGGTCTTCCCCCGCCTCGGATTTGGCGGCCGACGGATCGATGATCCCCTGGAACGCCGCGTCTCTTTGCAGCACAGGCATCACCTTTTCCGCGAACAACCGCATATTGAGTTCGGCGAGGTGGTGCGGCATGCTGCCGAAAGAGAACTCCGTCACCAAATGATCCATTCCGGTCAGGCGACGAAGTTCCGCGATCTGTTGGATACAGTCGTCAGGGGTCCCAACAATCTGGATGCTGAGGTAAAAATCCGTTGCCTTCGTTCGGAAGGTTTCGTCCTTCATCTTCGTGTAGGTCTTCGCGAGTTTCCCGTAGGACTCGTAACCCTTCACCCCGGCAAGATGACCATCGGAGAAATGATAGTGATTATCGATGGAATCCCATTTTTCGCTTAAGTAGCGCATTGCCCATTCCCGCGCTTCCTCTCGGGTCGGGGCACAGGCGACGTTGGTCAGGATGATGGGTGGCCGGGGTGTATGACCGACGCTTTGCACCATTTCACGGTAACGATGCACGTCTTCCGCCGCCTTCGGCCATTCGTTCTGCATAACAATCAACATGCCGAAACCCAGCTTCGCCATGACCTCGGCTGACTCCGGACTGACCGACGATGCGTAGAATCTCCGTTCCGGATGAGAAATAGGTCTCGGACGGATCGACACGCGGGGGATTTTGTAGAATTCCCCATCCCATTCGAACGAATCGTTGCTGAGTGCCTTGATGATCAACTGTGCGGACTCGACGAATCGAGGCCGCGCTTCTTCCATCGGAATCCGAAAACCTTCGTATTCGACACTGGCGGCACCTCGGCCGAAGCCCATCAACGTCCGGCCGCCGCTGATGACATCCAGCAACGCAATTTGTTCGGCGACACGGATGGGATCGTGCCAGGGCAGCACGATCACGCATGTCCCAAGCGTGATCCGTTTCGTTCGGCCCGCATAATAGGTCAACAGTTGCAACGGCGCCGGCGACATGGAGTAGCCGGTGAAGTGATGCTCCAACGCGAACAACGAATCGAATCCCAGCGGCTCGGCCAGATCACCGAGCGCCATGTGTTCGTTGAAGAGGGCGACGTCCGGTCGCCCTGGCTGGGCGAGGATGCTCAGTGCTGTCCCAACTTGCATGACTGCCTCTCTTTTCTACCGCAGGGGTGAACACGACGCTGGCATGACCAGCTTGTTTTCCTGTTTCAGGACCAGACCGGCCGCGGCGCCGCCGGGTGGCCAGATGCCGCGCGCGACGGCCTCTGTCCGGATGCGATGGCGTTCGGCGGCATCCTTGTAGGCCCAGATATGGACCCATTTGTTCAGACCGCCGAATTCCGAATACCAGGCGCCAACCAGTGGGGATAGCTTCACGCGTTCGTCGATCTTGGCGGCCCAACGCTCCATCATTCCGGGCAAGGCGCCGGGCGCCAGCGTATAGGACCGTATCTCAAACAGCGGTCCGACTTCGCGCGGTTCCAGCGACGGCGAGAAGGGTGCCGGCATGAAGATTTCGCTTTGCATGGACACGATGAAATCGCGGATCGGGGGCGGCCACACGCCGGTTTTAATGGCTTCGGCGCGGACGGCTGTGCGTTGCGCGAAGCTGTCGTATGTCCAGATGTGGGTGATTTCGTTCAGCGCGCCGACTTCCGTGTGCCAAAGCGCCGTTAGCTTCGACAGTTTTTCGCGGGCCGGAAGCCCTTCTGCGAAGCGCTTTTCCACTTCGGCAACCGATCCCGGCTTTAGCTGATACGTCCGAACTTCGATGATCATTTTCGTGTCTCCCATCCCATAGCCGGACGATAGTGGGATGGGGCGCGCTTGTCACATCGGCTTGCCGGTTTGCAGCAGTTCTCATTTCGATGTTGGCAGCCGCGATCATGTTCATCGTCATGGGGCGCAAAGCAGGCTGTGCGAAAACTCCCGCCCAAATTTGCGTTGGAGAATATTTTTCTCTGGCATGCCCCTGTCGTCGCGACGACCCAATCCCGTCACGGCAGGAGAATGCCTACCATCTGCGCCTTTTCTAGGCCGGGACAGCAA
>JANXLQ010000059.1 GCA_025355085.1 Rhodopila sp.
TTGCTGTCCCGGCCCAGAAAAGGCTCAGATGGTAGGCATTCTCCTGCCGTGACGGAATTGGGTCATCGCGACGACAGGGGCATGCCAGAGAAAAATATTCTCCAACGCAAATTTGGGTGGGAGTTTTCGCACAGCCTGGAAGGCCTGCCACCCACGTCTTTGTCCGAACCAGCATCGCGAGGCACCGATGCGGCCCTGCGCCCGTAATGACGACAATGGGCCGAACGGTTAAGATATAGGGCTGTTGGTATTAGCCGTGACCGCTCGTGCTTGTAAATTAACTCAGATAAGAACGGATAAGAACGGATAAGAGCGGATTCGTGCTCCCGGCGGCGCCACCTCGATCCGTTCTTATCCGTTCTTATCATTACTTATCTGAGTTCCATTTTAATCCCCGGCCGCCGGATGGCTACAGGATGCACACATTTTGTTTCTGTATGAAGCGACATCGTAACGTCAAACCAAAAGCCAAGCTAAACGTATGTTTCGATGTAATTTTATGCGGCTTTCTGAAACGGATTTTATCCGATAAACGTTCTTTACGTTATTGATTAAACTTGTACGTAACTGCCCAGGCACCCCTCTGGCGTGCCCAGGTAGTCTCCGGGAATCAGTTCTGTGGTTAAGTTTGCGCGGATTCGAGAACGTTTTGCATTACAAACTGGCTCACAGGCCGGATTCAGGCGGCCTACCCGGGCAGTTACACTTGCACTTCAGAAATATAAGAATCCCGTAGGGCTTGACCCGGGATCGCGCCCGTTGTCATTACGATAACCTAAACCAACACGGCAACCCGAACCGCAAGGATTTTGGATCGGATTGCCGTGTCGCCTGGCGTATCCCAACAACAGTATTAGCTGAAACGCCGCTCCCTAAGTATCAGCCAACGCCACCAGCATCGCATCGCGTCCCGCCGTATCTCCCGGCGCATGTACCGGCTGGATCGCCACATGCGTCGCCCCGGCTGCGAAATGCGCCCGCAGCCCGGCCTTCACCTGATCCACCGTTCCCCACAGCACCATCGCGTCGATGAACGCATCCGACCCGCCGTTCTCCAGGTCCGTCTCGGTAAAACCCATCCCGAACCAGGAGTTGCGGTAGTTCGTCATAGGCATGTACCGGGACAGTTCTTCACGCCCCAGCGCCCGCGCCTTCGCCGGATCGGTTTCAATCGTAACTTTCTGTTCGATCGCCACCCACTTGTTCGGCCCCAGGATTTTCGCTGCCCCGGCCGTATGCTTCGGAGTCGAATTGTACGGGATCGCCCCCTGCGTCATTTCCCCGGCCAGCTTGAGCATCAACGGACCCAGCGCCGCGATACAAACCGGGAAATCCGCTGCGCCGGCCTCTCCCTTCGCCACGCCGTTCAGATACGCCCGCATCGTCGGGATCGGCTTTTCATAAACGTGCCCACGCAGTCCTTCGACCATCGGCACATGGCTCACACCCAACCCGAGGATGAAACGATCGCCGTACAACTGGTTCAGACTGATCATCCCCCGCCGCGAAGTAAAGGCATCGCGCGCATAGATCGATGCGATGGAAGAACCGAGCTTCAAAGTTGTTGTCTCTGACAGCATGTATCCGCCGATGGAGAACGATTCATAGCCGCGTGATTCTGGATACCACAGCGTATCGTATCCCAACCCCTCGACCGTTTTGACAAAATCCGAAATATGGTGCGGGCTGGCGTGCTTATCGGCACCGTACCAAACCCCCAGGCGTCCCAGTTTCATGTCCGCGTCCTGTTCAAATGATCTTCGCCGAGCGGAAGCCGGCGATGTCGGTTAAGCTATAGCCGAGTTCGGCCAGCACCTCATCGTTATGCTGTCCGAACATCGGCGGAGGGCTATCCACACGGGGGCCACCATGCGCGAAAGTGAAGGCCGCGACTGGAACGGTGAAAGACCCTTCGACTCCCGGCGCACTTTCGTGCCGGTGCAGCAACCCGCGCGATGCGATTTGCGGATCGTCCAAAGCTTCCCCCATCGTGCGGACGCGGGACGCCGGGACGTGCCGCTCCTGCAAATACTCTTCCCAGGCGGCCGCTGTGCGGGTCAGCATGATCTCGGCCAGCACGCTCTCCTCCCGTTCCAGGTCGGCGTCGCGTTCGTCGTTGGTGCGCTTGATCAGGTCAGGCCGCTCCAGCACCGTCCACAGGCGCTTCTGTTGCCGTAGGTTGGACGCCCCGATCATCAGCATGCCGTCAGCGGTTTGGTAGGCCATCGATGTCGCGTGCGGCATGCGGTTCCCCGAGGGTTCCGGGTGCTTGCCGTTGCGCAGATAGCCGGTGACGTGACTTGCCATCAGGATCATCGCGACATCCAGCATCGCCATATCCACCCGCTGGCCCTGACCCGTCCGTTCGCGCTGGAACAATGCGGCGGACAAGGCGTAGGCACCCATCGTCCCGGTGGCGTAATCGATCGCCGGTGCGCCGATCTTGACCGGGTTGACCTCCGGCGTGCCGGTCATTGCCATGATGCCGGAGGTGGATTGGATCACATGGTCGTACGCCGTCCGAACCCGCTTCGGCCCGCCCTGACCGAACGCCGAAAAAGAGGCATAGATCAGCTTCGGATTGATTTTCAGCAGATCTTCGTAGCCCAACCCCAGCGCCTCGAACGCGCCCGGCCGGTAGTTCTCCACCAGCACATCCGCCGTCGCCACCAGTTTCTTCAAAATCTCCCGGCCCTGTTCGGTTTTCAGGTCCAGGGTGATGGCGCGCTTATTCGACCCCTGCGTGAGGAATCCCGTGCCCATCCCGGCGTGGTTCAGATCGTTGTCGGTGCCCGAGTCACGGCTTTGGTCGGGATCGCCGGGATGCTCGACCTTGATGACGTCGGCGCCCATCAGCCCAAGCTGATACGCCGCGAACGGGCCTGCCAGGACGTGTGTGATATCGATAATGCGAATGCCTTCGAACGGACGGGCCATTTGTATCCTCCAATGTTTTTCCGAAGGTGCCGCCGGAACGGAAGGGCGTCAACCGCCCGCTTCGAGTAGCAGCAGTTCTCCTTTTGGCAATAGGGCGACGGTGTCTCCAGTCGTCATGGTGCGCCTGCGCGCACCATGACGAGGAACATGAACGCGGCCGCGAACACCAAAATGAGAACTGCTGTTCGAGTAGAGCCTCATCGTCATTCCCGGGCGTGGCCTACCTGGAAATCTGGATGACTACTTTCCCAAGATGTGTCTGCCCGGTCTGATGCCGGTACGCATCCGCGGCCTGCTCGAACGGAAACACCCGATCCACAACCGGTTCGATCCGGTGTGCGGCGATCGCGCGGTTCATCGCCTCGAACATGTGCCGCGACCCGACATAGATGCCGCGCAGAATCAGGCCCTTCCGCATCGCCGTCACCGGATCGATCGCCGCGCCGGAGGTCAAAGCGCCGATCATACCGATTTCGCCACCCGGCCTGGCCGCCAGGATCGACCGCGATAATGTGCCCGGCCCGCCGACCTCCACGATGCGTGAGACACCCCCATCGGTCAACGCAACGACCTGATCCTGCCATTCCGGATGTTGCTTGTAATTCACCAGATGCGTGGCACCCAGCCGCTGCATGCGTTCCAATTTCTCGTCGGACGACGAAGTGGCAACGACCGTCAGCCCCGCCGCCACCGCAAGCTGCAATGCGAACACGGAAACACCGCCCGTGCCCAAAACCAACACGCTGTCGCCCGGATACATAGTCTGCCCGTTGAACAAAGCGTTCCACGCCGTAACACCGGCACAGGGCAGGGTGGCCCCCTGCTCGAACGACAGATGGGCCGGCAGTTGCACCAGCCCGGTCTGGTCGAACAGGCGGTATTCCGCCAGCACGCCATCGATTGCGCCACCCATTGAACTGGCGGCATCTTCCGGCCCGATCGCACCGCCGATCCAGCTTTGCATGAAGCATCCCGCGACCCGGTCGCCCGCCTTCACCCGGCTAACCTCCGGCCCAACCGAAACGACCTCACCCGCGCCATCCGATAGCGGAACAAGATTGACCGGCGGAGCGCCCCGCGCCGAGCGCCCGTTTACAATCATCAAATCGCGGTAATTCAACGACGCTGCGTGCATCCGCACCAGCACCTGCCCGCGCCCGGGCTGCGGAACATCCGCCTCGGCCAGGGTCAGCGAGTCGATCCCGGTGGCATGGGGAAGTCTATACAAACGCATGGCTCAGCTCCGTCGGACGACTGGGGAGGGAATACTCTCGATCATCACGTTGATCACGGCCGGCTTGCCGCTGGCCAGGGATCGTTCGATCGCCCCCGCCAGTTCGTCCGCGCTGGTGACCAGTTCGCCGTGTCCGCCAAGCGCGGCCGCGACAAGATCGTAACGCGTGGCGTTCAGTTCGCAGCCGTGGGTGCGGTTCGGGCCGTAGTCGCGAACCTGCAAATTATACTCTGCATTCCAGCGGCAATCGGTGCCAACGATCGCAACGAACGGCAGGTCCAGCCGCACCGCCGTTTCGATCTCCGACATATGGAATCCGAATGTGCCGTCACCCATCACCGCGAACACCGGCGCTGTGCGTTCCACAACCCTGGCACCTGAGGCCATCGGCAACGACGACCCGATCGACCCTGCCACGCCGTTGATCATGCGCCGGTCGTTGCGAAGAATACTTTGGCCCCACTGCGCGAATTCGCCGCCGTCGCAGATCAGCACACTGCCGGGCGTCAGGAATGGTTGCAGCGTTTGAAACACCTGCGCCGGATGCAACATCCCTTGCGTTGTCGATACCAGATCCGCCCATTCCGCCGGCCGATCGTCCAGACAGGACCGCGCGTCCGCCAGCCATGCGGCGTCGCCACGAATACTGGCGCGCGCGATCAAAGCCTCCCCCGCCGGATACGTATCCGCCACGCACCCGAACGCCAAACCCCGAGACCGAACCGCTCTGTCCAGTATCGCACCGTCCGGATCGATGGAGATAAAGCGGCAATCTACAGGAAATGGAGCACCGCCAAACTTCAAGGTAAAATCGAGCGCCTTTCCCAACAGCAACACCATGTCCGCCCGCCGCGCTACATCCGCATAGGCACCGAGGCTCGCATCGTTGAAGCTGCGTGGGCCTTCGCTAAGGCAGGCCGGCGCACCCAGGGCCGCCTCCAGCCGGCGCAACAGATCGCGGCCGGAACGGGTCGCCAGCACCGGCGCGCCGATAATCAACGGCCGTTTCGCCGTAGCCAAAAGCGCCAGTATCGCATCCGTCGCGGCATCGCCCAACGCCACTACCGGCGCCGCGAAATCGGCGTCCGCCGGCCACACCACGTCACCCTCGGGCACTGTCGCGTCCAACACATCGGACGGCAGACTCAGATGCACGGGGCCGGGCCGGCCTGACATCGACAGACGGATCGCCTTGGCAACGTCCATTCCCACCGTCGCGGTATCCGTCGCCATCCAGGCCGCTTTGCAAACCGGCGCGGCCATCTCGACCTGCCGCAATTCCTGGAATCCGCCGCGCCCGAGCTGGTCTGTCTCGGTATGGCCGGATAGCAGAACCATCGGGGTTTCCTGTCCCAGCGCGGTAAACAACGCGCCCACCGCATTGGCATGTCCCGGTCCGCCAGTGACCCAGGCGATGCCGGGGCGTCCTGTCAAACGTCCATACGCATCCGCCATATGCACCGTCGCCGCTTCATGCCGGACATGCATCAGCGTCAGTTTTGTTTCGATCGCGGCATCGAACAGCGACATGATGTGGTTGCCGGACAGTGTAAAAATGTCCGTATGGCCGGCACGCTCCAGAGTTCGCACAACGATGTCGGCGCCGCGTAGTGTCGATGGCATGGGGTGGTGGTCCTTACTCAATCGTCGTGGTCAACGTGTTCCCGCTATGGTCAGCGCCTGATACCGGTCGGCATTCGGATAGACCGTGGCGTAAAAAATTCCCCCGCCGAAGCCGGTCCTCACCGTCATGGCCGGTTCCGGCCATCTGCGCACGAACCGTCTGTGCGTGGATGGCCGGCACCAGGCCGGCCATGACGATCAGGTCATGTTGGCTTCGTCAACCGCTTACCCGGAGTCCTTCAGGGCCTGTCCCCGGGGTACACGGTTTGCGAAAAATGTTCAGACCGGGTCCCACGGATAAACATCGCGGGTCCGTTCCAGCGGCGTCAAGCTGCCCTTCACCGCTGGCAGCCAATGGGTCGCCAGATTTTCCGGCGTCCAGCCATCCGGACGCGCCATGATGCGGATCGGGCGGGGCTGGTTGTACAAGTACACCTCGTTCCCCCGCACGCCCAGGATCTGCCCCGACACACCCGCTGCCGCATCGGTCCCAAGGAACGCGATCAACTGCGCGATATGATCCGGCCGTGTCTTCGCCGCTCGGGTCTGAAGCTGCTCTTCCGTCTGTCCCGGCACCGTTTCGATCATGCGGCTGAACGCATGCGGCCCAATGCAGTTGGAGCGGATATTGTACCGTTGCATATCCATCGCGATGTTACGCGACAGGCCGGCGATGCCCAGCTTGGCCGCGCCATAGTTCACCTGCCCGACACTGCCGATCAGCCCCGAAGTAGAGGTGATATGCGTGTACGATCCGCTCTCTTGCTTGCGGAAATGCGGCACCGCGGCGCGGGACACATAGAACGCACCATAAAGATGGACCTTGATGACGGCGTCCCACTCTTCGATCGACATATAGTGGAACATGCGGTCGCGCAGGATGCCGGCGTTGTTCACGACGATATCGATACGGCCGAAATTGTCGATCGCGTCCTGCACCATGCGCTGGGCATCCTCCCAGCTCGCAACACTGCCGCTGTTCGCCACTGCCCGGCCTTTGCCATTGGCCTGCTCGATCTCTTGCACCACACGCTGAGCCGGGCCTGCATCCTGGCCCTCACCCGTTACCGAAGCGCCGATGTCGTTCACCACGACCTGCGCACCGTTCGCCGCCAGGGCGATCGCTGTCGCCCGTCCGATACCGCCGCCAGCCCCCGTGACCACGGCGACCTTACCATCAAGCATACCCATCTGTTTCCTCCTCCAAACTGAACCCGGCCACTCTGCGACAGACCGCGATCCGTGTCATCATCCCGGCCAGGAGGACCGGCACATGAAACTTGGATTTTTAGGACTCGGCCAAATGGGATCGGCGATTGCCGAACGCCTGCAGGACGCCGGGGCGGAACTGCACCTGTTCGATCCGAACAAAACAGCACTGGCCCCTTTCGCCGCCAAAGGCGCGCAGATACACGCCTCCCCAACAGGGGTCGCTGACGCCGCCCACATCGTTTTTGCATGTCTGGCCAGCCCCGCGATCTGCGAATCGGTGGCGCAAGACGTCGCCGCAGGCAGCGCCGTGAATATCTATGTGGAGATGTCCACCATCGGCGGCCCCGCCCAGGCCAAGGTTCAGGCAATTGTGGAGGCGCGAGGCATCACCCTGGTAGATTGCCCGATCAGCGGCGGCCCCAAAGGTGCCAGGGCAGGGACCCTGACCGTCATCACCGCCGGCCCCCCGGACGCCCGAGCCGAAATCCGCCCATGGCTGGAAAAAATCGGTAAAAATATCTTCGAGGTCGGCGACAAACCGGGGCAGGCGCAGTTGATGAAACTCGTCAACAACCTGGTCAACGCCGCCAACATGGCGACCGCGTTCGAAGCCCTGGTGCTGGGTGCGAAAGGGGGCCTTGACCCCAACCAGATGGTGAATGTCCTCAACGTCTCGACCGGTCAAAACAGCGCGACGTTAACAAAAATACCAAAATCGGTCCTGACCGGCAGTTTCGACTACGGATCGAGCCTGACAATCATGGTCAAAGACGTAATGCTCGGTTTGAAAGAAGCCGAGGCGCTGGGCGTCCCGATGTGGGTCCACGAAACTGTCGGCCAACTCTGGCGGTTCGCTGAACAGCAGGGGCTGGGACCGGCGGACTTCACGTCGATGATCAAGGTGCTGGAGGGTTGGGCCGGGGTGGAAGTGCGAAGCAAGGCCGGCGTTCCAATCTGACGGTTCGCCCACTCCGGGCGGCGATACGGGAACTGCCGACGCCTCCTCCGTCATGGTGTGCGAAGGCGCACCATCCACGCCTTTGCTGGTCCGGAACGCCGAAAGGCGTGGATGGCGGGCCTGTGCCCGCCATGACGATCCGGGCGACTACCGCTGTTTTGTCAAAATGAGAACTGCTGATTGCCGTCGCGAATGCCAAAATGACAACGGCGGTATCGCCATGGAAAGCCTTGACCGCAGAACCTGCGCGCCCTACATCCCCTTCCAGAAACTTTTGGAATTCCGAATTCCATGCTCCAGGCGCTGCCCGCGACACAAAGCCTGATGGATCGCACCTACCAGCAAATGCTGGAAGCGATCGCTGACGGCACCCTGATGCCCGGCCAACGCATTCGTCAGTCTGAACTGGCGGACAGCCTGGGTGTGTCCCGGCAACCCGTCAGCCACGCCTTGCAGTTGCTCAAACGCCAGGGTCTGGTTGAAGAATTCGGCCGCCAGGGCCTGCGCGTCGTGCCGCTCGATCCGTTACGCGTATCGCAACTTTATGAAGTCCGTGCTGTCATCGATGGCCTGGCGGCTCGCCTCGCTGCCCGCCAGGTCGCCGTCCGGGCCGTCAAATCCGCCGGCATAACCGCGCTGAAGCAACAGATTGCCGCCGGGGCCGCCTTTAACGCCACCACCCCGATCCCGGTCCTGGTCCGCGCCGACACCGAGTTCCATCGCGCCCTGTATCGCCTGTCCGGCAACCCGGCGATTGAGGAAATGACCGCGCCACTCTGGCCGCATCTGATGCGGTCCATGGCCATGGTCCTGCGCGAACCAGACTACGCCACCCGAGTCTGGCAGCGGGAACACGCCACGATCCTGGGTTGCATCCTGGCCGGCGACCCGGCCGGGGCCGAGGCAGCCGCCTGCGACCATGCCGCGACGGCGGCTCGCCTGACCGCCGAACAGCTCCAAACCAAAGCCGCTTAAAAAAGGAAAATGACACCATGCTGACCGAAGTCCAAGTCCGCCAGTTCCACGAGGAAGGCTACCTGTTCCTCCCCGCAACCTTCACGCCCGAAGAAGTCGCCATCCTGAAGTCCGAAGCCGAGGACATCTACCGCCAGGAACGCCCCGAAGTCTGGCGTGAGAAATCCGGCGCCCCCCGCACCGCCTTCGCCGCCCACCTCTATAACGAAGCCCACAGCCTGCTTGCGCGCCACCCCCGCATGATCGCCCCCGTCGAACAATTGTTCGGGGAGCAGGTTTACATGCACCAGTACAAAATCAACGCCAAAGCCTCGTTCACCGGCGACGTCTGGCAGTGGCACCAGGATTACGGCACCTGGGCCCGCGACGACGGCATGCCCGAACCGCGTGCGATGAACATCGCCGTGTTCCTGGATGAGGTCATGCCGATCAACGGCCCGCTGATGCTGGTGCCGCGCAGCCATACAAACGGCGTCCTGGCCGCTTCCCACGACACCAGCACCACGTCTTACCCGCTGTGGACGCTGGACGAGAAAACCGTTACCGCAATCGTCGAAAAAGGCGGCATCGTTGCCCCCACCGGCAAGCCCGGCGGTCTGTTGCTGTTCCACGGCAATCTCGTGCATGGGTCCGCTGGCAACATCACGCCGTATCCGCGCAAGATCGTCTATCTGACGCTGAACGCGGTTTCCAACGCCATCCGCAAGCCGACCCGGGCCGAGTGGATCGCCCACACCGATTTCTCCCCGATCGTTCCCACCGACGAAGGTGCCCTAACCCGTTACGCTCAAAGTTTCCGGCAAGCCGCCGAGTAACCAACGCCAACCGTTTTGCACGCCACCCATTCTACGGCAACACGCTTCAAAACCACCGCTCGGTAACGACCGGAGTATGAAATGCGGGGCATGCATGCGGCGACGTGACATGATTGCAGGGGCCGGTGCGGTTTTGGCCGCATCGCCCTCGATGGCGGGTGAAAGCACACGTATTCCGGCGGAATTGCCCGATGGCACCCGGTCGATTGCCCGGTTCGTCAATCTTCCAGGCAAACGCCGGATGCTGCGCCTGACCGGCCGGCCGCCGAATTATGCGGCCCCGGTCAACGTGTTCTCCGACGTGATCACACCGAACGATCGCTTCTTCGTCCGGTACCATCTCGATAATGTGCCAAGCGCAGCCGCCATGGATGGATGGTCGCTGTCCGTCAGCGGCGATGCCGTCGAACGTCCCGTCCAATTGAAACTGAGCGATCTGCTGGACCTGTCCACGCATCAGGTGGTGTCCGTATGCCAGTGCGCCGGCAATCGGCGGGGGCTGATCGATCCGCATGTCGCCGGGGTGCAGTGGACCGATGGCGCAATGGGCTGTGCGGTCTGGCGCGGCCCAGCCTTGAAGGATGTCCTGAATGCCGCCGGTGTCAAGAAGGAGGCGCAGGAAGTCTGGTTCGAAGGCGCCGATAAGCCGCTGATGGACGGGACTCCTCCGTTCCGTAAAAGCCTGCCGATGGAAAAGGCGATGGACCCCGATACGATCGTGGCGCTGACGATGAATAACGCGCCGCTGCCGTTGCTGAACGGCTACCCCGCCCGCCTGATCGTTCCCGGCTGGACCGGCACGTATTGGATGAAACACCTGACCAGTATCGAGGTCAGCACCCAGAAGCTGAATAGTTTCTGGATGCAGACGGCGTATCGTGTTCCCGCCGGCCTGTTTCCGGTGGACAAACCGTTCCGGTCCCAGACCAACGAAACCACGGTCCCGATCACGGAACTGGTCGTCAACGCGCTCATCGCCGGCCCGCTCGAAGGCGATGAGGTGGAGCGATCTGGATTCACCATAACCGGTGTCGCCTGGGATCGCGGCGCCGGGATCAGCCGGGTCGAGGTTTCATTGGACGGCGGCGCCAACTGGCGAGACGCGTTGCTCGCCGGATCGGTTGGCCGCTACGCATACCGCCGGTTCAGTTTGCAGACCGGTGCGCTGCGTCCCGGTTCGTACCGGCTGATGTGCCGGGCGGTGAGCCAGACGGGGGAGAAGCAGGCGGAGCGGATGAAGGTTAATCCAGGCGGATACCACAACAATGTGCCGGGCGTGGTCACTGTGGTGGTGTCATGAGGCGGTGGCTGGCGGCGGCGGTGGCCGTGCTGGCGTGCAACACCGCCCTGATGTGCAACGCCACGCTGGCCGAGGAGCCGGCTGCCCTGATGCCGGGTGCCGGCGCCGATGTGACAGGTGCTTACTGCAATGTTTGTCACACCTCGGACTATATCGTGATGAACAGCACGTTCCTGACCGGCGATCAGTGGAAGGCGGAGGTGACCAAGATGCGAAAAGCGTTCGGCGCCCCGATGGACGATGCAACGGTGGCGGAAATCAGTGCATATCTTGCGGCTAATTATGCGGTGGCGGCGAAGCCGTAAGAACTCGGGATCTAACCCGCAAAGGGCCATCGGCCATCTGATCCAGCAGTTCTCATTTTGGCAATGCGGCGATGGTATCCCATGGCGCGCCATCCAAGTCTTTTGGCGCCTCGGACCAGCAAAAACCCGGGTGGCGCGCCTGCGCGCACCATGACGCCGAAGGTGATTGCGGTCGCGAACGCCAAGATGAGAACTGCTGCATCCGACCCCCTGTCTTTTGGGGGGAAGAAGCGGTAACTCTGTCGCCACCTCCTTCCCAATCCCCTCAATGTCAGGGTTCCAAGGGGCAGGCCCCTTGGCGGGGAGGAGGGGCGGAGTCCTCTTACCGCGTCGGGCGGGGCGGCGTCTGGGTGTAGTCGTAGAACCCGCGGCCGGTCTTGCGGCCGTACCAGCCGGCTTCGACGTATTTCACCAGCAGCGGGCAGGGGCGGTATTTGCTGTCGGACAGGCCCGCATGCAGAATTTGCATAATCGACAGGCAGGTGTCCAAGCCGATAAAATCGGCCAGTTCCAGCGGACCCATCGGGTGGTTGGCGCCCAGCTTCATCGACGTATCGATGCCGGAGACCGTGCCGACACCCTCGTACAGCGCGTAAACCGCCTCGTTGATCATTGGCACCAGGATGCGGTTGACGATGAACGCGGGGAAATCCTCGGACACGGCGCTAACCTTGCCCAGCTTCTGCGCCAGATTCTTCACTGCCTGGAACGTCGGCTCATCGGTGGCAATGCCGCGAATGATCTCGACCAGCTTCATGACCGGAACCGGGTTCATGAAGTGCATGCCGATGAACTTCTCCGGCCGGTCGGTCGCCGCACCCAGCCGGGTGATGGAGATCGAGGACGTGTTCGACGCCAGCATGCAGGACGGCTTCAGCTTCGGAATCAGCGACTTGAACACCAGACGCTTAATGTCTTCCTTTTCCGTCGCCGCTTCGATAACGAAATCCACATCGCTCAGCGCGTCGTATTCGGTCGATGTTTTGACCATCAACAAAGCTTCGTCCCGCTGATCGGATGAGACGACGGAGCGGTTGACCTGCCGCTCCATATTCCGAGCCATGATGGCCAGGGCCTTGGTCAGCGCGTCTTGCTTGATATCGACGATCGTGACCGGCAACCCCGCCAGGGCGCACACATGGGCGATACCGGTGCCCATTTGCCCGGCGCCGATAATGCCGATGGATCGGATATCCGGCGGCTCCGTCACCATGGGGGCCATTGCAGGGCCAGGCTTGAAGTCGATATTCATTCAGGAGCGCTCCAGTTCCGCTGCCA
>JANXLQ010000070.1 GCA_025355085.1 Rhodopila sp.
CGACCATGGCGCGGCCGTGGTGATGTATTCCACGACCAAATATATTGGAGGCCACGGAACCTCCATCGGTGGCATCGTCATCGACGGCGGCAACTTCGATTGGGAGGCTAATCCCGCTCGCCAACCGGCCATGAACACGCCCGATCCGTCCTATCACGGCGCGGTCTGGTCGCAGGCGGCCAAGCCGCTGGGGCCCATCGCCTACATCCTGAAGATGCGCGTGACGCTGCTGCGCGACCTGGGGGCGGCGATGGCGCCGTTCAACGCGTTCCTGTTCATCCAGGGCGTCGAAACCCTGCCGCTGCGGATGCGCGAACACAGCCGCAACGCCCTGTCGGTCGCCAATTACCTCGCCGGCCGCAAGGACGTGTCGCGGGTTATCCATCCGGCGCACCACACCGGCGTCGGAGCGGATCGGACGGCGAAATATCTGCCGCACGGGCAGGGCGGGCTGGTTGGGTTCGAGCTGGCGGGCGGCGCCGATGCCGGCCGCAGATTCATCGATTCGCTCAAGCTGTTCTACCACGTCGCCAACATCGGCGATGCCCGCAGCCTGGCGATCCATCCGGCCAGCACCACGCACTCCCAGTTGACGGAATCCGAACAAGCGGCGACCGGCGCTACTCCGGGGTATGTGCGCCTGTCGGTCGGGCTGGAGCATATCGACGACATCCTGGGCGACCTGTCGCAGGCGTTGGACGCCGCCAGGGGATGATCCCTCGCGTTGTCCTGGTAACCGGCGGCGCGAAGGGAATTGGGGCAGCGATCGCGGCCCGCCTGTCAGCCGATGGCTGGCGGGTCGTGATCGCCGATCGCGATCCCGCCGGAATGGCTCCGGCGGGCGGGCGTTACGTCGTATCCGACGTTGGCGACGAAGTGTCCGTTGCCGCGCTGGTGCGATCGATTGCCGCGACGGAACAGCGGCTGGACGCATTGATCTGCAATGCCGGGTTCATGATCCGCAAGCCGATCGCCGATCTGTCTTTGGCGGAATGGTCGTCGGTGTTGACCACGAACCTGACCAGCACGTTTCTGCTGGTCCGCACAGCCGAGGCGATGCTGCGGACCGCAAACGGGGCGGTTGTCACGATCGCGTCGTCCCGCGCACGCATGTCGGAGCCGAATACGGAGTCTTATTCCGCTTCCAAAGGCGGGCTGGTGGCGCTGACCCATGCGCTGGCGATCAGTCTGGGGCCGGATGTGCGGGTCAACTGCATCAGCCCCGGCTGGATCGCGACGAAAGGGCCGGAGCCGACACAAGAGGAGCACGCGTTCCATCCCGCCGGCCGTGTCGGCCGCGCCAGCGACATCGCGGGCCTGGCGGCGTTTCTGGTTGGACCGGACAGTGGTTTCATCACCGGCGCGGAGTTCGTGGTGGACGGCGGCGTGACGCGGAAGATGATCTATCCTGAATAATCGCGCCATGAAAACGGGCAAACGGCGCAGGGCAATCGGGTGAAGATCGTCTCGCACGTTTATCGTCCTCTGGAACGGCGCACTGGTGGTTTTGGCTGAGAAGGAATTTTACCACGAAGGCACGAAGGCACGAAGTGTCCAATAAAATCGGCAAATTCGGTGCTGGTTGTTCGCATCCTTCGTGGCTTCGTGCCTTCGTGGTTAAACCGGCGCTTGCTCGCATTCCCATGCCGATCCGGCCAAAATACCAAAAAGCCATTCACCCGATTGCCCTGGCAAACGGCGCGACCGTCCTCTCCGCCGCGGAATGAAAATGCTACTGACCGGTCGGCAAAGGCCGGCCCGTTATCCCTTCGCCGACGCCTGCACTTTTGCCCAGGTGTCGCGCAGCCCAACCGTGCGGTTGAATACCGGACGTCCCGGTTGGGAGTCCTGGTCCAAGGCGAAGTAGCCCGTCCGCTCAAACTGCACGGCTTCGCCGATCGGGGCGTCCAGCAAGGCTGGCTCCACCAGGCAGCCGGACAGCACCTCCAGCGACTCCGGGTTAATGTCCGCCAGCGCATCGCCATCCGCGCCGGGGTCAGGCCGATTGAACAGATGAGAATATAGCCGCACCTCGGCCGGCACCGCATCGGCGGCGGCCACCCAATGCAGCGTTGCCTGCACCTTGCGGCCGTCGGGGGAGTTTCCGCCCTTCGATGCCGGATCGTAGGTGCAGCGCAGGGCCACGACGTTGCCCGCGTCGTCCTTCACGATCTCCCGGCAGGTGACGAAATAGGCGTAGCGCAGGCGGACTTCCTTGCCGGGAGACAGCCGGTAGAACTTCTTCGGCGGGTTCTCCATGAAGTCGTCCTGCTCGACATAGATTTCCCGCCCAAACGTGATCGGGCGCAGGCCGGCATCGGGATTGTCCGGATGATTGCGGGCTTCCAGCGTTTCCGTCTGGCCTTCCGGGTAGTTCTCGATGATCAGCTTCAGCGGGCGGAGTACCCCCATGCGGCGGGGGGCGGCCGGGTTCAACGTGTCGCGGATCGCGGAGTCCAGCATCGCGACATCGACGGTGCTGTAGGCGCGGGCGACGCCGACGCGGCCAATGAATTCCCGTAGTGCCACTGACGGCACGCCGCGACGCCTGATGCCGGCGATGGTCGGCATACGCGGGTCATCCCAACCCGTGACATGCTTTTCGGTCACAAGCCGCGTGAGGTGGCGCTTCGAAAGCACCGTGTAGCTGACGTTCAACCGGGCGAATTCGTATTGCCGGGGGCGGGACGGGACGGGGAGGTGGTCCAGCAGCCAGTCGTACAGCGGCCGGTGGTCCTCGAACTCCAGCGTGCAGACGCTGTGGGTAATGTGCTCGATCGCGTCGGACTGGCCGTGGGCGTAGTCGTAGGTCGGGTAGATGCACCACGCATCGCCGGTGCGCGGGTGGTGCGCGTGCAGGATGCGATACAATACCGGATCGCGCAGGTTCATGTTGCCTGACGCCATGTCGATCCTGGCGCGGAGCACGCGGGTGCCGTTGGGGTATTCTCCGGCCCGCATGCGGCGGAACAGGCCGAGGTTTTCCTCCACCGATCGATCGCGGAACGGGCTGTTCCGGCCGGGTTCGGTCAGGGTGCCGCGCAGGGTGCGCATCGCGTCGGCGGCCGTATCATCGACATAGGCATGGCCGGTTTGGATCAGGTGTTCGGCCCAGGCGTAGAGTTGTTCGAAATAATCCGAGGCGTAGTGCAGATGCTCGCCCCAGTCGAAACCGAGCCACTTGACGTCGCGCTGGATGGAGTCGGCGAAGAGTTGCTCTTCTTTCACCGGATTGGTGTCATCGAACCGCAGGTGGCAGGCACCACCGAGTTCGCGCGCGATGCCGAAATTCAGGCAGATCGACTTGGCGTGGCCGAGATGCAGGAAGCCGTTCGGCTCCGGCGGAAACCGGGTCACCACGGATTGCGTGCGGCCGGATTCAAGGTCGCCCTGAACGATGTCGCGAATGAAGTCGCGTCCCGCTTCGGGTGTCGTTGGGGTCGTCTCGGTATCCACCATGCATCCGGCTCCAGCTATGCGTCTCGATATAGGCGTCCGGTTTGGCGTATGCACGGGCCGGAGCGGATCGGGGGGCACCTACTACACAACTGCCGGGGGTTTGGCGACAGGTTCAGAGGCCGACCGCAGGGCAATCGGGTGAATGGCTTTTTATTACCTTGGCCGGCTCGGCATGGCTGTACGAGCAAGCGCCTGTTTCACCACGAAGTCACGAAGCCACGAAGAAAGCGAATACCCAGCACCGAATTTGCCGATTTTATTGGAAAC
>JANXLQ010000416.1 GCA_025355085.1 Rhodopila sp.
CTGATCAAGCCGGAACTGGCGCGCGGCACCCTGCACTGCATCGGTGCGACGACGCTGAACGAATACCGCAAGCACGTCGAAAAGGACGCGGCGCTGGCTCGGCGTTTCCAACCGGTGTTTGTTGGGGAACCGACGGTCGAGGATACCATCAGCATCCTACGTGGCATCAAAGAGAAGTACGAACTGCATCACGGCGGCCTGCGGATATCGGATGCCGCTCTGGTAGCCGCCGCGACCCTGTCGAAACGTTACATCACCGATCGGTTCCTGCCGGACAAGGCGATCGATCTGATCGACGAAGCGGCGAGCCGGTTGCGCATGCAGGTCGATTCCAAACCCGAGGCGCTGGATGAGCTCGACCGGCGGGTGATGCAATTGAAGATCGAGCGCGAGGCTTTGAAAAAAGAGACCGACCCGGCATCCAAAGACCGGCTGGTGAAGCTGGAAAAGGAACTGGCCGACGTGGAGGATCGGTCCAACGCCATGACAACAGCGTGGAAAAACGAGAAAAACGAGCTCCTGGAAACCCAAAAACTGAAAGAACGGCTGGATCAGGCCCGCAGCGAAGTGGAAGTCGCGCAGCGCCGCGGCGATCTGGGGCGCGCTTCCGAGTTAATGTATGGCGTCATCCCGGACATCGAGCGGCAGTTGGTCAAATCCTCGGATGGCAAACTGGTGAATGAAGAGGTGACCCCGGAAGACATCGCCGGCGTTGTGTCCCGTTGGACCGGCGTGCCGGTGGAAAAAATGCTCGAAGGTGAGCGGTCGAAGCTGCTCCAGATGGAAGACAAGCTGCGTCAGCGGGTCATCGGGCAAGAGGAGGCTTTGAAAGCCGTTGCCCATGCGGTTCGCCGCGCCCGGGCTGGCTTGCAGGACCCGAACCGGCCGATCGGCAGTTTCTTGTTTCTTGGCCCGACCGGTGTCGGCAAAACCGAGCTGACCAAGGCGCTGGCGTCGTTTCTGTTCGATGACGACAAGGCGATGGTGCGGATCGACATGAGCGAGTTCATGGAGAAGCATGCGGTATCCAGACTGATCGGCGCGCCTCCCGGTTACGTCGGTTATGACGAAGGCGGCGTGCTGACCGAGGCGGTGCGGCGGCGGCCGTATCAGGTGATCCTGTTCGATGAGGTGGAGAAGGCGCACGAGGATGTGTTCAATATCCTGTTGCAGGTTCTCGACGACGGGCGTCTGACCGATGGACAGGGGCGGACGGTCGATTTCAAGAACACGATCATCGTGCTGACGTCCAACCTCGGCAGCGACGTGTTGTCGCAGCAAAAGGAGGGCGAACCGACGGCGATGGTGCAGGGCGAGGTGATGAAAGTCGTGCGCCAGCATTTCCGCCCGGAGTTCCTGAACCGGCTGGATGAAATCGTGCTGTTCCGGCGTTTGCAGCGGAGCGATATGGCCGCGATCGTGGAGATCCAGTTGGCCGGACTTCGGAAGTTGCTGGCTGACCGCAAAATTGGGCTGGACCTGGATCGCAGCGCGCTGGATTGGCTGGCGGCCGAGGGTTACGACAGCACGTATGGCGCGCGTCCGTTGAAGCGGGTGATCCAGCGGTCGTTGCAGAACACGCTGGCTGGCTTGATCCTGGAAGGCGCGGTCAAGGAAGGCGAGACGGTGAATGTCTCGGCCGGACCCGCAGGGCTGGTGATCAACGGGCAGTTGGCCGAGGCTGCTTAAGGTGGGGGTTGGGGAGGGGCTTCGGCCCTTCCCCATGCTCAAAGTGACCGCAACCGTTAATTATGATCGTTCGAAGAAAAGGCGTGGTTTGCGGCAGTCAACCAAAAGGGTCCTGATGGACAGGCAAATCCCCAATATGCGCACAGACGGAGGACATCGGCGCTTACCCTTATGCTTTTCCTCCAGGGTCGCCGTTTAGCGGTGCCTTACGCATCCGTGCTAACAGCGGTAGTAGATCGCACGTCGCGGGATAAGCCGCGCAAGGAGAGCAGGATATGGACGACATCGTCATCGTCTCGGCTGCCAGGACAGCCGTCGGTAGCTTCAACGGCGCCCTGAGCACAATTCACGCCCATCATTTGGGCGCCATCGCCCTGCAGGCCGCGTTCGCGCGGGCCGGTATCGAAGCCTCCGATGTGGATGAGGTCATCTTCGGACAGGTTCTCGCGGCCGGCGAAGGCCAGAACCCGACCCGTCAGGCGGCGCGCATCTCCGGCATTCCGGACTCCGCCACCGCGTTCGGCATCAATCAGGTGTGCGGGTCCGGCCTTCGCGCCGTCGCCCTGGCCGCGCAGCAGATACGCACCGGCGAAAGCACCATCGTCGCCGCCGGCGGCATGGAAAGCATGAGCCTGTCCGCCCACGCCGCGCACCTGCGCAACGGCACCAAGATGGGTGGCCTGGAATTCGTCGATACCATGCTGAAGGACGGCCTCTGGGACGCATTCCACGGCTATCACATGGGCAACACCGCCGAGAACGTTGCCATAAAATATCAGATTACCCGTGAGCAGCAGGACGCCTTCGCCCTCGCCTCCCAACAAAAGGCCTCCGCCGCGCAGAAGTCTGGCCGCTTCAAGGAGGAGATCGCGGCGGTCACGGTAAAAGGCCGCAAGGGCGACATCCAGGTGGTGGACGACGAATACATCCGCCACGACGCCACTGCGGAAACGATGGCGCGCCTGCGTCCGGCCTTCACCAAGGACGGCACGGTCACCGCCGGCAACGCATCGGGCATCAATGACGGCGCTGCGGTACTGATCGTGATGACCGCCAAAGAGGCCGCGAAACGTGGACTGACCCCGCTGGCCCGCATCGCCGGCTTCGCGACCGCCGGCGTCGATCCGGCGGTGATGGGCACCGGGCCGATTCCCGCCACGCGCAAGGTGCTGGATCGCGTGGGCTGGAAGGCCGGCGACCTGGACTTGGTTGAGGCCAATGAGGCATTTGCCGCCCAGGCTCTGGCCGTCAACAAGGACATCGGCTGGGATACCAGCAAGGTGAACGTCAACGGCGGCGCCATCGCCATCGGCCATCCGATCGGCGCCTCGGGCGCTCGTATCCTGGTCACGTTGGTGCATGAGATGCAAAAGCGGAACGCGAAGAAAGGCCTCGCCACTTTGTGCATCGGCGGCGGCATGGGCGTCGCACTGTGCCTGGAGCGCTAAACCGCACGTAAAAACGGCCGCCGCCGAAGCAATCGTTGTTCGGCGGCAACCGAAGCCTTAAGGCCGATCCGCCCCGGCGGATCGGCCGCCTGCATAACGGCCGTGCAATGGTGGTAGCTGGCCGCGCTACTGGCCGGTATGCGGCGGCGGATTGTCGAACCGGCTGAAAATCCGTTGTAAATTCTCAGTAAACCACGGATTTCAGCCGGTTAGCCCCTTTGCTTGTCTGGCGGAAGTGCTAAGGTTGCCTTGGATATGATCAATAAAAAAGGAGGGACCGATGACACGCGTCGCACTGGTTACTGGCGGCACTCGGGGTATTGGCGCGGCGATCAGCCTTGCGCTGAAGGCCCAAGGTCGAACGGTCATTGCCAATTACGCATCGAATGACGAGGCAGCCGAAGCGTTCAAGAAGGAACACGGCATAGAGGTCGCGAAATTCAATGTCAGCAACTTCGAGGAATGCGAAGCCGGCATCGCCAGGGTCGTTGCCGAACACGGGCCGATTGAAATCCTGGTGAACAACGCAGGCATTACCCGCGACGGCACGCTGCTGCGCATGCGCCGGGATATGTGGGACGCGGTGCTCGATACCAATCTCGGGTCCTGCTACAATATGTGCAAACTGACGTTTGAGGGCATGCGCGACCGTAAATTCGGCCGTGTGGTCAACGTCGGCAGCGTGAACGGCCAGGCGGGGCAGTACGGGCAGGTCAACTATGCCGCCGCCAAATCGGGCATTCACGGATTCACCAAGGCGCTCGCCCAGGAAGGTGCCCGTTACGGTATCACCGTCAACGCGATCGCCCCGGGTTATGTGGATACAGAAATGGTCCGCGCAGTACCGGGTGAGGTTTTGCGCAAGATCGTCGCCAAGATCCCGGTCGGCCGCCTGGGTCATGCCGAGGATATCGCGCGCGGTGTTGCCTTCCTGACCGCCGAAGACGCCGATTTCGTTACTGGATCGACGCTGTCGATCAACGGCGGAATGCACATGTACTAAGCGGCCGGGCGGGCTTCGGCCCGCCCACCTGACCTGCCGGCTTGCTATCGGCCGGAAAGCGGAGCCATCATTCCCCAAAGGGAAGAAGGCTCCAGCCAATGAACGCACCACTCAACACCCAGTATCGCCACCTCGAAGTCAAAAAAATCGCCGGTTCGCTCGGTGCCGAGGTCCGAGGCGTCGATCTCTCACAGGACATCTCGGATGAGGTCCTTGCCGAAATCCGGGCGGCATTACTGGATAATCTGGTGATCGCCATCCGCGACCAGAACATCACGCCAGCCCAGCAACTCGCGTTCGCAAGGCGTTGGGGCGACATCCATCTGCATCCGTTCATGCAGGGGATGGAGGACTATCCGGAAATCCTGGCGATCATCAAACGGCCGTCCGATAAAAAGAATTTCGGCGGGTCCTGGCACACCGATCAGATGTTCTCGCCCAGCCCGGCGATGGGGACGATGTTGTATGCGCTGGAAGTCCCGTCGGCCGGCGGCGATACGATGTTCACCAACCAATACCTGGTTTACGAGGGCCTGTCGGACAAAATGAAAGCGTTGGCCAGCCAGCTACGGACGGTCTGCGTCGGCGACAACTTCAAGCAATCCGGGGGCATCTCCCGCAAGGATCGATACAGCAACCAGATGGGCGAGATGAAGGTCAAAGACCCCGGCAACGTCCAGACAACCAGCGTCCATCCGCTGGTCCGCACCCATCCGGAAACCGGCCGGAAAGGCATCTACATCGGCGGTCACGTCCAGCACTTCGACGGCATGACGGATGAGGAAAGCCAACCGCTGATGGATTTTTTCATGAAACAATCGATCCGGCCGGAGTACACCTGCCGGGTACGCTGGCAGACCGGAACCCTGACGTTCTGGGACAACCGTTGCACCCAGCACTTCGCGGTGAACGACTATCCGGCGGAAACCCGGATCATGCACCGCATTACGATCTGCGGCGATCAGCCGTTCTAATTGATACGGACTCGACGCTATTCCCGGCCGCGGCGCCTGGCTGCAACTTCGATCGCGGCAGACCAGGCAGCGTGGACGTATTCCAGTCCGCGTTAACATCGGCGTATTGTCTTTTAGTTTCCGTCATGGCTCGGCCTGTCCGGGCCATCTATCGCGGGAACAAATCCGGATATGACGACGCAAGTATTGACGCAAAATCGCCCTCCGATCAGGCCGCCTGCTGTACCGCGACCAGGAACTTCGCCACTTCGTCCCGCAGCACCGCCGCTTGCCCGGTCAGGCCCGTCGCCGCCTCCAGCACCCCACCCGCTCGACTGCCCGTTTCCTCCACCACCCGGGTGACAGCGGCGATGTTGCTGTTGACCTCGGCAGTTCCGGCCGCGGCGTGTTGCACCGCCTGAGCGATCGACTGCGTTGCCGCCCCCTGCTCCTCGACCGACCCGGCGATAACGTTGGCGATTTCGTGCATGCGCTGGATCGTGCTGCCGATGGACCGCAACGCCGTCACCGCATGTCCCGTCGCCTGTTGCATGGCCGCGATCTGGCCACCGATCTCCCGGGTCGCCGTCGCGGTCTGGGTTGCCAGATTTTTTACCTCCCCGGCCACCACCGCGAACCCTTTACCGGCCTCCCCTGCCCTGGCCGCCTCAATCGTGGCATTCAGCGCCAAGAGGTTGGTGCGGGCGGCGATGTCGCTGATCAAACGGACCACGGCACTGATCCGGTTGGCCGCCTCGCTCAGGCTGCTGACGCTGGCGTCGGTCGCCTCGGCCTCCGACACCGCCATACTGGCGATCTGGGCGGATTCCGCCACCTGACGAGCGATTTCGGCGACCGAAACCGCGACCTCTTCCGCCCCGGCCGCCGCCGTACTGACGCTTTGCGATGCCTGGTCGGATGCGACCGACACCGCCATGGTACATTCTCCGGCAGAAACGGCACTGTGCCGCATCACGAGGGCCGCTTCGCGCATGCCTTCCGCTGATTCCGAAACCGTACGCGCGATGGCACCGACGCTTTCCTCAAATTGATGCACCAGCCGAGCCTGACCGGTGACCGAACGCCATGTCAGCAATGGCCCGGCGTAAGCGCCGTTGCGGTCGAAGATGGCGCTGATCCGCAGATCCAGCGTCTCCTTTCCCAGCGCGATTCGCATGCGCCGGGGCAGATTGGCCGGATCGGCGACCATATCCCGGTGGTGCTGCGACCCCGGATGGAAAACATCGATCCCCTGGCCGACCAGTTGGCCGACCGGAACCTTGATCGCGTCCTGGACGGTATCCAGGATAAGCTTGGCCTCGGCGTTCAGATAGGTGATGCGGAAATCGCCGGTTGGTTCGGCGGTCATGACGCCGACGGGCAATTGCTCGATCATCTGCGCCTGTAGGAACGTCTGGCGCATCGTATGGCGCAAGGTTTCGACCGACGCGGCCATGCGGCCGATTTCATCCCGCTGCTCGGTATAGGGCACCGTCTGATCGGTCGTGCCGGCGGCGATCGCCTGAACAATGCGGGTCAGCCGGCGGATCGGCCCGGCGAGCATGCCGACGACAAGCACGCCCAGGACGGTCATCAGTATGACGATGCCACCTACCATCATCAGGATATTGTCCGACGCCCCCCGCCCCGCCACCAAGGCCGTGTTGGAAGCCGATCGCTGGCGGTCGCCTGCGGTTTCAGTAAGTGTTTCGAACGCCGACCGCATAGCCTGGCTGGCGGTTTCGACATCGGCACCCGCAATCTGGTCGAGTTGTCGCGACATCGCTATCAGGTCCGTGGCTGCGGCGGCAATCGCGTTGCCGATATTCTCCACCATCCTCGCGTCGGCCATAATGTCGTCCGGAGCCGGCCCGGCCAGGACTTTCGCCATGCTGGCGGCCGCCTCCGCTGTCGCATCGCGCACATCGTTCGCGGCCGAGCCGCTGCCGGTAGCCATGAACATCATGGCCGCTGCCTGAACCCGGCTCATAGCCAAACGATAGCGGTTCACCGCTTCGATGGTCGGGTCACGTTCGTCCACCCTGGCGTTCGGCGTCGCGATATCGCGCACCGAACCGATGCCGGTATCCAGCGCGGCACCGCGCGCGAGTTCGCTCATCAGCGTGTTCAGCGCGGCTTCGAACACCGGACGTGCCTGGAACAGCCGCTTTTGCCGCGCGGTCAGCAGGTCGGTGCGCAGATCGGCGGCTTTTTGGACCGCCGCCTGAAGACCTTGAAGCCGATTAACGGCGCTATCCAACAGCACCTGATCTTTCCCGGATTCCACCCCCCGCATCAGCGTCGTCGCCTGCTCGGTTTGCTTCGCAGCCCGTTCCAACGTGCCGCGAACGCCGGCGACGGTCTGTTGCATCTGGATCTCACGGCTAATGACCCGAAGCTCCTGAGCGGCAAGCAGGCTGCGTTGGACCTGATGCTCGACCGCGGACTGGGTCGCGACGTTGGTCTGCATCGTGGTCACGAAAGCCAGCCGGTCGAGCGCGAACAGCGACACACCGGTCAGCAGCGAGAGGGCACCGACAACAGTGGCGGATAGTTTGAATCCGATCGGCACGTCGCGGATAAGCCGCACCGGCGCATTGAGCCATCCCATAGTTCTCTCCTTGGTCGATGCGATGACCCTAGCGGCGAGAAGTTAAAGAATGATGAACAGAACCATGATCGCGACCCACGCAAACAATAGCGCCGGGAAGATGAAAGCAACGTTCCATCGGGCGCAATACCTAAAGCAGTTGACG
Organism: Rhodopila sp.; assembly: GCA_025355085.1. Classification (GTDB taxonomy): domain Bacteria; phylum Pseudomonadota; class Alphaproteobacteria; order Acetobacterales; family Acetobacteraceae; genus Rhodopila. Next base: position 7,850 of record JANXLQ010000416.1, read on the forward strand.
GCGATCCAGAGTGTCAATGCGAACGTAATCGCGACGCTGGACTCGATTTTGGCACGCGGACGTGCGGAAGCGGCATAAGCCGATGATCGTGGAGACGGTGGCGGGATGGGTGCGGGGATGAAAATCCCCTGCGAAATGGCCTTTCAGTTTGGAACCAGCCCTTTAACGGGATACAGACGCCAAACTGGCTTCGCGCGCGCTTCCCTGCTATTGTGGATTTATGTCCGCTGCACTGGAAATTCCTGCACCGATATCGCTGGCCGAGTTCCTCGCCTGGGACGCCCCGGATGGCGTACGGTGGCAACTGGTGGATGGCGAACCCCGTGGCATGGCGCCCGCCAGCCCGATCCATGCCGGAATCCAAAACGAACTCGGCAGTTTGCTGCGCAATCACCTCACCGAACAAGGTGGGCAGTGCAGGGCCTATGCGACACCCGGAGTCATGCTCGGTGTCCGAGCCGATAGAAATTTCCGTATTCCCGATATCGCGGTGTCCTGCTCCCCGCTGGTTCCCGGGGAACCCGCCCTTCCTGACCCTGTGCTGCTGGTGGAAATCCTGTCTCCGAGCAACCCGGCGGACACCTGGATCAATGTCTGGGCGTACACCACAATCCCCAGCGTTCAAGAAATCCTGGTCATCCGAACCGACACTGTTGGCGCTCAGTTGCTACGGCGCAACAAGGACGGCACCTGGCCAAACGTGCCGCTCGGTTTGGAACGCGGGGAAGTGGTTTTGGAGAGCATCGGGTTCCGGGTGGCCTTGGAGGCACTATTCGTGGGGACGTGGCTGATTGAGGGTACGGGGGCGCCGCCTGCGCAACACCGCACCGATGTCTGAATAGTCGCGAGTTGTGGCGATCGTTCAATCGACACGCCCGTGTCAGAACCTCCGGAGCCATCGCCAACTCACGAACTCCCCCCACGCCTTCTTCACCGGCTGCACCCAATACGCAGCGCCCAAAGTCAGAATGTCATCGTTGAAGTCATAATCCGGGGTGTGGACGTTATGCACCGGCCCGTCCGGTACCGAACCGTTACCGATCATGAGGAACCCGCCTTCCCCGCGTCATCGTCATCACCAGCACCATCCCCAGCGCGGACGCTGCCGTGTAGAGCGCAAACGCATTCAAATACCCGATCATAGAGGCCTGCCGGTTCACCTCTTTCGCCAACCCTGCCAGTCCGGATTGCGTGTCCACGGTCCACCCGCCCATCACCCAGGGCAACGCCAGACGGCTGTTAAACGGCGACAGCATCTCATTCATCCGCGCATAATTCTGCGCCGTGGCGCGCACGATCTCGGCCACGCTGATCGAGATAAAGAAGCTAGACCCGATATTCCGCATCAGGTGAAATACCGACATCGCCTCTGGCCAATACCGGCTATCCAACGTGCGGAATGTCGCCACCGTAAGCGGCACCCAAATGATCCCCACCGCGAACCCCTGCAAAATCGAATTCGCCACCAAGGTTCCCATGCCAACATTCAGATTGATGCTGGCCAGCCAAATCCCGGAAACCACCTGCACCCCAAAGCCGATCGCCATCCCGATACGGGGATCCAGCTTCGCAACAAAGATCGCCGAAAAGAAACCAACCACCGCACCAATACCGCGCGCGCCCAGGATCTGGCCGATGATCGGGTCGGGAAAACCCGCATAGCTTTGCAGCATCGGCGGCAGCAATACCATCGGCGTGAAGTTAAGCATGCCGTATATCAGCACCAGCATCAGTCCCAGCGCGTAATTCCGGTCTTTCAGCAAACGCAGGCTCAAAAACGGCCGCGCGGTTGTCAGGCTATGGGTGACGAAGATGTAAAAGGCCATTACGGCTGCGGCGGTCTCCAGGACAATCTCCATGGAATCGAACCAATCCAGCCGCTGTCCGCGCGACAGCACCAACTGCACGCAGGAAATCGCCGCCGCCAAACTCAGAAATCCGATCCAGTCGAGCTTGGTGTTGGGCGTATCGGCGTCCGGCGGCAGCGACAGGCGCAGTCCGATAAACGACAAAAACCCCACCGGCACGATCACGAAAAAAGCCCAGCGCCAACTTGCCATGTCGGCCAGGTAACCACCCAGCGCCGGCCCGATCACCGGCCCGATCACTGCCCCCATGCCAAAGATAGAGGTCACCATACCGGCCTGCCGCCGTGGGAAACTGTCAAGCAGAATGGTTTGCGACATCGGCACCACCGGCGCTCCGACTCCCCCCTGCAAAACGCGCCACAGAACAAGGGTTTCCAGTGAGTCGGCCTGCCCGCACAGATAGGTGAAAACCGAGAACAAAAACATCGACCACATCATCACCGAACGCCGGCCGAAACGCGCCACCAGCCAGCCGGTCATCGGCGTCATGACAGCCGTAGCCAGGATGTTGAACGTCATCACCCAGGCGATCTCATCGGATGTCGCCGCCATCGTCCCCTGAATCTGCGGCAACAACGTCGAAGCGATCAGCAGCGTGGTAGAATACAGCGTCGATCCCAGCATGACCGAAATCATGATCAGGATACGTCGAAGCGGTGTCAGGCCATACGGATTGTCGTCATCAGGCATGCGCGAATTGGTAACCCCGATAGAGGTAATGTAAACGACATTACCCCGGAGAGATAACCGTGGCGAGATGGGTTGCGAAACGACGATGATATTTCTGACTATGTATCTAACCTTCCCGCGGTATCCGCTGCGACCGTCCGATGCGACGCCGCACCGGGCTGGGGAGCTTGACGAATGATCATGCGGCGGCAGGCGGCGTTGGTGCGGATTTTGCTGCTGGTCGGCGTTCCGTTGCTGGCGATCGCTGGCGGGATTGCCATCTGGCTACAGGGCGGGCGCACCGTCGGCACCGAAAACGCCTATGTAAAGGCCGACATCGCGCAGGTCTCGCCAGAGGTTTCCGGCAGGGTCGTCGCCGTTCGGGTGCATGATCATGCGACAGTGCGTGCCGGCGATGTTCTGGTGGAACTGGACCCGAAGCCGTTCCGTATCGCATTGGACAAGGCGGAAGCCGAACTGGACAGCGCCCGAACCGTGGTTGAAACCGCACGCGCCACCTGGGACGAAACCCGAAGCGAGCTGGCCGAGGTCGAAAGCCGGGCGACATACCTGAAAAAGCAACTGGTGCGGCAGCGCGATCTGGCCGGTCATGGCGTCGCATCCGCAACCAAACTGGAGGAAGCCGAGAACGAAGCCCGCGTCGCTGGGGATCGTCTCAATGTCGTGCATCGCCGGTTAGAGCGGGTTCTGACGATGCTGAACGGCGACCCGGCAATGCCGAACGATCAGCATCCGCTGGTGCGGGAGAAAAGGGCGGAGCGAGACAGCGCCGCGCTCAATCTCACCCACGTAACGATTGTCGCACCCCTGAACGGTACAACGGTGAACGTCAGGTTGCAGCCGGGCGATCAGGTCAAAGCGGCAACACCGCTGTTCGTCGTGGTGGCGGACACCCGGCCATGGGTCGAAGCGAATTTGAAAGAAACCGATTTGACCTATGTAGCCCACGGGCAGGCCGCCAAAGTCGTTTTGGATATGTACCCGGATGAGGTCTGGGACGGTCAGGTGGACACCATCAGCCCCGCCACGGGCGCGGAGTTCGCAATCCTGCCGCCGCAAAATGCCTCGGGGAACTGGGTGAAAGTGGTCCAGCGTCTGCCCGTCAAGGTCCGGCTGATTCCACATATCAACGAAAAGCCGCTGCGTGCGGGCATGACGGCGACGGTCAGTATTGGCACCGGGCGGGAACGGTCTCTCGGCCAATTGACGCCATGGGGCGGCAAGGCCGGCAGATGATCGGCAACAGCAGCATAACGGACCACGATCGTTCTGAACAAATTGCAGGCGGCCGGATGCCTGAAGCCGGCTCGGAAAATGGCAAAAGCGCAAAATCGCTTGCGCGTGCCTCCGTGGACCCGACAGTAACTAATCAGAGCTACTTGCAAAAATCCGAAATGTGTATCGCCGGACCCCACATATAGCGCCGAAATGCACCGATCAGGGTATATACTGCGTTATCTCTGGATGATTTTCGAATTTTGCAACTACCTCATCAGTTAATCCATACCATCGTCTAACAACGGGAGCAGGAGGGAGCATGCCAACCGAAACCGCGCCGTTCCGCCCAATCGAGGCGGGCAGCCAACCGGCTAACGACACCCCGTCCTATGGCAGCACCCATTTGCGTCACCCGACGCGACTGGCCCTCCGTATTCCTCAAACCGTAACCGAAACCACCGGGCCCCGGTTCACGCCGGCGCGGTTCTCCTCGACGCCCGACCTGTCCATGACGAACGGCAAGCAGGCCCTGGGGGAGCGGATCATCGTTCGCGGTCGTGTGGCCGATGAGGATAATCGTCCCGTTCCGCACACCATGATCGAGATTTGGCAGGCCAATGCGGCCGGCCGTTACGACCACCCTGACGATCGGCACGACGCGCCTGTGGATCCGCATTTCCGCGGCGGCGGCCGCGTATTTTCCGATGCTGACGGCTGGTATCAGTTCGTTACGATCAAGCCGGGTGCCTACCCCTGGCATAACCACCGCAATGCGTGGCGTCCGAACCATATTCATTACTCCCTGTTCGGAACCGGGTTTGGTCAGCGTATCATCACCCAAATGTATTTTCCCGGCGATCCGCTGCTGGCACTGGACCCGATCTACCACTCGGTGCCCGGCCAGGCCGCTCGGGAACGCCTGATCGCCGCGTTCGATATCGATATTACCGCGCCGGACTGGGCGCTGGGGTATCGTTTCGATTTCATCTTGCGCGGCCGTAACGCCACGCCAACCGAACAGGGTTGAGAGATGCTTGTTGCAACTGCAAGCCAAACGATCGGGCCATATTGGCATCTGATCGAGGACGTGACCTGGGCCGACCTGACTCGTTTCGGCGCCAAGGGCAACAGGATCGTACTGACAGGCACCGTTACCGACGGCGCCGGCACCCCGGTGACCGATGCGGCGATTGAGATTTGGCAGACCAGTCCCGCAGCGTCCGATATTTTTCCGGCGTTCGGCCGTTGCCGCACTGACGGAACCGGCTCGTTCCGGTTCACAACGCTGAAACCGGGCCCGGGGAATGCGCCGCAAGCGCCGCATGTGGCGATTTCGATTTTTGCGCGCGGTTTGCTGAAAGCGTTGATGACACGGCTGTATTTCCAGGACGAGCCGTTGAACGAGACCGACCCGGTTCTGTCGATGATCGAAGACGCCGCAAGGCGCCGCACGTTGATCGCGCAAAAAGTTTCGGCTGCCGCATGGCATCTGGATATCAGGCTTCAGGGTGAGAATGAGACCGTGTTTATGGATATCTGACGGCGGGTTTGCGACCGTCCATGGAAATGACCGGCCTTGAAAGGGCCCTGTCCGCAACGTCGTGGCAATGACGGCACGCACATGAATGCCAGAAACGTCGTCACGCAGCCCAAACCCCTGATGCCTACGGACAACACCCGGGCTATGGTGCGTCCGAGACCTCAAGTCGTCCGACGCCCCAAGGGACCTGCGCTGCCATGACAATAGCCTCGCTGCCGAAATCTATTGCCACCGTCTCCATCAGCGGCACGCTCGCCGAGAAGATGGAGGCCGCCGCCGCGATCGGATTCGATGGGGTAGAAATCTTCGAAAACGACCTGCTGACGTTCGAAGGCACGCCAAAGGACATCCGCCATCTCGCGGAGAACCTGGGCCTGGTCATTACCTGCTTCCAGCCGTTTCGTGAGTTCGAGGCAATGCCCGAACCGCAGCGCGCCCGCAACATGGACCGCGCCGAGCGCAAATTCGACGTTATGCAGCAGCTTGGCGCGGAATTGTTGCTGGTGTGCAGCAACGTGTCACCCGCCGCGATCAACGACGATGCCCGTGCCACCGCCGACCTGCTGGAAATGGCGGAACGTGCCCACAAGCGCGGCCTTCGGGTCGGCTTCGAAGCGTTGGCCTGGGGGCGTAACATCAATACCTGGCGCCACGCCTGGGAAATTGTGCAGGACGCCGATCATCCCGCGCTGGGACTGATCGTCGATAGTTTCCATACCCTGGCTCTGGGTGACGACATCGCCCGCCTGGGCGTCGTGCCGCCCGATAAGATATTTTTCGCCCAAATCGCCGATGCCCCGAAACTGTCGATGGATCTGCTGTCCTGGAGCCGTCATTTCCGTAATTTCCCGGGCCAGGGCGGCTTGCCGGTCGCGGATTTCGTGCGTGACCTGATCGGCGCAGGGTATCGCGGCCCCTTGTCGCTGGAAATCTTCAACGACGAATTCCGGTCGGCCCCAGCCAGGTTGATGGCCCGTGACGGACTGCGGTCGTTGTTACTTGTCGAAGCCGATGCCGGCGCGACCACCCTGCCCGCCATTCCCGGGTTCGACGGCATCGAGTTCGTGGAATTCGCTGTCGATCAACACACTGGCCGCCGCCTGTCGGAAACCTTGCGCTGCCTGGGGTTTCATTATGCCGGACGGCACAAGTCCAAATCCGTCGATCTGTTTCGCCAGGGCCGGATCAATATGATTTTGAACAGTGAGCAAGACAGTGCCGCCGCCGAACACTTCCAGTTCCACGGCCCATCCGTGTGCGCAATGGCGTTCCGGGTCGATAACGCCGCGCAGGCGATCAAGCGGGCCGAGGCACTGTTATGCTCGCCCTGGCAGGAACCCGTCGGTCCCGGCGAACGCCAAATCCCGGCGGTGCGCGCACCCGATGGAACGTTGCTTTATCTGGTGGAGGATTCACCGGACGGTTCGACTATTTACGATGCAGACTTCAACCTGTTTGCTGAACCCGTAATGGATTCATTACTAACGTCGATCGACTACATCGCCCAGGCATTGCCAACCGGCCGGATGGATAGTTTCGTGCTGTTCTACCGGGCCTTGTTCGGTCTGATGCCGGATCGGCTCTGGCAAATCCCCGACACGATGGGCTTGATCCAAAGCCGGACCATGGCCAGCGCCGGACGGGAAATCAGACTGGCGCTGAATATCTCGGAAAGCCGCGAAACCACCACCGGACGGTTCTTGACGGCCTCCTCCGGCGCCGGTGTACAGCACATCGCGATGGCCACCACAGACATCGTCCGGGTAATGGAACAACTCACGGCGCGGGGTGCGCGGTTCTTACCGATCCCTGGCAATTACTACGAGGACATCGAAGCGCGCTGGGGTTTGGACGCCGAACGATTGGACGAATTACGGTCTCATAACATTCTATATGATCGCGACGATGCCGGTGAGTTCCTGCATGCCTATACTGACCCGTTCGACGACCGTTTTTTCTTTGAAATCCTCCAGCGTATCGACGACTACGACCAGTACGGAGAGGCGAACGCATCGATCCGCATGGCCGCGCAGGCAAAGCGGCGCGGGTCGTCAACAAAATTCGAATTGCTCGTGTAAAAGGAACGCGTTACGCAAGCTCTATCAAAGCATATGAGGACACGATAATGACGCCTTCCAAGACCGGCCTGCTGATCCCGCGCCGCAAGGCCCTGTTCGGGGCCGCTGCCCTGGCCGCCGCGCCGCTTGCGATTCCGCATATCGCGCGCGCCGTAGAGCCGATCAAGATCGGATTGCTGCTGGCCAAGACCGGGCAGATCGCCGGTCAGGCGGAGTATCTGGCTAACGGCACATATCTGGCGCTGGAAGAGCGCAACAACATGATCATGGGTCAGCCGGCCGAATTGATTTGGTTGGATGAGCCCAGCCCGCAGGCATCCACGCAAAATATGCTGAAGCTGGTACAAGAGAACAAGGTCGCGGCGGTCCTCGGTGGCTCGTTGTCGTCCAACGCGCTGGCCGAAGAAGCGACCGCGGCACAGTTGAAAATCCCGTTCGTGTGTAACAACGCCGCGGCGACCGACATCACGGGAAAGAACTGCAACCGCTATACTTTCCGGGTGAACACGCCGGTCGTCGTGCAGTCGCGCATGCTGGCGCCGTTCGCGCTGACCTATGGCAAAAGGTGGTACCATATCACCGCATCCTACGCGTTCGGCCAGGATATCCTGAAGTCGTCCCGCGAACTGTTGAAGGCAGCTGGCGGAACCGAGGTCGGCTTCGACGAAGTGCCGTTGAACACACCCGATTTCAGCTCCTTTATCCTGAAAATCCGCGCTGCCAAGCCGGACGTGGTGGTGGGCGGTTTGGCTGCCGGCGATCTGTCCACGTTCCTGAAGCAGTGGAACGAACTCGGCATGAAGGGCAAAATTCCCTTCGTTGAGATTGCCATTGGCGACACCGACATCTGGTCCGTCGGGCCTGAGGCGGCGAACGGCACCTTCACCAAGATGTGGTATTACCAGAATCCAAACAACACCGCCGAAGAAAAGGTGTTTGCCGCCGACTACCTCAAGAAACATGGCAAACCGGCCGCCGACAAGGCCTGGATGGGATGGATCGCCGCCCGTTCGCTGTTCGAGTCCATCGACGCGGCGAAATCGCTCGAAGCCATGCCGATCGTCGAAGCGCTGGAGGCATGGAAGGTGCCTGCGGGCAAGACGTTCTACAGCTACCGCAAGTTCGACCATCAGTTGCTGGTCCGCAATTTGGCGGTCAGCGTGAAGGACAAGATCACCGACAAGTGGGACTACTTTGACGTGAAGGCGACGCTGCCCGAAAATCCCGCAGACCTGGACAGCGTGTTCGGTTCCAGGGAAGAAATCGGCTGCAAGATGGGCTGACCCAACGGCGTGCGCGCCTACAGTATGGCGCGCACGAATGGCTTGTACAAAAAATCGCACTATTACAACACGTACCACATCAAAAATATAAGGGGAGACCGCAATGAAAACAAAAAACCGGGACATGCTGATCCCGCGCCGCACAGCATTGTTCGGGGCCGTCGCTGCATCGCTGGCCGCACCGTTCATCGCGCGCGCCGCCGATCCGATCAAGATTGGACTGCTGCTGGCCAAGACCGGCCAAATCGCCGGGCAGACAGAATACCTCGCGAACGGCACCTACCTCGCGCTCGAACAGCGCAACAGCATGATCATGGGTCAAGCCGCCGAACTGATATGGCTCGATGAACCCAGCCCGCAGGCTGCCACGCAGAACATGCAGAAACTGGTGCAGGAGAACAAGGTTTGCGCCATCCTTGGCGGGTCTTTGTCATCCAACGCCCTGGCCGAGGAAGCCACCGCGGCGCAACTGAAAATCCCGTTCGTGTGCAACAACGCCGCAGCGACCGACATTACGGGCAAAAACTGCAATCGCTATACGTTCCGCCTTAACACGCCCGTCGCCGTGCAACAGCGGATGCTCGCACCGTACGCGTTGAGCTACGGCAAGCGTTGGTATCATATCACCGCATCCTTCGCGTTCGGCCAGGACATCCTGCGGTCTTCCCGCGAACTGCTGAAAGCCGCCGGTGGCACCGAGGTCGGATCGGATGAGGTGCCGTTGAACACCGCCGATTTCAGCTCGTTCATCCTGAAAATTCGTCAGGCGAACCCGGACGTTGTCGTGGGCGGTCTCTCGGCCGGCGATTTGTCCACGTTCCTGAAGCAGTGGAACGAACTCGGCATGAAGGGCAAAATCCCATTCGTCGAAATCGCCATCGGCGACACCGACATCTGGGCGGTCGGGGCAGAAGCGGCAACCGGTGTGTTTACCAAGATGTGGGATCACACCAACCCGAACAATCCACCGGAAGAAAAGGCCTTCGCCGCCGCCTACCTGGCAAAATACGGCAAACCGGCAGCCGACAAGGCATGGATGGGCTGGATCACCGCCCGCTCGCTGTTTGAATCGATCGATGCCGTGAAATCGACCGATGGCATGGCGATCGTCGAGGGCCTGGAAGCCTGGAAGGTTCCGGCCGGCACTTCGTCCTACAGTTACCGCAAGTTCGACCATCAGATGCTGGTGCGCAACCTCGCGGTTGGCGTCAAACCGAAGATCACCGGAAAGTGGGACTACTTCGACGTCAAGGCGACGCTGCCGGAAAACGCCGCCGACCTGGACAAGGTGTTCGGCACGCCGGAAGAAATTGGCTGCAAGATGGGGTAGTTTTGTCCGCCACCCGTCATGGCCCGGCGTGTGTCCGGGCCACCTATTCCAGCAACGTGCCGCGATAGGTGGTTCGGACACGCCAGGCCATGACGAGAAGGAGAAAGTCTATCTCCGCTACGCGTATCTTAGGCCCAAGGGGACAACCCACTGCATTGGATGCTGATCGCGTCGTTGCTTCACCCTCATCCCCGAACTCGATCCGGAGATGAGGGTGAAGTGGGATGACAGCGGAAGACGTGGCCGATCCGGGCGAGGTTGATGACGAGGGACGGGATGATAACCATGACGACCAAGACCGCGGGAAGGATCGCGCAAAAATGCTAGAAATTTTACTATCCCAGGTCGTCAGCGGCCTGGTCCTGGGCGGCCTCTATGTCCTCATCGCCATCGGCCTGTCGATCATCTTCGGCCTGCTCGGTATCGTCAATTTTGCCCACGGCACCTTCTTCACGCTCGGCGCCTACCTCGCACTCACACTCTACCAATACTTCGGCTGGCCCGCCGTCATCCTGTCGCCGATCCTCGTCGGCGGCATCGGCATGGTCGCGGAACGGCTGCTGATCCGCCGCCTGTACAACAAAGAACCGCTGATCAGCCTGATCGTGACCTTCGCCCTCGCGCTGCTGATCGAGGCCACCGTCCGCCTGATCTATGGCGGCATCGGCCAGCCCTTCAGCCCGCCGCCCTTCCTGGCCGGATTCCTGATCTGGGGCCCGATCCTGATCACCAAATACCGCTTCACCGTGTTGCTCACGACCGCCGCGCTGTTGCTGCTGCTATGGCTGTTCCTGGAGAAAACCCCGTTTGGCCGCATCCTCCGCGCCGGCTCCCGCGATCCCGAAATGGTCGGTCTGCTCGGTATCAACCTGCCCCGAGTGCTGACCTGGGTATTCGGCCTCGGCTGCGCCATCTCCGGCATTGCCGGCGTGCTGGCCGCCCCGCTATGGACGATCACCCCCGCCATGGCGACCAATGCCATCATGCCGGCCTTCGTCGTGGTCGCGATCGGCGGCCTCGGGTCGTTCGCGGGCGCCGTCATCGCCGGCCTGATGGTCGGCGTAGTGACCGCCCTGACAATCCAGTTTTATCCGTCGGCCTCCGGTGCCGTGATGTACGTTTTCATGGCCCTCATGCTGTTGTTGAGACCAAGAGGCCTGCTTGGTGAGCGTTGGGAGCGATTCGAATGACCAACATAATCCGCAATCCCGTCCTGCTGGTCTTCGCCGTCCTGCTCGGTCTCACCGCCGTCTGGCACCTGATCGGCGCACCCATCGGCCTGATTACCCAGATCGCCATCTACACGCTGTACGGCGCCGGGGTGTGCATCCTGGTCAGCTACACCGGCCTGGTGCCGTTCGGCGCCTCGGTGTTCTTCGGCTGCGCCAGTTATGCCGTCGCCTTCGTCATGCTGCGCGGCGCACCGAACGAAATCGTCGCACTGATCTTCTGCGTCGCCTTCTCGATGGTCCTGGCCGCCATTATCGCCCTGATCATCCTGCGCCGCCGCGGCCTGTATTTCTCGCTTCTAACCCTGGCCTTCTCCCAGATCGCGTTCGAGATCGCATTCAAATGGACCGACGTGACCGGCGGCGAGAACGGCCTGCAAGGCGTGCCCCGCCCGCTGTTTGCCAGCGCCTGGTCGTTCCACGTCTTCACCATCGTCACCGTCTGCCTGGGCATGGGCCTGCTGTGGCGCATCGCGCACTCGCCCTTCGGCCGGTCGTTGCAGGCGCTCCGAGACAACGAACAGCGCGCCCAAAGCCTCGGCTACGACACGTTCCGCCTGAAATTCGTTGCCTTCGTGCTAATGGGTGGGATCGTCGGTTATGCCGGCGGACTGCTCGCCTTCATGCTGAACGGTGCCTACGCCGATAACCTGAGCTGGCAACACGCCGGCGACTCGCTGCTGATGGCGGTGCTGGGCGGCGTGCATCACTTCCTCGGTCCGTTGTGGGGCGCCATCGCCTTCATCCTGCTGGAGGACCGGCTGTCGGCGATCACCGAAAGCTGGTGGCTGATCTTCGCGCCGATCGTGATCCTGTTCGCCCTCGCCTCCCCCGAGGGCATGCAAGGCCTGTTGTTTCGCGTCATGCGCCGCGAGGACTGGACCCTGACCCGCAAGCGCATCCCCGAGCGGCCGGCGGTGATCGAGCCTTACCGCGCAACCGGAACGAAACTGGACCCGGCGAAGCCGATCCTGACCGTAACCGGGCTGCACAAACGCTTCGGCTCGCTGGTCGTGGCGACCGATCTCAATTTGCTTGTGTATCCCTACAAGCTGCACAGCTTCATCGGGCCGAACGGCGCCGGCAAGACGACATTCTTCAACATGCTGACCGGTATCCTGAAACCCAATTCCGGCAGCATCGTGTTCGATGGTCACGACATCACCAACCTGCCGGTGCACAAGCGCATCCGGCTCGGCCTGTCGCGTTCGTTCCAGATACTAAGCGTGTTTCCCAACCTGACGACGTTCGAGAACGTCCGTGTCGCGGTGCAGGCACAGGACAAACGCGCCCGGGGCCTGTGGCGCGACGCCTATGCCTACGACGATCTGAACACCCGCACATGGTCGCTGCTCGCCGCCGTGGGGTTAGAGGATCGTGCCGCTGATCCGTGCGCCAATCTGGGCCATGGCCAACGCCGCCTGCTGGAAATCGCCATTTCGCTCGCCACCGACGCAAAACTGCTGCTGCTGGACGAACCTCTGGCCGGCTTGGCTGAATCCGATCGGGTGGTCGTGGGCGCACTGATCCGCAAACTGGCTGACAGTCACGCCGTGCTGCTGATCGAGCATGACATCGACCGCGTGCTGGCCCTGTCCGATCGCATCACCGTGCTGCACCAGGGCCGCCTGATCGCCGACGGCAACCCCGCAGAGGTCGGCAGCAACCCCGAGGTCATCACCGCCTATATGGGCGCCGAACGGATTCTTCCGCCCGCCGCACCGACCGATGCGGATCGCGCCGCCCACGCCGCAGGCAAACCAATCCTGGTGGTGGACAAACTGCGCGCCGGCTATGCGGGCAGCACCGTGCTGGAAGACCTGTCCATCATCGTCCACGAAGGCGAGGCCGTCGCGCTGCTCGGGCGCAACGGTGTCGGCAAAACCACGACCCTGCGAGCCATTACGGGAACAGTGCGATCAAGTAGCGGGACGATCACCCTGGACGGCGGGGCGATCACCAACGCCCGCCCGTACGAGATCAACCAGAAGGGCATCTCCTTGGTGCCGGAAGGCCGGCGGCTGTTCCCCAACCTGACCGTCTTGGACAATCTGCGGCTGGCGATGCGCCCGGGCGGCGCCTCCCTGGACGACGTGTACGCGCTGTTCCCGAAACTGAAAATCCTGCAACGCTCCAAGGCCGAAAGCCTGTCGGGCGGGGAGCGTCAAATGCTCGCCATCGCCCGCGCCCTGATGGTGCCCGCGAAACTGATCCTGCTGGACGAACCGTTCGAGGGCCTCGCCCCAACCGTCGTCAAAGAGGTCATGGACGCGCTGGCCCAACTGCGCGGACGGGTCGCGATGGTGATCGTGGAGCACCATGCCGAAACCGTGCTGCCGCTGGTGGACCGCGCCTACGTGCTGGTGAATGGGCAGGTGGCGTTCGAAGGCACTGCCAGGGCGCTGGAAGATGACCCGGAATTGCAGGCAAGACTGCTGGGGGTGGTGCAAAAGGATGCGGCATGACGCACCCGGGCCGATCTCTTGCTGACAGCACCGAGTAGCTGAGCATTGAAGGCGGAACGGGATATGACGGGCACCAACTACACCTATATCGGCAATCCCGGTTCCGCGATCAGCCCCAACGGCCCGTCCTATTGGTCCCCGGCCCTGCCACCCGGCCAAAAGGGCCCCGTCTTCGGCGACAGCGTCATCATCAACGCCGGAACCATCGTCTTCTTGGACGCAGGCCTGCAATCGAACACCCTGTTCCCGGGCGGCGGCACCTTGCAATTCTACGGCGACTCCGGGACGAGCGGCGGGTTCATCGCCAATACCAGTGCCTACAGCAGTCCCACCCTGGACCGGAATTCGGTCATCACCACCAACGTGGCGGCGACGGCCGGAACCACCCCGGGAAAAACCGCTCCAACCGGCCGGTCGTCCACTATACTGGCAGACCCGGCACCGACAGCACTACGATCCCGGCGAGCAGGTTGTCGGTGTCGTACAAATTCCCCGCCAACAGGACGAACGCGCCGATGCCTCGTTCGGCCCCGATCATCTCGGCCGCCACCAGCAGCACGATGGCGATGGAGGTTGTGACGCGGAACCCGCTCAGGATCGCCGGCAGCACGGCGGGCAGAACGATTTTGCGGAGGATCGGCCAATGGCGACAGGCCGAAGCTTTGGCCCATCCAGATCAGGCCGCGCGGCACATTGTCCACGCCGCCGGCGGTTGCGATCGCGGTGGGGAAGAAGACGCCAAACGACAAGGTCGCCAATTTGGAGCCCTCGCCGATCCCGAACCAGATAATGAACAGCGGCACCAACGCGATTTTCGGGTCATGAACAGGGCGGCGATCTGATACGGCACGATGTCGCCTGCCCCGGCGAACGGTGCCGTCCCGCATGGCAAACCGTATCCGTCGTCGATGCGCCATGACGGTCCTGATCTCGCCGCCCTTCGCCACTCCACGTTGACATCGACGCTTCAGCCAACCACTTCCATCAAATAAATGGAGGTCGCCATTCAAGTCCCTTTTCCCCCGCGCGGCGTCTGTTCTGAAGCGGCTTCCTGCGTCCTGGCGGACAAGCATCGCACCCCGCCCAGTCACCCCTCTGGCCGGCTTGAGTCGCGAATGGTCCCGCCCTGATGCCCGATCAAAAGGACAAACCGCTTTCGTTCGAAACCCTCGCCCGGCCGATCAAGCAGGCGATCGTCGCCAACGTGGTCGCGGTGTTCAACGACAAATCCCGCGGCGAGAAGCCCGTGAAGCGGCGTCCCGATGGGCTGTTCGGCCCTGGCTCCGTGGCCTGGCGGGTGCATGGCGACGTGACCTCCATGATGGTTGGCGGCATCGCGGGGCTGTTGCTGCAAATGCTGCATCCGGCGGTGCTGGCCGGGGTGTGGGACCACTCGAACTTTCGCAACGATATGCACGGAAGGCTGCGGCGCACCGCGCGGTTTATCTCCCTGACCACGTTCGGCGGGCGGGAGGAGGCTATCGCCGCCATCGCCCGGGTGCGCAACATTCACGACAAGGTTCGCGGCGTGCTGCCCGACGGCACGCCGTATGTCGCCAACGATCCGGCGCTGCTGGCCTGGGTGCATGTCACCGAGACGGCCAGCTTCCTGAAAGCCTGGATGCGCTACGCCGAACCGGACATGCCAACCGCCGACCAGGATCGCTACTTTGCCGAGATGGTTCGTGTCGCCGAACCGCTCGGTGCCGATCCGATCCCCCGCACCAAGGCCGAGGCTGTGGCCCTAATCGAGACCATCCGCCCCCACCTGCTGTGCGACGCCCGCACCCGAGAGGTCGCCCGATTGGTCATGACCCAACGCGCGCCAAACCTGATGCAGCAGCCGTTGCACGCGCTGACCATGCAGGCCGGTATCGATTTGCTGCCGGACTGGGCCAGGGCGATGCACGGGCTAGGTTCGCCACCGCTGAGCCGCCCGCTTGTGCGCGCGGGAACGTATGGGATTGCTCGGACGTTGCGCTGGGCGTTTCGGTAGTGGGGTGATTGAGGGCGGCTCGGGCGGATGCTGGTTGAGCGGCCTACCGGAAGGACCCGCGGGTCTGGAATTTGATCCTCACGTTTGCCCTTGCGCCGACGCAACGTTTCGGCTGAACTAGCCATAGGGTGCCGCAATCCGGCGCTGCCGGAATGCGTCTTGTCACCCAATCATTATTTTGAGGCTTAATGTTGCATATCGGCCTTCTTGTTCGTGATTGGATCCTCCATCTCGCGCAACTGCTCGTCACCGACGAGGCGCCGGGCCTAGTGGTGTTGATCTTTGGCATCCTCCTGTTGGGACTGGTCGCCTGGACAATCACCCCCGCCATCAGCCGCTTCCTGGCCGTCCTTGGGCTGACCGCCAAGGTCAACAAGTACAAGGACGGCGTTGTGTTCAGCGCCGGCTTCGATCGATTCAACGCCGAGATCCAGAACTGGTCTCGCGGTTCCAGCGCGCGCCAGACGGTCGTCGTTGCCTGGGAGGAATACGCCGAGACGACTGTGATCGACTCACGCGACGGCCAGGATCTACGCCGAAACTCGGTGAGGCCGTCGAATTTTCTCAATCTCGAGGACCTCGGCTTCGGCCCCGGCTTTTTCCGCATTTGGCCAGGGCTTTTCGTCTCGCTCGGCCTGTTGTGCACCTTCTTGGGCCTGGTGGCTGCGCTAAACGGGCTCGGTACCGACCTGAACAACGGCTCCAAACCGGAAGACGTGGTCATCAAGCTGATGACAATCGCCTCGGCCAAGTTTGTGATGTCGCTGGCCGGTCTCGCCTGTTCGATACTCTTCAGCGTCTTTCTGCGCGGGTCACAGGGACTGCTGGATCAGGCGTTGCACCGTCTCTGCAACGCGATCGAACGGCGGTTGAGCTTCGTAAGCCTGGAGG